>NZ_MLHS01000005.1 GCF_001999335.1 Rodentibacter sp. Ppn85 | reverse complement strand
CATATAGCCGGAATTAATCGGATGGTAATGTTTCTGCTGTATATCATCTTGTTTTTAATGGGATATTTACTTGGTCAACTTGATGATATTGGAGCAAAATTACCCATTATTGGGAAAACGGCGACAATACTTTCAATGATTATTTTAACTTCAAATATGATTGGATTAATGATTTATGATCGTTTTAATCCGGCACCATTACTTAAATCTCAAGGAAAAATCGTTTCTCGCCGGCATTCATTGGTTGATTCTTTTAAACTTTCCGGCACCGTTGTTTTTGGGACTTTATGTGGCTGGTTCTTTAACTCCTATCTTGTTTTACCTACGGGTATTAATCTTTATGTATTAATTGTATTAATCTTTTTTGTGGGGATTCAGCTGCGTAACAATGGTATTTCGCTAAAAGATGCGTTGTTCAATAAACGTGGTTTTCAAACCGGTATTGTGTTTACCGTCACTTCTTTATTGGGGGGAATCATAGCGGCGTTGGTTTTAGCTATGCCTATCACTCAAGGTTTGGCATTTGCTTCAGGAATGGGGTGGTATTCTTTATCAAGCGTGGTACTGACAAATGCGTGGGGGCCGGTGCAGGGGAGTATTGCGTTTTTCAATGATTTATCTCGGGAAATTATTAGTTTATTTATCGTGCCGCTTTTTATGCAACATTTTCGCTCAACGGCTATTGGTATCACCGGTGCGACTGCATTAGATTGTACTTTACCCATTATCCAAAAATCAGGAGGAATAGAAGTAACACCCATTGCTATTTCTTTTGGATTTGTAACAAATATTCTCCCACCGCTTTTGTTGGTATTATTTTCAGGCATTCCTATTTAACTTAGTCCTCTTGAATTTTCTATATTATAAATTTTAATCAACAATACTTAACCTAAAGGAATAAAAAAATGCAACAAAAATATTCAAATCTTACTGCAGGTCTTGTATGGTTTACTGCGGCTATTTCTATGGCTGAAATTTTAACTGGAACTTGGTTTGCGCCTCTTGGTTGGAAACAAGGGATTATTGCGATTTTACTCGGGCATATTATTGGCGGCGCAATGTTCTTTTGTGCAGGGTTAATCGGTGCCAAAACACAAAAAAGTGCAATGCAAACGGTACAGATTTCCTTTGGTCAAAAAGGTTCGATACTTTTCTCCGTGCTCAATGCAATGCAACTTATCGGTTGGACTGCGGTGATGATTTATATGGGGGCGGAAGTAATTTCTATTTTGAATCAACAGGAAGCACAAAATTCACTTTTTCCCTTATTTACCGTTGGATTAGGTGTACTCATCATAGTCTGGTTATTAATGGGATTTACCAATCTTGGTGTGATAAAAAGTCTTTCTTTGGTGACGATGTTTTTATTGATGCTTTGGTTGACTTTGCAAATCATTAGCCGTGATTTTATACCGATGTTGGAAGAACAACATCATATTAAGTTTGGTACGGCGGTAGAGATTGCCGCGATTATGCCGTTATCTTGGCTTCCGGTTGTTTCCGATCATACGAAACATACAAAAACACCGCTAAAAACAACCGCACTTTCTACTCTCGCCTATACTGTCACAAGCTGTTGGATGTATTCCATTGGGTTAGGGGCCGCACTTGTAAGCGGAAAATCAGAAATCGCTCAAATTTTGACATTATCCGGAGTCAGTATTGTTGGTGTGCTGATTGTTGTCACATCAACCATGATCAATACAGCATTACCGGCACATTCCACGGGAATGAGCTTGAATAATATTTACGCTAAATTGAGTGTGAAATGGGTTTCAATTCTCACGGTGGTTACCGGTATTATTCTTGCAACAATGTTGCCGGTTACGCAATATGAGCATTTTCTCTTTTTTATCGGCTCGGTGTTCGCTCCTATGATAGGGGTACTGATTGCTGATTTCTTTGTGTTTAAACAAAGAGAACCTCAGAAAAACATTGATGTTATAGGTTTAGGTGTTTGGTTTATTGGCTTTGTTATTTACCGTGTTTTAATGTGGCAAGAATGGGAAACCGAATTAGGGGTAACTTTTCCTGTTATTGCTTTCACCTTCGGTTTAACCATTTTGGTTCGTAAGTTAACAAAAAAATAGAAAAGATAAGGGGAAAATTATGAATTTTCCCCTCTTTTTTAGCGGAAATTATTTTTTCCAAATCACGTGAAATTCACGATTTTCTTCATGGTGAGAAATGAGGAATTTGGCAAAGACATCATCCATTTCATCGTTATCGTTAACTAAACCAATCCATACTTCGGCAAAGGCATCCGGATCGATTAATACACCGATTTCCTGTTCCCAATCTTCCGCTGTTTCGACAAATTCCACGGCACCACGATCTTCAAATTGGAGATTAAAGAGCATAATATCCGCCGGATCTAAATTTTCCCCCGCCATTTCCAAGAAGATATCATAAGCAATGTCAATTGCAGTATCAGGATCAAGTTTTTGAAGTTCGGTTGTCATAATTTTACCTCTTTTTCAGTTATGGACGGTATGATACGGAAATAAAAAGAGCGGTCAAATTCATTTGTGTTTTTGACCGCTCTTTTATTTTATCGACTAACCGGTATTACGCATTCCGGCAGCAATGCCGGTGATGGTGATCATCAATGCTTGTTCCACATCAGGATTTGGTTGATCCGGATTTTCACGGAAACGGTGGAGAAGTTCTACTTGGAGAAGATTAAGCGGATCAGTATAGATATTGCGTAATGCGATAGACTCGGCGATCCATGGCAAATCGGACATTAACTCGCTGTTATGGGAGAGTGATAGTACCGTTTGAATATCTGCCTGTAATTGTTGGCGTAAATTTTCGCCTAAATACCAAAGTTCTTTTTTCACCAAACGTTGATCGTATTGTTGTGAAAGCCAGCTATCCGATTTGCTGAATACCATTTCTAACATGCCGATTCGAGTGGAGAAAAACGGCCATGTTTGACACATTTCTTGAATAATATCGCCCTTGCCGTTTTCAATAACCTGACGCACAGCGGCACCGGCTCCCAACCATGCCGGCAACATTAGTCGATTTTGCATCCAAGCGAAAATCCAAGGAATGGCTCGAAGACTTTCTACACCTCCGTTTGGATTACGTTTGGCCGGGCGTGAACCTAAGGGTAATTTAGAGAGTTCTTGTTCCGGTGTGGCACTACGGAAGTATGGTACAAAGTCTTTATCGCCACGTACGACATCACGATAGATTTTGCAAGAAATAGTGGAAAGTTCATCCATTATTTTGCGCCATTCCGTTTTAGGTTCCGGGGGGGGTAAGAGATTTGCTTCTAAAATAGCGCTTGCATAAAGATCGAAAGTTTCTACTGCGATAGCCGGTAAACCGAGCTTAAAGCGGATCATTTCGCCTTGTTCTGTTACGCGTAAGCCATTTTTCAAGGAACGTGGCGGTTGAGAAAGTAGCGCTGCATGTGCCGGTGCGCCGCCACGACCGATTGTACCGCCACGTCCATGGAATAATGTCAATTCAATACCGAGCTTTTCAGTTAAATTCACAAGGGCTTCTTGTGCACGATATTGTGCCCATGAGGCGGCCATCATTCCTGCATCTTTGGCGGAATCAGAATAGCCAATCATCACCATTTGGCGGTTGTTAATCACACCTCGATACCAACCGATATCGAAAAGTTGGCTCATCACATCTTCTGCGGCATCTAAATCATCTAAGGTTTCAAAGAGAGGAACCACCGGTATATGGTAAGAAACCCCCGTTTCTTTTAGTAATAAATGGACGGCAAGCACATCGGATGCGCTACGCGCCATGGAAATAACGTAACAAGCAATTACGCCTTGTTTTTGTGCCGCAACAACTTTAAAAGTATCAAGAATTTCTTGTGTTTCTGCGGATGGTGTCCACTTTTGCGGAATTAACGGGCGACGTGAACTTAATTCACGAATTAAAAAGGCTTGTTTATCTTCTTCTGTCCATTGTGAATAATCACCTAAACCGATATAACGTGTGATTTCCGCAATGGCGTTGGTATGACGCGTGCTTTCTTGTCGAATATCCATTTGTGACAAGGTGACACCAAAGCAACGGATACGATGTAAAATATCAAGTAATGAACCGTTTGCAATAATACGCATACCACACGCCATAAGTGATTGATAACAATCATAAAGCGGTTCCCAAAGTTGGTTATCTTCTAAAATAATATCACTTTCTGTTACTCGAGGCAGACGATCGGCAAGGAGATCATCAAAGTAAGAGAGAGTCGTAGTGAGTTTGGTGCGTAAGCTTTTTACAACGGTGCGATATGGTTCTAAATGATCGCCGTATTTTGTTCGGAATTCATCGGTACATTTCACCATAGAAAGTTCATCAACCAGCTTACAGATGTCTTGTAGGAATAAATCCGCGGCTTTCCAACGGGCAAAATTTAGGACTTTTTGGGTAATTTGAGCGGTAACAAACGGGTTGCCGTCGCGGTCGCCCCCCATCCAAGAAGAAATGCGTACAGGTTTTAATCCTACCGGCAAATCGTAACCTAAAAATTCACGTACATTTTCATTTAATTGACGAAGAAATTCCGGCACCGCTTGCCAAAGGCTGTTTTCTAACATTGCAAAACCCCATTTAGCTTCATCAAAAGGGGTTGGGCGAACCGTGCGAATTTCATTGGTATGCCAAGCTTCGGCGATTAAACGAAGGAGTAAACGTTCAATAATGCTCCGTTCTTTTGGGGTGAGATCACCGTGTTCTAATTTACTTAAACATTTGTTGATTTCAACATGCTTATGAATCAGTGAACGGCGCGTAGTTTCCGTTGGATGTGCCGTTAAGACGAGTTCAATTAATAATTTTTCAATGGTTTTATAGACCTCTTGTTTTGAGGCTTTTTCAGCTTTTAAACGCGCGAATAGGGCGTGTAAAGACCGTTCTGAAGGGGCTTTTTGTGAATGTTCACGGGAGATCGTTTGATATTGTTCGGCAATATTTGTCAGGTTCAAAAATTGACTGAATGCCCGTGCCACAGGAATGATATTGTCCGTTGAAATATTCGCGAGGGTTTCGAGTAATGCTTGACGTGCATTGTCGTCTCCGGCTCGGGAATCACGGGATAATTTACGGATATTTTCGATAAGTTCAAGAATATCGGCACCCTGTGCATCGTTAATGGTTTCTCCGAGAAAGCGCCCTAACATATTGATGTTATTGCGCAGAGTAACATACTCTTGTGTCATACAAACTCCTAAAAAGTAAGATAAAAAATAAAACCGGATATAGATATAACTAAAAATAAGTGTAGGGTCAAACTCTACAAGAGAAAAGATTGACGAAAGGCAGGAAAAATAAATTTTTGTAAAAAAATAACCGCACTTTTTATGTTTTAGTTAAAAAAGTGCGGTTAAGTTTTAGTGAGTTTTATAACATGGTTTTAACAGATTTTCTGATAACCAATTCGGGATGAATATCAATGCGGCTTTGCTCATGTGATAAATCATTTTTATCTTTCTGTGAAATGCGTTCAAAGAGCAAATTAACCGCTTGTGCACCTAATCGGGATTTTGATTGGTGAATTGTTGTGAGCGGCGGGGCATAAAAACGTGACGAATGAATATTGTCATAGCCAATGACGGAAATATCATCTGGTACATGTAATCCTTTTTCTGTGATGGCTGAAATAGCACCGAGCGCCATGACATCATTACAACAAAATACAGCTGTTGGCAGCTCGGTTCGGGCAAGAATTTTATTCATACATTCATAGCCGTCTTCCGGTTCAAAATGACCTTCCATCACCCAATCTTTATTAATAGTTAGGTTTGCTTCTGTCATAGCTTTATCAAAACCTTCGTAACGGGTTCTTGCCGTAGTTTTACTCAGCTCCCCTGCGATGATACCGATTTTTTTATGGCCGCAATCAATCAAATGTTTGGTTGCAAGATAGCCGCCCATAAAGCTGTTATCTTCGATCACATCGGTATCACTGTTAGGCCCCCAATCCATTACGACCATCGGTAAGTTGGAAAAATTGGAAAGTAAGTCAAGAGAAGTTTGGGTATATTCGGAACACATCACAAGCAAACCATCCACCCGTTTCTTCACTAACATTTCTAAATGGTTTTTAATTTTTTCAGGATCATTTTGAGTGTTACATAAAAACAGAGAATAGCTTTGGCGATAGCAATGTTCCTCCACCGCGTGAATAATTTCGGCAAAGTAAGGCGCTTCACTGGTCGTGACGATCATACCGATAGATTTTGTGGTATTTACTTTTAAACTTCTTGCCACTGCACTGGGAGAATATTTTAGGGTTTTAATCGCATGCTGAACGGCTTCTTCTGTTTCTTTTGCAACAAATCGGGTTTTATTTATTACATGGGAAACGGTAGTGGTGGATACCCCAGCCATTTTTGCCACATCTTTAATTGTTGCCATAATTTGATTTTCTCTAAAAAAAATTTTTCCCATTATAAGGATTGTTTAGGAATAGTTAAGTGGGTAACAAAATTTTTTTAAAAAAGGTCGTTTTTTTTCTTTTTCTTGTTAGAATAACAGCGCGTTAACATCAATTTAAGGAGAAAACATGAGTGATTTTGGTTATGCGATGATTGCAGTTGTGTTAAGTATGTCTTTTATTGTTGGCTTAACACTTGCTATCTTGTAATTAAGATAGTTTTTTTTATCATCACCGCACTTCTGGTATTACAAAGTGCGGTGATTTTTTTCGGTGTTTTTTGCTTGATAGTTAGAAATATGGTAAAACTAACATTGCTTTTATTCTGTTAACTAACATAGGAAGTAGTATGTCAAATTTACAAACAATAATTGAATCCGCATTTGAAAAACGCGCGGATATTACGCCAAAAACCGTGGATTCGGAAACCCGTCGTGCGATTGAAGAAGTGATTGAAGGGTTAGACAGTGGAAAATATCGTGTTGCAGAAAAAATTGATGGTGAGTGGGTCACCCACCAGTGGTTAAAAAAAGCGGTATTGCTTTCATTCCGTATCAACGACAATCAAATCATTGATGGTGCGGAAACAAAATACTATGACAAAGTCGCATTAAAATTTGCCAATTATACTGAAGAGCGTTTCCAACAGGAAGGCTTCCGAGTTGTGCCGTCTGCTACGGTTCGTAAAGGGGCATATATTTCTAAAAATTGTGTCCTAATGCCATCTTATGTAAATATCGGTGCCTATGTCGGCGAAGGCACCATGGTGGATACTTGGGCAACGGTGGGATCCTGCGCTCAAATTGGTAAAAACGTTCACCTATCGGGCGGTGTAGGTATCGGTGGTGTATTAGAGCCGTTGCAAGCCAATCCGACTATTATTGGTGACAACTGCTTCATCGGTGCTCGTTCCGAAGTGGTTGAGGGGGTCATTGTTGAAGACGGCTGTGTGATTTCAATGGGCGTATTCATTGGTCAATCTACCAAAATTTATGATCGTGAAACCGGTGAAATTCACTATGGTCGTGTACCTGCCGGCTCTGTGGTGGTTTCGGGTAGTCTTCCGTCAAAATGCGGTAAATACAGCCTTTATTGTGCGGTTATCGTGAAAAAAGTGGATGCGAAAACCTTAGGTAAAGTCGGTATCAATGAATTATTGCGCTCAATTGAAGAGTAATTAAAAATTCTCATGAAAAATAAACCGCACTTTGTTATCACAAAATGCGGTTTTTTATTTTATAAATCAAACTATTATTTCTTTTGGGCTAACATCGTCACAAATTTCATTTTAATGCGATTGCCGTTTTCATCTGTTTTGTGCAATTCTCCCATTTCTTCATTGTACTTAATGAATTTCCAGCCTTGATAATAATCTTTCAATTCATTCTCTTTGAAAGTAAAAGAGAAAGGCATTGGGCAAGGCACATCATTAGTGGACATAGCAGCAACAATTAAGTTATACCCGCCGCTATTGGTATGTTCCTGCATATTTTTGATAATGCCCGGGACGCGTTCGCGGTTTAAGAACATAAATACGACAGTAGAAAGAATAAAATCGTAGTTTTCTTGAATATTCGCCGTATTGATATCATAAAGTGCGGTCGAAATTGTCAGATTTTCTTTTTCTTTCGTTTCATTTAAGAAAGTCAGGCTGTTTTCATTATGATCCCAAGAAGTGACATCATAACCAAGCAAACTGAGAAAGAGTGAATTTCTGCCTTGTCCGCAACCAAGATCGAGGGTTTTACAAGGACTAATTATTTTAACCGCATTTTTCACTTCGGAATGGGTTGCCGTCATATTGTATTTTTTGCTGAAGTAATCTTCTTTTTTACAATAAAAGCCAAGGGTGCATTCTAGATCATCAGTTAAGGCTTCCACCCGGTGCCAAGCTTGTGGTTCAATAAATGGGGTTTCTGTTTCAGGCGTAAAAATATGCTCGGAAAGCACCTCACCTTTCTCTGTTAATTCATAAAATTTGAGTTTACCTCTTAATACGGTTACCTTTCCCCAAGTGCCAACTTTAGTATTGTGCTTTTCTTGAAACATTTGAGGAAGTTTATCCTTTGTCCAAACGGGCATTTGTTTATAGCAAATTAATTCATTGTTCATCATTATTCTCCAAACAAGTTAAATAGTTGAGTGTTATAGTAGGTTATGTGGCTTGAATTTTCAATCAAAAAATAAAAGGGCGACTAAAGTCGCCCGAATTGACATCAAATTGATTATTTCACTTGCATACCGGCAGTTACTCCGCTGTCGGCAGAAAGTAAGAATAAATCACTGCCACCAGTGCCGGCAGATAGAATCATCCCTTCAGATACGCCGAATTTCATTTTACGCGGTGCAAGATTTGCCACCATAATCACGAATCGACCTTCCAATTCCTCCGGTTTGCTGTAAGCTGCTTTGATTCGAGAGAATACTTGACGGGTATGGTCACCAAGATCTAATTCAAAACGTAAAAGTTTATTGGATTCCGGCACGGCTTCACATTTCAACACTTTGGCGACACGCATATCAAGTTTGGCAAAATCATCAATAGTGATGGTGTCGGCAATAGGTTCTATATTAGAAAGTGCGGTGGATTTTGCCGCTGTTTTTTCTGCAACTTTGTTTGATTCGGCAAATAATTTCTTGGTTTCTTTTACCACCGCGTCAATTTGTTTTTTCTCTAAACGGGAGAATAAAGATTTAAACGGTGCGATTTGGTGACCGAGTAAAGGTTGGGTAATGTTATCCCAGCGCAATTCGCTTTGTAAAAAGGCCTCTGCACGCTCTGCTAATTTGGGTAATACCGGTTTTAAGTAGGTCATCAACACTCGGAACAATTCAATTCCCATAGAGCAGACGGCTTGTAATTCAGCTTCTTTACCTTCCTCTCTTGCGATTACCCATGGGGCTTTATCATCAATGTATTTATTGGTTTTATCTGCCAATGCCATAATTTCACGAATTGCTTTGTTAAATTCGCGGGTTTCATAATAGGTTGAGATTTGTTCTGCCCGTGCAGTAAATTCGTCAAACAATGCTTTATCTTCTAATTTATCGGCTAATTTTCCATTAAAACGTTTTGCGATAAAGCTTGCATTTCGAGAGGCTAAATTAACCAGTTTGTTTACAATATCAGTATTTACACGCTGCACAAAATCATCAAGATTGAAATCGAGATCTTCAATACGGCTATTGAGTTTTGCCGCATAGTAATAACGTAAACATTCAGGATCAATGTGATTCAAATAAGTACTTGCTTGAATGAAGGTTCCGCGAGATTTTGACATTTTTGCCCCATCCACGGTGACATAACCATGGGCAAAAACATTAGTCGGTTTACGATAATTGCAGCCTTCTAACATTGCCGGCCAAAATAGACTGTGGAAATAGACGATATCTTTTCCGATAAAATGATAAAGTTCCGCCTCGCTATTTTTCGACCAAAATTCATCGAAATTAATGCCTTCACGATCACAAAGATTTTTGAATGATGCCATATAGCCGATTGGCGCATCCAACCATACGTAGAAGAATTTCTCCTTTTCTCCCGGGATTTCAAAACCAAAATAAGGCGCATCACGGGAAATATCCCATTGTTGCAAACCGCTTTCAAACCATTCTTGCATTTTGTTGGCGATTTCAGATTGAAGCGAACCGGAACGAGTCCATTCTTGCAACATATTTTCAAATGCCGGTAAATCAAAGAAAAAGTGTTCGGATTCTTTTACAATTGGTGTCGCGCCCGATACGGCAGAACGCGGATTAATTAAATCCATCGGGCTGTAAGTGGAAGCGCATACTTCACAGTTATCGCCATATTGATCTTCCGCCTTACATTTCGGGCAGGTACCTTTCACAAAGCGATCCGGTAAGAACATATTTTTTTCAGGATCGTAAAGTTGAGCAATCACTTTGCTTTTTATAAAACCGTTTGATTTTAACTTGTTATAAATTTCTGCCGTGAGCTGCTTATTTTCTTCACTGTGTGTGGAGTGGTAATTATCAAAACTAATATTAAAACCGGCAAAATCACGAATATGATCCGCTTTCGCCTTAGCAATTAATTCTTCCGGTGTGATGCCTAATTTATCGGCATTCAACATAATCGGCGTGCCGTGTGCATCATCGGCACATACAAAATAAATTTTGTTACCGCGCATACGTTGAAAACGAACCCAAATATCTGCTTGAATATGTTCTAACATATGGCCTAAATGGATCGCACCATTGGCGTAAGGCAAGGCGCAAGTCACTAAAATTTTACGGGGTTGAGTTGACATTGTTGTTCTCTTTTTATCATACAAAATTGGGGCTTATCTTACTTGAAAAAGGGTATTTTTTCTAGTTAGAAAACAAAAGGAAAATAGACCGCACTTTTGTGTCCAAAATGATGAAGCAAAATTTAATATTGAACAGAAAGGCGCTGAGAATGGTATAAAAAACAACCCCGCAATATGAAAAATGTGGGGTTGTAGCGATTATTTGAAATACCTAGTAAAAAGGTATTTTTATAATTTTGCTATGCGTTGATGTTATTTGGACGGAACACCTTCAACGTAGCTAATATCTAAAAACGGTTTTTTGCCGTTTTCTTTAGCACTTTTAATTTGTTCTAAGTTTTTTTCCATATCTGTGCTGATTTCGCCGTGTAGGTTAAATTCTGAAGAATGTCCTTTACCGGCTTTTAAGTTGGATTCTTTACCTTCAACATTGAGATTGTTGCTACCAATATTTAGTGTTGTACCGTTATTGGTGACTTGATCTTTGTTGTGGACATCAACTTTAGCATCCAGTTTTAAACCTAGAATTGTGCCGTTTTCGAGATCTTTAAGAATGCCGTCAAGCACTTTTCCTTCCTCATACATAGCCGGTTTTCCGCTACCACTGACAGCAATATCCACTTTAGTTGTTTGTGCGCTATTTTGGCTTTCGGAGGTGGTAAGGTTTCCGCCAATATGACCGTTTAGTTCATTTGCCGTTAAGTGGCTGGAATGAATGCCTAAATTTTTGTCGGCATTAATGGTGGTTTTTTTGCCATTGACATTCGATGGCGTAACGCTTTCTGTTTTTGAGACATCCAAATTAAAGTTGGCTTTGCCACCTGCCGGTTCCCATTTACCTTCTTTCATTGGACCGTTTAGCTCAAAGCCGCCACCAACATTCGTTTGTTTATCGAAATTATCTCCGCCGGAAATGACCGCACTTCCGTTTTGAGCATTGATATTCAATTTGTCGGCGTTAATATTGGCACTGACTACAGAAACATTGGTTTCACTATTAATGTTTAGATTATTGGCATTAATATCGACGGTGCTATGTGCTTTCTTTTTGCCGTGTTCAACATTTAAGTGAGCACCGAGTTCCAAGCTTTCGATAGAAGCGCCAACCCCGACTTTGCCGCCTAAATCAACACCGACTTTTTTGCCGTTTGTTTCCGTACCTTTAACGAGTACCTCTTTACCGTTAATGGTTAAGTTGTCAGCATTAATGTTTGTACCTTGTACTACGGTTAACTCTTTCCCGTTAAGATTAACATTATCTGCAGTAATTGTATTACTATGCCCGTGGTAAGTAGTGTCATTTTTACCGTTGACATTTAACGCTACATTTACGCTTGGCAGGGCGGTTCCAGCTTCTGGCACAGCGATTGCACCAACCTCTACTTTCGCATCAAAGCCACCACCGCTATGTTGTTCTTTTGAGGTAGATTGGTTTAAGGCTAATTTGCCAGCTTCCATATTCACGTTATTGGCTTGAATATTGGCTTCACTGTGTAAGGTATTTTCTGCTTTCATATTCACGTTATTGGTGTGAATAGCGGTCTGATTTGGGGTTTCTATACTGTCTTTTTGGTTTTGGTATTTACCGGCAACGCTAACATTTAGAGTCGCGCTGGTAAAATCTTTACTTGTTGCACCAATGCTGATACTTGCTGCACCTTGATGAGAAACAGTTGAGTCAACATTTTGGGCTGATTCAATATGCTGATTTTTGGCAGTTAAATTTACCTCTGAATTGGCGGTGTATTTCGTGCCACGATCTTTTAGGTTTTCAGTCGCAGTTACATTGATATTATTTGCATTTATCTCTGTGCCTTTTGCGGTTGATTGCGTTTGAGTTTTGCTGCCGCCCTCTCCTCCGATATTCAGATTACCGCTAAAACCTTTATCTTTATTTAACCCGATACCGATATTTAGCCCAGCATTTAAATCAACTTCTTTGTGGATTTTTGCATCTGCCGTTGCTGTATGACTGATGTTATCAGCTTTTTCGTTAACATTTTGTGCATTTAATTGAGTACCTTGATGGATAATTTCTTTGGCATTCAAGTTCAAGTTATTACTTGCTGAAAGCTGTGAACTTTGGGCTTTTTTATCCGTATCGGTTTTGCTGTGATGGGTAGTATTAATACCTAGTCCTAAGTTTACGCTGTTTGCACTTACACCAGTGGTAAGGGTTAATTTGGTGTCGGTTTCCGATTCTTTATGGGTATCGGAATTGATAACGGCAGTAGTATTAATTTTATCGGCATTGATATTTAAATCCCCATTATTTGCCGTAATATGACTTCCTCGCACATTTAGATTTTTACCTGCATTAATTTCAACCTCGCTACCAGAAAGGTTGGCTGCAGTATGCGTAATTTGAGTATCTGTTTTACGTTGACCAAAAAAATCCAGTCCTACTGTAGTTTGAAGCTCTTTTTGTTTTAAACTAAGTTTATCTATATTAGTAAAGGCGGAAAGTTTGTGGGTTTTGGCATCATTGATTTGCTTCTGTTGTGCTGCATCAATATTAATATTTTGACCGGCTTTAAGAGCCAACACGCCAAGTGAGCTGACATTACCTCCCATAATCTTGAGATCTCGATCCGAAATCAAATGAAGTTCTGCATAAGAATGTGCTTCCGATCCTTGCGTGGTGTAATTTTTATAGTTTTCATTATAACGGTGAGTGGCGATATTTAAGATTGTTCCGGTGCGTTTGCTCACATAGTTGGTTTCTTTATTCACAGCCGAATCAATGACTAAATTTCCTTTTCCTGCGTTGACATAAGCCCCATTTTTGGCAATAACACGACTTCCCTTAATATTGACTCCTTCTTTTGCATTAATTAGCAAGGTGTCGCCAGAGACGAAATCCGCCCCATTTTGAAGCGTAATACGTTGTCCTTTATTATCTTTGCGCGAACCGGCAAGCCCACCCCAATAGACTTCTTTATCAATAGAGTCTTGAATTCGTTCGCTAATTTCCGGAGAAAGGCTGACACTTTTATCTGTGTTAATCAAGGTTTTTTCTTTCACATGTGAAACGACACCGGCTAATTTGATGTAACCATGACTTTCAATCAGTAAATTATCTGCTATGAGCTGGGTCGGTTCGTATTGTTTGACTCGTAAGTTTTCCCATACTCCTCCGGTTTTTAAACGACTGGTTTCATTTGCCCAGCCTGTCCCGACACTAGTATAGCGTTCCGATAAGCTACCTTTTAGATCAATCCCTTTCGCTGCGCTTAACTTCATCTCTTTTGCTTGTAAATCAGCAGATACGCCGGCAATCTTGCCGCTATTGGCAACCATTTCTAATTTATCCGTATGAACGACGGCGTTATGCACGACTTTGGTATCAAGAGTGTCTTTCTCGGTACGGTACCACAGACCTTTGCTTTGTCTGTCTTCTTTTTGGTTAAAATGCTCTGCCACTTGTTTACCTAGATTAATATTGCCGGCATTGATTTTAGCGGTTTTACCTTGAATTTTGGTGGCCGTTAAATCTAATTTATTGGCAATATCCATTTCAATATGATCGGCGTTAATGCTATTGCCTGTATAATTTTTATCCCGTTTGACTGTAATATGGTCTAAGCGAACATTGTTATTGAGTTTTTCCGTTTCAACCATGCGTTCGTTTTTACGTTCAAATTTTCCTTTAAAAGCGGCATTACCGGCAACAATGCTAACTTCTTTCGCCTCTAAATCTGTTGTTTCAATATTGACACGACTTTGACTGTTTGGCGCGTGAACACGGATACGGTTTGCTTGGATACTACCCAAAATTTTACCGTCCATTACACCGTTACGTACATTTTTAACCGATAAATTTCCGTCATTGTCTATCTGTAAATGGTTTTGTCCAATAACAATATTGACATCTTTGTTGCCTTTGATATCGCCATTGACTTCAACCCGAGGGGCGATTAAATCTAAAATTTGTGCATCAGTTAATTCCCCTTTAACCATAACTTTGCTACTTAATTTATCGGTTTCATAACCGGTTAGTTTTCCTTCATTAACAACCGGGCGTCCCGCTACTAAACTGGCTCGAGGGGTATTGATAAAGCCGCAATTATCACAAGTAATTCCGCCTTGGTTAGCCAGCACATAATCTGCTGCCATACCGAATACTTCTTGTTTTCCCAATAATAGGGAAGGGTTGCGGGTTACCACTTCATTTAAAATCACATTCGCTGCAGTGTTTTTCAGATTTGGATTTTTCTCTAATTGACCGGCAAGTTGTGATTTACCTGCTTGGAGCGCGTTATTTAACACCGCCCCCTCTTTATTCACATTAAATTTATTGTATTTATTGTGTGATAAACCGCTGCTACTTGGTGAGACAATATTGACGATTTCAATTTTGCCTTGTTTTATTACTTCAGTCGGCGTTTGTTTTACCGGTTGAATATCAGCATTGGCTTGTGAGGCAACAAAAAATACACCTAATGTTGCAGCTAATTTTCCGGATGCGGATAATTTAAATTTCTTAGGGGGCTTTTTCATAATAGTTTGTCCTTTTAGCTTATTAAAATAATGCTCGTTGAGAAAACCGGTTCAACAAGCGTTTAAAAATTGATGCTGGCATTGAAACTTAACATCTGTTCAGAAAAATTTTCTGATGGTGTGAAGAGTTTCCCTTTTGCCCATTCCAAATTAAAGCTATAACGTTGTTTCAACGTTGTTTTCACGCCAACTGCACCGCCGAGTGCTTTTGATGAAAAACTTATTTGACCTTCTTTAGCCACATTACGTTGGATGCCTAAATCAAGCCCAATATAAGGTTCAACCAACCAATCTCCCCAACTTTTGGAAATAAATAGATTGTTTTCCAATACAAGCGCTTTTTCCGCTGTTGAGGACATAAATCTAAATCCCCGTACAGAACCACGCCCTAAAATATCTTGTTGTTTGATGGTCGGTAAGTAAGTGGAACTGTATTGTGCGGTTAAACGGTGTTGCTGACGAAATGTTTGTGAAAGCCATGAGTGATAGGCGATAAAATCAATGTTTGTGCTAAATTTGTGGTAGTTTTGGTACAGACCTTCCGAGTTGTTTTTCTTGAATAATTTGCCGTATTCATAATTTCCGTATAATAGCCATAAGCCGTTTTCAATTAGCCAAAGTTGGTTAAAACCGATATTCGCTGTTGAAATAATCGGGCTTTGGTTCATATACACAATATCTTCTAAGCCATTTTTGGCATTAATATGTTCTAACTGAATATATGCGGTACTGACTGCATTTGAACCTCGCTTTACCACTCGCTCTAATCGGCTTCCGACCTGCCAAGTACGGCCGGATTGCTGCAACTTTTTGTGAGGGAGGTTAAGATCGGAACGATATTGAGAAAGGGAAGCAAAAATACTCATTGTGTAATAGCCATAGGGAATGCTGTAATAAAAAGCGGCACTGCGGTTATAGGGATAAAGATGAGGGCGTAAAGAATGGCTGGCACTTAAACTAAATGTATCTGATAAACCTAATGGGCTATCAATATTAATAAAACCTCGCACGACCCATTCTCCGGTATTTTTTGTGCCGAAATTATCAATAGATAATCTCGTATTCATCCGTTTTTCGTAGTCATTATGCAGCGCAATTTCAACATCGCCATTCTCTTGCGGTAGCACATCTAACGTAACCTTGCTACCGGAAAAACGATTGGTTTGATCCAAACCTTGATCTAAATCTCTAATATTTAATGGTTGGCCAATTAAATTAGGAAATAATAAAGCAGGATTAACAATGTTATCTTTTCCGCTAATTTTACTGACTTTACCCTCTATTACTTGCAAAATAAGACGTTCCGTACCGTCTGTTTGGAATTGGAAAGGATTGTAAATATAGCCGGCTTGTAAATAGGCAGCCGTAATATTTTTACTTAGTTGATTCAGCATATCTTCACTGATACAGCCGTTATGTTCAGGCAATAAATTTCCCGTTGGAATTAAAGTGATGCCACGTAATTCAATCGTTTTATAGGGCAAACATTGCTTGCTATAAATTAAGGTTTCAGTAGCATTTTTTTCATCCGGCTGATAGATTTGTTTGCTTAACTTGGCTGTTGCAACTGTATTAGTTAAATTTTTCAGTTCTTTTTGTGCGCTTTGGGTTAAATCGGTAGGGAGTGTGGATAATGTTTGCTGAGGGGAGTTTTGCGCAAAAGCAGAAACGGTATATATACCAATACTAACTGAGATTAAGTGAGATAAAAAATGCGCTTTAGCCATTGGATAACGCCATTATTAGAATAGTTATGAATAAATCGCTCTGAGTTTTTTGTTATTAAAGAATCACAAATCAGAACTTTCAGCTATAAAAATCCGTCGCAGTATAACAGAGCCAATTGAAGAATTGAAAGCAATATTTTTACTTAATGTTAAATTCACTACGCCATAAATAAAAAGAACTGATTCCTTTTTATCCGTTTCATACAAGGAGACCTGGATATTTTGTAAGGCTATGACAATTACATCTATAAGAGCTTTTAAATGCAATCTATAAAGTTCTATCACTACTATGTTTGAATTTATTGAAGTAATGCATCTGCTATATGAAATGAACCGTTTCTTGAAAAGTATAAAGATTATGCTCTAGAAGGGGACTGGTTTGATTTCCGTGATTGAGATATTACAAAAGATCTTATACCAACTTATCAGTATCAAGAAAACGATTTACATAAATACACATTAAGAAGTATTCGGATAATTCAAAAAAACTTTAACTTAACAGACCGCACTTTACGTGATTAAATATGCCTGACAAATTAATCCACTTAAATAGGAAATTACGATGACAACCTATTTTTCTGACAATTTAACAGCTGAGCAGCAAAAACAAATTCAGCAAATCATCCGACAATTTCAACATCCAAGCCTACAAAAAGATCTGATTGAACTAAACACTTTGAGAAAAGTGGAGAAAGGCAGTAAGACATTGCGCATTGAATTGCAACTGCCTTTTGCTTGGAATACCGGTGTTGAACAACTTAAACGAACGTTATCCGATGCTTTACTGCAAGCAGCGGATTGCAAGGAAATCAAATGGTCTGTGAATTATCAAATCGCTACATTAAAGCGTGCCAATAATCAACCTGCCGTAAAAGGTGTGAAAAATATCATTGCGGTTACATCAGGCAAGGGAGGAGTGGGTAAATCTAGCGTTTCCGTGAATTTAGCCCTTGCGTTACAAACTCAGGGCGCGCGCGTAGGCATTTTAGATGCGGATATTTATGGACCTTCTGTGCCGCATATGCTCGGTGCGCCACATCAACGCCCAACATCGCCGGATAATCAACACATTACACCGATTAAAGCACAGGGTTTATCGGCTAATTCCATTGGTTTTTTAATGGATGAAGATAGTGCGACCATTTGGCGCGGTCCGATGGCAAGTAGTGCATTGAGCCAATTATTGAATGAAACATTATGGGATAGCTTGGATTATCTGGTGATAGATATGCCACCGGGCACCGGCGATATTCAACTTACCCTGTCACAACAAATTCCGGTAACCGGAGCCGTAGTGGTAACAACACCGCAAGATATTGCGTTACTTGATGCGGTAAAAGGGGTTTCAATGTTTGAAAGGGTATCTGTGCCTGTATTAGGTATTGTCGAAAATATGTCAATGCACATTTGTGGTAAGTGCGGTCATCACGAGGCTATTTTTGGTACGGGCGGTGCAGAAAAAATGGCTGAAAAATACAATGTAAAAGTGCTAGCACAGTTGCCTTTACACATTCGTATCCGTGAAGATTTAGACGCCGGTAATCCAACAGTAGTTGCCGCACCGGAAAGTGAAATCACACAAGCCTTCCTACAACTGGCAGAGAAAGTATCTACCGAACTTTACTGGCAAGGTTCGGTGATTCCAAGCGAGATTTTATTTAGAGAAGTGAAGTAAAGATAAGGGCTGTATTGACAGCCCTTTCTTGTTCCCCTTTTCTTTTAGGATTAAAATACCGTGCGTTTTTTCTCACTTTTCTAATCAATTGAGTACAATAATGAAAAATTTTACTAAATATAGTCTGATTGATTTACACCTTCACCTAGACGGCTCACTTTCTCCGGAATGGATGTTTGAATGGGCGGAAAAACAGAATATCGCTTTACCGGCCCAAAATGTTGAACAGCTTCTTTCTCTGGTTTCCGTTCCCCAAGATTGTACGGATCTTAATCAATATCTTAACTGTTTTGCGATTCCCGTTTCTTTACTGCAAAGCTCGGAAGCAATCACCTCTGCGGTTTCTGATTTATTAAAACGCTTAGATCAACAAGGGTTAGCCTATGTTGAAATTCGTTTTGCTCCACAACTTCACATACAAAAAGGTTTAACCCAATCACAGGTGGTGGAAGCGGCTTTAGCTGGGTTACAAGAAGGATTAACGGAAAGCCGATTATTTAAAGCAAATTTAATATTATGCTGTTTGCGTGGTATAGGTTCGCAAGAAGGGAATTTAGAAACCGTGCGAATGGCTAAAAAATATCTGTCAAAAGGGAAACCGGGAGTCGTTGCCGTAGATTTAGCCGGCCCGGAAGCCGGTTATCCAACAATGAATTTTGCAAAAGAATTCGAGCTTGCCAAATCACTTGGTATACCTTTTACTATTCACGCGGGTGAAGCGGCGGGTGCGGAGAATGTTCAACAATCGATTGACCTGGGGGCAAGCCGTATCGGACACGGTATTCGTGCGGCAGAGTCAGAGCTTGTCATGCAATCTTTAGCTGACCGCCACATTGCAGTGGAAATGTGTCCTTGCAGTAATTTACAAACTAAAGCGATTGATCAGTTAAAAAATTACCCTCTTAGAACATTCCTAATGAAGGGAATTATTGCCACATTAAACACCGACAATATGACCGTTTCTCAAACCAATATTCAGCAAGAATTTGATATATTGGCAAGAGAAAATATCAATTAAATGAAGGCGAAGCACAACAGTTACTTGAAAACGCTATTAGTGCTGCTTTTCTCAGCGATGAAGAAAAGCGTGAGTTGAAAAGCGATATTGAAAAACGGATGAATTGTTCCTAAATGGGGGAATTATGTCTAAATCAGGCTGGCTTAGACAGGTTGACCTGCTGAGCTGTTGGATATGCCTCTATTGCAAAGACAAGGATCGGGTTTTCAACTTCTTATCTTAACTAAAATCCTATGGACTTAGTAAACAGGCTTGAATAGATAAAATTCATCGTTGTAATAAAATAGAGAAAAATATTATGAATAAACCAGTTTGTGTTGTTTTAACCGGTGCCGGTATCAGTGCCGAGAGTGGAATTCCGACTTTTCGTGAGGAAGATGGCTTGTGGGCAGGGTATAAGATTGAGGAAGTTTGTACACCTGAAGCGTTGAAAAAGAATAGGGCTAAGGTGTTGGAATTTTATAATGAACGCCGTCGTAATGCTCAAGTGGCGCAACCAAATGCGGCACATCTCGCTTTAGTAGAGCTTGAAAAGGCTTATGATGTACAGATCATTACTCAAAATGTCGATGATTTACACGAACGTGCAGGTAGTCAAAATGTATTGCATTTGCACGGTGAGTTGAACAAGGCGAGAAGTAGCTTTAATACGCATTACATCGTTCCTTGCTTAGGCGATCAGCATATTGACGATAAAGATAATCTCGGGCATCCAATGCGTCCGCATATTGTTTTCTTTGGGGAAAATGTGCCAATGCTGGATCAAGCGGTCAAGTTAGTGAAAAAAGCAGATATTGTGATCGTGATTGGTACATCGTTACAAGTTTATCCCGCCAATGGTTTAGTCAATGAAGCACCTTATGGCGCAACAATTTACCTTGTTGATCCAAATCCTAATACTGGTTTTATTCGTAAACATGTCATTGCGCTGAAAGAAAAGGCTGGTGAAGGCGTGCCAAAAATTGTGAAAGTATTACTCAATAAAGCTACCTGTTCTAGCAATTAAGTGCGGTTAAAAAATCCGATAAATAATAAAAAGGCTGTGTTTACAGCCTTTTTATTATTTATTAGCCGTGAACGAATCTAATTTTTAGATAGAAGGAAGAACCTACGACAATTTAGATAAAATTCACGACATTAATATCTAAACCATTTTCCAACGTTTCGATTAATTTAGGTACATTTTTTTGAAAGAATGGAGAGGCTAGGTGAGCATCTAAGTCGGCTTGCGCTGTCCAACGTTCAATAAAACAGTAAGTCCGAGCTTTTTCTGTCACTACACCGCAGTCATAGCTTTAACAACCTTGATGAGTTTGGCTTTCAGTGATGAATTGTTTGACTAAATCTTCAAATTCGGTTTCAAAACCCTGTTTTACTTGGCAAGTAGCATAAACGCCTATCATATCTGTTTTCTCCATTGTTACTGTTATAAAAGAGCGGTTAATAATACAGAAATTAAGTTATGAAAGTGAGTTCCCCCCTTTTCTAAAAAGGGAGATTATTTTGATTATTGCGCCATATTTTTGACCGATTTTAAAAATCCCTGTGCGCTATTAAATACCGCAGATTTGCCTTGGGCTTGTAAAATCATATCGGACATTTCACGAAATGCGCCTTTGCCACCACCAAGAGACAGCACATAATTTGCGGCATTTTTTACATAGGAAGGCGCATCTGCGACCGCAAAGGAAAGTCCGCTGACGGCAAACGCGGGGAGATCCACACTATCATCGCCAATGTAAGCGGTTTCTTCCGGATTGACGCCGGCTTGTTTCATCAATTCAAAACAGGCACTTTCTTTCTCTAATTTGCCAAGAAAGAATAATGTTATGCCGAGATCGGCAATACGACGACGCAAAATAGCGGAGTCTCTACCTGAAAGTACCGCAACTTGAATGCCGGACTCCATCAACATTTTAATGCCTAAACCATCACGCACATGGAAACTTTTAATGGCCTCACCATTTGCGTCATAATGAAGTTGACCGTCAGTCAGTACACCATCCACGTCGGTGATAACCAATTTAATTTTTTCGAGTTTTTGTTGCATTTGTTTTCCTTAGCTTGAAAATTCGATTAAACCCACCACGTTATTTTCATCATCTACCGCCACCAGAGAGTGAATTTTTTTCTCTTTCATGAAATCTTCCGCTTTTGATAAGAATTCATTTTGGTTAATGGTTTTTGGTGAACTTGTCATAAAATCTTGTGCCGTTTTCTTAAGTGTTTGTTCACCATTAGCAGTAAGAGCTCGGCGAATATCTCCATCAGTGATAATGCCTTTTAATTGGTCGTTTTCCATAACAAGTGCAACCCCCATTCGTCCTTCATTCATCACGGTTAAACAATCGGTGAAATTTGTAGCGGGTGAAATAATAGGTAAGCGTGTTTGCATTTGATCTTTTACCCGACAAAGTAACCTACGACCAAGGCTACCACCCGGATGGAATTTAGCAAAATCGGCAGGTTGGAAATTTCTTGCGGTGATGAGCGATACGGCAAGGGCATCGCCCAATGCCAGCGTCACAAGAGCTGATGTGGTTGGAGCAAGATTATTCGGGCATACTTCACGCTCAACCGTAATATCCAATACATAGTCCGCATGACGGGCAAGGGTAGAGTGTTTATTGCTAGTGAGGGCAATTATTTTATTGCCAAAGTTTTTCAAACTTGGAATCAGTTTATTAACATCATCCGTTTCACCGCTATAGGAAATGAGCATAACAATATCAACCGGTTTGAGCATACCCAGATCACCGTGAAAGGCTTCTGTTGGATGTAAAAAGAAACTTGGCGTACCGGTGGAAGCAAAAGTTGCGACCATTTTTTTTCCAATTAAGCCTGATTTACCAATCCCGCCAATGACAAGGCGGCCTTGGCAATGCAAAATAAGCTCAACGATTTGGTTGAAGTTTTCATCTAAGCGTTGGCTTAATTGGGTGAGTGCGAGACTTTCTACCGAAAGCGTATCGCGTGCAATTTGTAGATAGTTCATGAACAGTCCTAAAGTGCGGTTAAAATTGTGGATATTTTAGCTGAATGTGGTAAAAATTCGAATGAAAAATTATGCCTAATCACTGATGCGATTACTTACGGCTTCAGCGCCGTGGCAAGGGCAACCTTCAAAATCCATTGGATTTTGTTGACCGCACTTTTATTAATCTCTATACTACGCGCCGAGTTGGTTAGACAATCGCTGGTTTATTGAAGCCCTTGACCGTGTTCGCACGACCTAGCGGGACAAGTAAACGAGAGGAAAGTCCGAGCTACACAGGGCAGGGTGCCGGATAACGTCCGGGAGGCGTGAGCCTACGACCAGTGCAACAGAGAGCAGACCGCCGTGCAAACGGTAAGGGTGAAAGGGTGCGGTAAGAGCGCACCGTGTCGCCGGTAACGGTTGGCAGCAGGGTAAACTCCACTCGTAGCAAGACCAAATAGGAACTCAATGGATGGCCCGTCTAGAGTTCGGGTAGGTCGCTTGAGCGGCGGAGTAATTCGTCGCCTAGAGGAATGATTGTCCACGACAGAACTCGGCTTATCGACCAACTCAAAAAAGCAACCGCACTTTAGTTTTGTTCATCATGAATGGATTAAAGTGCGGTTATTTTTTTCATCGTTTTGGTATGGTGTAGCCATTTTCTCAAACTTGTCGTGTTAGATTAAACTTTTATTTCTCATTAAGATCTGTTCCAATATCTCAAATACTAGCTGAACCCGTCTTGGCGTGATAGGCTGATAGGGACGGTAAAGATATAGCCCCCACAGGGCGGATTCTTTGTCGTTTAGCACGACTTGAAGTGTGCCGTTTTCAATGTATTTCTTACAGTCGTGATACATAATCGGAGCAAAAATTCTACCTGCCAGCACGGCTTGTAATAAGCTGCGAATATCACCGGTTACGACGCAAGGTTTTGGTAAGGGAACAGGCTCGTTATCAATAAACCAATCCCAAACTTTACCTGTTTTAGGGTTCAAAAGATTACCTACGGGAAAATTTTCTGCTAAGTCGTGTATATCTTTCGGTAATCCGACATTTGCAATTAATTCCGGGGTGGCGACGATAGGTTCGCGCAACATCATTATTTTCTTTGCAACCCAATGTTCTTTAGGCGTACGACTGATACGGATACCAATATCAATTTGATCCTCCACGGTATTGAGTGTATCGAAATCTGTTCGCCAATCAATGGCAATATGCGGATAAGGTTTTAGTGCGGTCAATAATTGTTGCAAAATATAGTCGGCATAATCAGAAGGCGGCAATGTTATTCGAACCATACCGGCCAAATCATTTTCCTCATGTTTTAATCCGAACAATCGTTCTTCTTGTTGTAGAAAAGCAATCGCATTTGGGCGAAATTTATCGCCAAAATCCGTTAAATGAATAGCGCGCGTATTGCGTTTGAATAAAGGTTCGCCGAGTTCTTTTTCTAATTCGGCAATCACTCGGCTGATCACTTGTGGTGAAACGGAGAAACGAAGTGCGGTCAATTTAAAACTTAAATTTTCTGCTGCGGCAACAAAGTATTTAAGGGCATCTAATCGATTCATAATCTCATTTTTTGGAATTGTGTTTTCTTATTTTATTCATTGTATGGAGTTATGAGGATAAATACAATAACACCGCCTCTAAGTTTTGATTAAGGAGAAAATGATGTGGGATAAAGAAGTTTTAAGCCAAATTGATATTGCAGATGATTTAAAAATCGCTCCATTCCGCCCTGATAGTCAAACAACGGGTACGCCTACTTGGATTTGGGCGGTGATTGTGGAAGGGCGATTATTTGTGCGTGCTTATAGTGGTGTACATTCTAGTTGGTATCAAGCAGCAATTCGGCAGAAGGCAGGTAAAATTTATGCAATAAACAATGTTTTTGATGTGACATTTAATTCAATCAATGATTCTCAACTGAATGATAAAATTGATCAAGCCTATCGCAAGAAATATGCGTCAAGTCGTTATATGTTACATATGATCGGGAGCGGCTCTCGGGCAGCGACAGTAGAAATTTTGGAAAAGTAAGTGCGGTTATTTTTAACCGTATTTTGTAATTGAGGCTCTAAATGAAGGATTTGAAAATGAAGAAAAAGTTATTCACCCTTTTGGGGATTTCACTCTTAGGAGCCGGTGTAGCAGGCTTTACTTTTGCGGAGAACAAAACAATGGAATTAACACCACGTCAAGAAGCGTTAGCCGCTATCGGCGTTTTTACTGCAACAGGTAATCAAATTGAACTAAAAACTATGTTAAATCACGCTTTAGATAAAACTTTAACCGTAAATGAAGCCAAAGATGCGATGGTACAACTTTATGCTTATGTCGGTTTTCCACGTAGTTTAAATGCCCTTTCAACCTTATCGGAAACAGTGAAAGAAAGACAAGAAAAAGGCTCAAAAACAGAACAAGGCAGAGTAGCGACGGCTTTGCCAAAAGGCACAAATATCTTAGAGCGCGGTACGAAAACACAAACGGATTTAGTGGGACAGAAGGTTGATTTATCCAGCCTTTCCCCCGATATTGATCGTTATTTAAAAACTCATTTATTTGGTGATATTTTTGCAAGTGACTTGCTCAACTGGCAAGAAAGAGAAATCATCACGATTGGGGCGTTAAATCAATTAAATGTACCAAGCCAACTTAATGCTCATATTGAGATCGGAAAAAAGAACGGCTTAACTGATGTTCAAATCAACGAAATTACAAAAAAAAATAGGGGTACAAAAAATGGAAACGCTGAGTCAATTTCCTTTGGGTAAATCAAATGATGCTTATGCCCAATATTTCAGCGGTCAAAGCTATTTAGCTCCGATTTCTACCGAGCAAGTAGGGGTATATAACGTTACTTTTGAGCCAACGGTTCGCAATAATTGGCATATTCATCATGCGGCTAAAGGGGGAGGTCAAATTTTGATTGTTACAGCAGGACGCGGTTACTATCAAGAATGGGACAAACCTGCTCAAGAGTTGAAGGTGGGGGATGTGGTGAATATTCCCGCAAATGTGAAACACTGGCATGGCGCGGCGAAAGATTCGTGGTTTCAACATTTAGCCATTGAAGTACCCGGTGAGGTAACGAGCAATGAGTGGCTTGAACCGGTTTCGGATGAATATTATGCAAAATTAAAATAAGTGCGGTCATTTTTTAATGTATTTTTGTAAATCAATTAGGAGAAATAACATGAACAATATTCAAGATAAAGTTGTTATTATCACGGGAGCCTCATCAGGTATAGGTGAAGCTACGGCATATAAATTAGCCGAAAACGGTGCAAAATTAGTGTTAGGTGCGCGTCGTGAAGCTAAATTACAAGCGATTGTAGAAAACATCAGAGCTAAAGGCGGCGAAGCCGTTTATCGTGTCACGGATGTGGTGAAAGCGGAAGATAATACGGCGTTGGTTGAACTTGCTAAAAATACATTTGGTAAAGTCGATGCAATTTTCTTAAATGCCGGTTTAATGCCAAACTCACCGCTTTCAGCCTTGGAAACAAACAATTGGAATGCAATGGTGGATGTCAATATTAAAGGCGTGTTAAACGGTATTGCGGCGGTGTTACCTACCTTTGAGTCGCAAAAATCCGGTCACATTTTAGCGGTTTCTTCCGTTGCAGGGTTAAAAGTATATCCCAGGGCGAGTGTTTACTGCGGGACAAAATGGGCGGTAAAAGCCATTATGGAAGGATTGCGTATGGAATCCGCTCAAGCCGGTACAAATATTCGCACGGCAACGATTTATCCTGCGGCGGTGCAATCCGAATTAGTCGATCACATCACTAATGAAACAACATCCAAAGGCTACCGTGAGCTTTACGATACTTTTGAAATCCCTGCGGAACGTGTGGCAAACGTAGTGGCATTTGCCCTTTCCCAACCTGAAGATACAAATATCAGTGAATTTACCCTAGGGCCAACGATTCAGCCTTGGTAATTCCCTCCAAAATTTAACCGCACTTTAGTTTTTGTCATCAAAGTGTGGTTGTTTTTTAGTTATTATGTAGATCAATATTAATCTGCATAAGATGGTATGTTGTTGTGATCATGTGCAGATTTGCTTTTTATAGCAATGTTATTATTTATTGTCATACTCTTGTCACTTTTACAAAGTATTCTCTTTAATAACAATGAACTAAAGAGGAAATGATATGAAATGTAAACATTGTTTTGCTATGTTAGGCTTAGCTTTAAGTATGACAAGTGCAGCGAAAATACCATCGGCTTTTGAAACTCCGGCTGAATTGGCAGGTCATGCAGTGTTACCTGCAAATGCTGTAGTTTCCGTACCGAATGATGCACCGAGTGATTTAAAAATTGCAGGGAAATATACCACTTTCAAGCGAGTGGAAAAATTGCAATCCGTAGCGGGAAAATCAAAAGATCGTGAAACGGGTTATTTTTTACCGATTCAAGATCAGCCAAGGCAAGGCCATTCCGGAATAAAAGTTGTTGGAAAAGATACGGTATGGATCCTTACCGATAATGGCTTTGGCGGTAAAGTTAATTCGCCGGATTCGATGCTTTATCTGAATCAATATCAAATTAATTGGTCGAAGGGCAAATTTGAACCGCTTAAGACAGTTTTTTTAGCGGATCCTGATAAAAAAGTACCGTTTCGTATTGTGCATGAAGATACAAAGGAAAGATATTTAACCGGATCGGATTTTGATACGGAAAGTTTTCAAATTATCGGCAATAATATTTGGATTGGCGATGAATTCGGTCCGTATTTAATTAAAACGGATTTAGACGGAAAAGTATTATCTGTGTTTGAAGCGGAAGTAGACGGAATAAAAATTCAGTCACCCGATCACTATCGGGTAGTTTCACCGGGCATACCAAACGGTCAGCATAAAAATGTCAATTTAAAACGTTCGAAAGGTTATGAAGGAATGGCCTCTTCCCCTGACGGTAAATATCTTTACCCATTATTAGAAGGACCTCTATGGGATGAAAAAAAACAAAGTTGGGAAACTATCGACGACAAGATTGCATTACGTATTTTAGAGTTTGATGTCGATAAACAGGAATGGACGGGACGTTACTGGCTTTATCCTCTAGAAAACGAACACAATGCAATTGGGGATTTTAATCTGCTTGATGCAAAAAAAGGCTTAATCATAGAGCGGGATAACGGTGAAGGAACAGAGGATAAAGGTTGTAAAAATCTTACGGATACTACACATTGTTTTTCTGAACCGGCAAAATTTAAGCGGGTTTATAAAGTGGAATTTTCCTCTGATAATGTAGGTAAAGCTGTGAAAAAAATTGCATATATTGATTTATTGAATATTTCCGATCCAAATAAAGTCAGTCTTAAGCCTTTGAATGGAGGAGTATTGAAATTCCCATTCTTTACTATTGAGAACCTTGATATTGTTGATAGTGAACACATTATCGTCGGTAATGATAATAACTTTCCATTTTCATCAAGTCGAGAACCTAATCGTCAAGACGATAATGAATTAATTTTATTGAAAGTACCGGCTTTACTGGGAGCGAAATAATCACAGATTATCGAAAATTCAGTTAAAATTAACCGCACTTTGAGTTGAGTTTAGAACGCTGTTACTCAAAGTGCGGTTAAATTTCTTTATATTTTATACTGTTTTATTATTCTTTATATAATTGATTATACAATCCGCTTTCAAATTGTACCAAAGGGGCGCGTTTTGTTTTATTTTCAAGTTCGCCGGTGGAATAACCGTTAATAAATTGGACAAAGGCGATCTTCTCGCCGCGTGCATTTGTCATAAACCCTGCAAGGTTGTAAACCCCTTTTAATGAACCGGTCTTTGCGATGACATTTTTTACTAACGGCGGATTAATTAATCCGCCACGTCCGCTAATGGTGCCGTCAACGCCCGCAATAGGGAAAGTTTCCATTAAATGCAGTTTATCTTCATTTTTCGCAATGTATTCCAGTATAGAAAGCATTGTTTTAGGCGCAACTAAGTTATGACGTGAAAGGCCGGAACCATCCGCCAAGATACTATTACCGAATTTGATTCCTTGCTTTTGTAAAACGGATTTAACCGCTAATGTCCCGAGTTGGAAGGTGGCCGGACGTTTATAGTAATGGTAGGCAATGGCTCGAAATAAAGAATCGGCAATTTGATTATCGGATTTTTTCATCATTTTTTTTAATAAAGCCGGTAACGGTTTAGAGAAATGTTGTGCCAATAATTGCCCTTGCTGTGGTTTTTGCGGTTGTAGTACTTTTCCATTAAATTCAATGCCTAATCGTTTTAGTTGACGTTGAATAATCGACGCCGCATAAGCATCGGGATCTTGTACGGCAAAACTTAAACCGAACGGTTTTGTCTGACGGGCAAGACAGCCTTTAACTTGATAGCGATTATTATCATGCACCATCACATCTAATTGACAATAGGGTGATTCACGACTGTTTGCCACATAAATTTGTCCGAAAACTTGAATGGGAAATTGTGCCGGCACATTGATTTTAACGGTTTCCCCCGGCGTTTGATTGGCATCCAATTCCGCATAAAAACAGTTATTATCAATATTTGCGGCGGAAGGAGGGGAATTGAAGCACATGGTTAAATCATTCCAAATCCAACCTAAACCACGATCATGACTGGAGAATACGGAAGTATCCAGTATGAGATCACCATGAATTTTATTGATGCCTTGTTTTTTTAATTCGGCAAGTAAGCTATAAAGTTGTCCGCTGGTGAGATCCGGATCGCCGCTAAAACGTACGATTAAATTGCCCTCTAACAGCCCGTTTTGAATTTTGCCGTTCGTTAAAAGGGCGGTATCAAATTTGAAGTCATCACCAAGCACTAATTTTGCAGAAACGGCGGTAAATATTTTTTGTGTACTTGCCGGTAGCATAAAGGTCGTGCTGTGATAATCCGCAATGATTTGATCTTGATTTAGATTTTTAGCAATAATTCCTGTACTTGCACCTTCGGGCAAATACTCGGTAATCGAGGGAAGGTCAATTTTTGCATAGCTGGAAAGGGAAAAGCCGAGTGTAAAAAATATTGCTTTAAGTGCGGTTGAAATTGAAGATATTTTTTCCATTATTAACGGTTCTGGTTGCTATTTCTTTCAAGACGGACAATAATAGTCCCCGAACTCACGAGAGTAAATCATTTTCTTGTGTACGTTAATTTTAAGTCGCTACGGCAATGTTTTTTCAATTTTGCCGTGGTTTTCTTTTTATTAAATTTTAAGGAATGAAGCTATGAAACAAATTCCAATGACTGTGCGTGGTGCAGAGCTATTGAAAGAAGAATTGGATTTCTTGAAAAATGTTCGTCGCCCCGAAATTATTAAGGCAATTGCAGAAGCCCGTGAACACGGTGATTTAAAAGAAAATGCAGAATATCACGCCGCACGTGAACAACAAGGTTTTTGTGAAGGGCGAATTCAAGAGATTGAAGGCAAGTTGACCAATAGTCAAGTGATTGATGTCACTAAGTTGCCGAATAACGGCAAAGTGATTTTTGGGGCGACAGTCGTATTAGTGAATACCGATACGGAGGAGGAAATTACTTATAAAATTGTCGGCGATGATGAAGCGGATATTAAATCAGGTTTGATTTCCGTGAATTCACCGATTGCACGCGGTTTAATTGGTAAAGAACTGGATGATACGGTAAATATTGTGACGCCGGGCGGTGCGGTTGAATTTGAAATTATTGAAGTAGATTATCTCTAGGAAATAAAAAAGTGCGGTCATTTTTTACCGCACTTTAATGTAAATTATTTCCGTGGAAGTTGTATTTTCTTTTCTTCGCTAGGTTTGTAAAGCACTAAAATATGCCCGATAGTTTGAACGTTTGAAGATTGGGTTTCACGAACAATAGCATCAATGATTAATTGTTTGGTTTCTCGGTCGGCGCCGGCAATTTTTACTTTAATGAGCTCATGGTGGTCCAAGGCGTTTTCAATTTCGGCAAGCACGCCCTCGGTTAACCCATTGCCACCGAGCATAACAACAGGGTTTAGATGGTGTGCAAGGCCTTTTAAAAATTGTTTTTGTTTGGTTGATAAGGTTGTCATAAGGAATCCTATAAATGAATACGAATAATAAAAAGAGCGGTCAGAAAAAACAGAGATTTTCTCTGTTTTTAAGCTCATCAAGTCTTGAATTTGGCAAATTGTACCCAAATATAGGCGAAACTACTACAAAAAATAGTACGAAAGATAGAAATTATGGGAAAGAAAAAACGTTCGGCGAGTTCTTCTCGTTGGCTAAACGAACATTTTAAAGATCCGTTTGTACAAAAAGCACATAAGCAAAAATTGCGTTCTCGTGCTTATTTTAAACTTGATGAAATTCAGCAAACAGACAAATTATTTAAACTGGGAATGACTGTTGTCGATCTTGGAGCTGCACCGGGCGGATGGTCGCAATACGTAGTAAGCCAAATCGGTAACAATGGAAAAGTAATTGCTTGCGATATTTTGGAAATGGATCCGATCGTAGGAGTTGATTTTTTACAAGGCGATTTTCGTGATGAAAAGGTCCTTAATGCATTGCTTGAAAGGGTGGGTGAAGTCAAGGTAGATGTAGTGATGTCGGATATGGCACCCAATTTCAGCGGTATGCCGTCTGTTGATATTCCCCGTGCGATGTATTTGGTGGAACTGGCATTAGATATGTGCAAGCAAGTATTGGCAATAAAAGGCAGTTTTGTAGTAAAGGTATTTCAAGGGGCAGGATTTGATGAATATTTGAAAGAGATTCGCTCTCTTTTTAATGTGGTAAAAGTCCGTAAACCGGAGGCTTCGCGCGGACGCTCCCGTGAGGTTTATATTGTGGCTACGGGCTATAAAGGCGAATCGCTTTGATAGCTTTTCATAGTCTATGATATATAGTATCTTGTGACGAATTTATTAACTTAGGAAAGGCAGGTTAAACTTTGAACGATATGGTCAAAAATTTGGTGCTCTGGATCGTGGTGGCGGTTGTGATGATGACTGCTTACCAGAGTTTCAATTCTAATTCGGTAGAAAATTCCACCGATTACACGACGTTTGTTTACGATGTGAGCAACGGTCAAGTAAAAGAAGCGCGTTTTGATACCAATGAAATTACGGTAACAAAAAACGATGGCTCAAAATATATGACTGTCATGCCACCATTGGAAGATAAGAAATTACTTGATGATTTATTAAGTAAGAAAGTGAAAGTAGAGGGTACGCCGTTTGAAAGACGTAGTTTAATTTCACAAATTTTAATTTCTTGGTTTCCAATGCTATTTCTTGTGGGCGTGTGGATTTTCTTTATGCGTCAAATGCAAGGCGGTGGCGGCAAGGCAATGAGCTTTGGTAAAAGCCGAGCAAAAATGTTAAGCCAAGATCAAATCAAAGTGACTTTTGCCGATGTGGCGGGTTGTGATGAAGCAAAAGAAGAAGTAGGCGAGATTGTCGATTTCTTACGTGATCCGACTAAATTCCAAAATTTAGGCGGTAAAATTCCAAAGGGGATTTTGATGGTAGGACCACCGGGTACCGGTAAAACTTTATTGGCAAAAGCGATTGCCGGTGAAGCTAAAGTACCGTTTTTTACTATTTCGGGCTCTGATTTCGTTGAAATGTTTGTCGGTGTAGGGGCTTCCCGTGTACGCGATATGTTTGAACAAGCGAAGAAAAATGCCCCTTGTTTGATTTTTATTGATGAAATTGATGCAGTGGGTCGTCAACGTGGTGCCGGTTTAGGCGGCGGTCATGATGAGCGTGAGCAAACCCTTAACCAAATGCTCGTTGAAATGGATGGCTTTGGCGGTCACGACGGTGTCATTGTAATTGCCGCAACTAACCGTCCGGATGTGTTAGATCCGGCATTAACCCGTCCGGGGCGTTTCGACCGTCAAGTCGTGGTGGGATTACCGGATGTAAAAGGTCGCGAGCAAATTTTAAAAGTACATATGTGTAAGGTACCGTTGGCTGAGGATGTAGATGCTATGACATTAGCTCGTGGTACACCGGGCTATTCCGGTGCGGATCTGGCTAACCTTGTCAATGAAGCTGCGCTATTTGCTGCCCGTAATAATAAACGCAAGGTTTCCATGCTTGAGTTTGAAAAAGCAAAAGATAAAATTAATATGGGGCCCGAACGTCGTACTATGATTATGACGGAGAAACAAAAAGAATCGACGGCTTATCATGAAGCAGGACATGCCATTGTGGGATATTTAGTACCGGAGCATGATCCGGTTCATAAAGTGACCATTATTCCTCGTGGCCGTGCATTGGGGGTTACGTTCTTCTTACCTGAAGGTGATCAGGTCAGCATTAGCCAAAAACAATTAGAGAGTAAACTTTCTACCCTTTATGCAGGGCGTTTGGCTGAAGATTTGATTTACGGTGAAGAAAATATTTCTACCGGCGCTTCTAATGATATTAAAGTGGCAACTAATATTGCCCGTAATATGGTGACTCAATGGGGTTTCTCCGAGAAACTTGGACCAATTCTTTATTCTGAAGATGAAGGTGAAGTATTCTTAGGTCGCTCAATGGCAAAAGCAAAACATATGTCTGATGAAACAGCTCATCTGATTGATGAAGAAGTACGTGCAATCATAACCCGTAATTATGAGCGTGCGAGACAAATTCTTATTGATAATATGGATATTTTGCATGCGATGAAAGATGCACTTGTGAAGTATGAAACGATTGAAGAATTGCAAATTAAACAGCTGATGAATCGTGAACCGATCACGCCGCCATCAGGTTGGGAAGAGCCGAAAGTCTCACAAGCTGCTTATTCAAATAGTTCAACTGAAACGAAATCCGATGAAAGTGCGGTTGAAAATTCGCAAGATTCTGAATAATCTTCAAAAGAAAGCCTTCCTAGAGGAAGGCTTTTTTGTAGGTTATTTTCCTAAATTATCTAGATAGTCAAAATTGTGTGTTCTCATCTTATCTATAGCTTTTTTAGAATTAATACAATTTAGTAACTCAGGACGAACTTCACCGTTTTCACATTTTTTTAGCCATTCTGTTCTTAGTTGATCATTCTTCATAAAATCATCAACGGTATATTCTTTTTCATTGCAGGCAACCAGAGCAATGCCTGAAATAAGAAGTAAAGCTAGTTTTTTCATTGTTTCCCCTAGTCACATTTCAATTCACAAAAGGTTTTCCATTGTATTGAAAATAAAAAAAAGGCAACGGGTGAGTGATTTTTCGGATTCTTTATTCTTTTCCTATACGGATTCCGCTATAATTTCCCAGTTCAAATTCATCTTAAAAATCGACCGCACTTTATGAAACTTTACGCTAATAACAAATGTCTAGATTTATCGGCTCCTCAAATTATGGGGATTCTCAACTTCACACCGGATTCATTTTCTGACAGCGGGCAGTTTTTTAGTCTTGATAAGGCATTGTTTCAAGTGGAAAAAATGTTGAATGAAGGGGCGGCCATTATTGATATTGGTGGCGAATCAACCCGCCCGATGGCTGGAGAAGTGTCGGAAGAAGAAGAACTTCGTCGCGTGGTGCCTTTGGTTGAAGCGGTGAATCAACGCTTTGACTGTTGGATTTCAGTAGATTCTTCTAAGGCAATTGTGATGCAAGAGGCGGCAAAAGTCGGAATGGATTTAATCAATGATATTCGATCCTTACAGGAACCAAATGCCTTACAAGTTGCCTCAGAACTGGATTTACCCGTTTGTATTATGCATATGCAAGGACAACCAAGAACGATGCAAACGAATCCTCAATATAAAGATGTAGTACAAGATGTCCTCACTTTTTTACGAGAGCGTTCGGAAGAATGTATTATTGCAGGAATAAGAAAAGAAAATTTAATTTGGGATATGGGGTTTGGCTTTGGTAAAACCGTTCAACACAATTATAAGTTATTGCAGCAGTTAAATAGATTTTGTGAAGAGGGATACCCCGTGCTTGCAGGATTATCGCGCAAATCAATGATTGGTGCAGTGTTGGATAAACCTGTTGATGAAAGAGTGATGGGGAGTGTTGCCGGTGCGTTAATTGCAGCGCAAAAAGGCGCAAAAATTTTACGCGTGCATGATGTGGCTGCTACATCTGATGCACTCAAAATCTGGTTAGCAACAGAAAACGCCTAATTTTTTAGAAAAAATTGAGAAATAAAGGAATTTATTATGGCAAATCGTAAATATTTCGGTACGGATGGTGTACGTGGCAAAGTGGGAACTTATCCGATTACGCCTGATTTTGCATTAAAATTAGGCTGGGCAGCAGGTAAGGTACTTGCTTCACAAGGATCAAAAACCGTCTTAATTGGTAAAGATACGCGTATTTCCGGCTATATGTTGGAATCGGCATTAGAAGCAGGCTTAGCTGCGGCCGGCTTATCCGCTGCTTTTACAGGGCCAATGCCGACCCCGGCCATTGCTTATTTAACCCGTACTTTCCGCGCGGAAGCCGGTATTGTTATTTCCGCCTCTCATAATCCTTACTATGATAACGGAATTAAATTTTTCTCTGCTCAGGGTACAAAACTACCTGATGAAATTGAGGAAGCGATTGAAGCAATGCTTGAACAGCCAATGGATTGTGTTGAATCGGCAGAACTGGGTAAGGCGAGCCGTATCAATGATGCAGCGGGTCGTTATATTGAATTTTGTAAAGGTACATTTCCGGCTCATTTAGGCTTAGAAGGCTATAAAATTGTGGTAGATTGTGCAAACGGGGCAACCTATCACATTGCACCGAATGTGTTGCGTGAGCTTGGTGCGGAAGTGATCGAGATTGGTACGGAGCCAAACGGTGTTAATATCAATGAAAAATGCGGTGCAACAGATGTTCGGGCATTACAAGAAAAAGTGCTAGAAGTGAAAGCCGACATTGGCTTGGCTTATGATGGAGATGGCGATCGTATTATGATGATTGATCACCTTGGAAATAAAGTAGACGGCGATCAAATCCTCTTTGTTATTGCTCGTGAAGCACTGCGTTCCGGTCAATTAAAGGGCGGCGTAGTAGGGACGTTAATGAGTAATATGAGCCTTGAGATTGCACTTAAAATGCTAGGCGTACCGTTTTTACGTGCAAATGTAGGGGATCGTTATGTACTTGAAAAAATGTTGGAAAATAATTGGACGCTTGGGGGAGAAAACTCCGGTCATATTATTATTTCCGATAAAAATTCTACGGGAGATGGTATTGTTGCTTCATTAGCCGTATTGGCAGCAATGGTTCAACATAAACTTTCACTCAATGAATTGGCTAGTGCGGTGAAGTTGTTTCCTCAAGTATTAATTAATGTACGCTTTACTGGTGGGAAAAATCCATTAGAAAGTGATAGGGTAAAAGCCATTGCTGCAGATGTAGAAAGACGTTTGGAAGGAAAAGGGCGAATTCTATTGCGTAAATCCGGCACGGAGCCCTTAATTCGTGTCATGGTGGAATGTCAAGATAGTGAAATGGCCCAACAATATGCGGAAGAAATTGCTGAGGCTGTGAAAACAAACTAATTTGTACGACCGCTCTAAAAAAAGAGCGGTCGGTTTTTTCTTTAATTTAGGAAAGCAATATGAAAATTTTTATTATGCGTCACGGTGAAGCCGAAGTGATGGCTAAAGCCGACAAAGAGCGTTGTTTAACCGAATATGGGAGAAAACAAGCTTTTGTGCAAGGAGAATGGTTAAAAAATACGACAAAATCAACCGCACTTTCATTTAACTGTATATTAGTCAGCCCCTATCAACGCGCTTTAGATACCTTTGAACAAGTGAATTTAGCATTTGATTCGGCACTACAACCTAATTTAGAAATTTGGGAAGGAATTACACCTTACGGTTCGGCAGAGTTGGTCGTAGATTATTTGTCAGTACTGGAAAAGAAAGGCATAGAAACTATCCTTATTATTTCCCATTTGCCGTTAGTCGGGGAAATTGTTGCAGAACTTTATGGTAAACGAAACCCGATTAGTTTTTATCCGGCAACCATTGCTCAAATTGATTGGAAAAATGGAAAAGGGCAGATTATGAGCTACAGCTACTCACCGGAAATGCTTTAATTTGTCTAAAAGATAGACATTTTAGATGTTTTATTTTCTTTACAAAAAATAAATTTAAAAATGGGAACTTTTCATAAAATTATTGTTTTTCAATTGGTTATAGTGAAAAGTTAAGATTGAAAACAGCAGTTTTACTTTTATGGAATGTAAATTTTGTTTTCGATTGTTTTATTTTTGCGTAAACTACACATTGCACAAGGCAAGTATGCTTTGCTAGTTTGTTACTCAATTAGGAGATAGAAATGAAAAAAACAGTATTAGCGACATTAGTATTAGGCGCAAGTTTAGCCGTAACAGGTTGTTTTGATAAACAAGAAACGACACAAAAAGTTGAAGCGGCAAAAGAGGCGACAGCCAATACGGCAGCTGATGTAAAAGATGCAGCGGTAAGTGTGGCGTCGGATGTTAAAGATTCGGCAAAACAAGCCGCATCTGATGTAAAAGAGGCAGCAAAACAAACAATGTCTGATGCGAAAGAAGCAACAGTGAATGCCCTAGATTCAGCAAAATCTGCAGCAGCGGATGCAAAAGATAAGGCTGTGGAAAAAGCAACTGAAATGAAAGATGCGGCGGTGGCTAAAGTTGAAGAAGCCGGAGAAGCAGCCAAAGCTAAAGTAGCGGAAGTTAAAGATTCAGCTATGGAGAAAATGGTGGAAATGAAAGATGCAGTGAGCAACAAAGCATCTGAAATGAAAGACGCAACGGCAGAAAAAATGGATTCGGCAAAAGAAGCAATGTCTTCAATGAAAGAATCTGCAACTGAAAAAGCGGCTGAAGCTGTGGATGCAGTGAAAGACGCAGCAAAATAATTTTATAAAATTGAATAAATCCCTACCGGAGTTTCCTGTGGGGATTTTCTTTATAGAGGGAAAGGTAAATGTTATGTGCGATTTATAAAAGTAAGAAAAAAGTGGGGAGTTACCTTTATATTCAAAAACGTGATGATTTCTCTGCCGTTCCCAATAATTTATTGGAGCATTTTGGTAAACCTGAACTGGTAATGATGTTTAATTTATCTGGTAATAAGCCGCTTCGTCATGCTGATAAAAATGAAGTCGAGAAAAAAATTAAATCACAGGGTTTTTATTTGCAAATACCAAATAAGGATGATGGATTATTTAACAGCTTGAGTGAAATAAAATAATCCTTGATTATCCGGAAGTAAAATACAAAAAGTGCGGTCAATTTTAACCGCACTTTTCTATTCAGCATGTTCCTTTTTAAGAATATCTTCCTCACCTAAAGTGAGTAAACGAGCGATGGCGTTACGATAAGAAATTTCAAGGCTTTCACGGCTTGTTGCTATCACTCCTTGATCGATTAGAAAACCATCATTTACATCATATACCCAGCCGTGTAAAGAAAGTTTTTGCCCGCGTTCCCAAGCACTTTTTATAATGGAAGAACGACCGAGATTATAAACTTGTTCATTGACATTAATTTTAGTCAGCATATCGGCACGTTTTTCCGGTGAAAGTTTTCCGAGTAAATGGCTATGTTTAAACCAAATATCACGAATATGGAGTAGCCAGTTATTAATTAAACCTAGATCCTGATCTGCCATTGCGGCTTTAATACCACCACAATTAGTATGTCCACAAATAATAATATGTTCAATTTTAAGCACATCAACCGCATATTGCACAACGGAAAGACAGTTAAGATCCGTATGAATAACTTGATTTGCCACATTACGATGAACAAATAATTCGCCGGGCTCTAAATTTGTCAGTTTTTCTGCAGGAACACGACTATCGGAGCAGCCAATCCAAAGATAATGAGGTGTTTGATGATCAGCAAGCTCTTTAAAATAAGTGGAATTTTCCTCTTTCATTCGTTGTGCCCAGCTTAAATTATTAGCGAAAAGCTGTTCAATTTTTTTCATTTTACTTTCCTTAAAACAATAAAAATTTGACCGCACAAGAAAGTGCGGTCAAGTTATCTCTATTTTTGATTAAAAATTCGCATTACGCGGTGTACGAGGGAATGGGATAACATCACGAATATTTTGTACTCCGGTAACGTATACAATCAAGCGTTCAAACCCGAGTCCAAAACCGGAATGAGGCACAGTTCCGTATTTACGAAGATCACGATACCAATAGTAATCTTTCGGATCTAACCCCATTTCTTCCATACGTTTATCAAGCACTTCCAAGCGTTCTTCACGTTGTGAGCCGCCAATAATTTCACCAATTCCCGGTGCTAATACGTCCATTGCCGCGACAGTTTTTCCATCGTCATTTAAACGCATATAGAAAGCTTTAATATCTTTTGGATAGTTTTTTACCACAACAGGGGATTTAAAATATTCTTCCGCTAGATAGCGTTCATGTTCAGAAGAAAGATCGATTCCCCAAGAAACCGGAAATTCAAATTTCTTACCGGATTTTAATAACACATCAATGGCATCGGTGTAATCAATCTGAGCGAAATCGGATTTTACGAAGTTTTCTAAACGATCAATCACATCTTTATCGACATGTTTTTCAAAGAATTTTAAGTCATCTTTACGTTCAGCCAATACTGCACGGAAAACATATTTCAGCATATCTTCGGCCAGTTTTGCATTATCCTCTAATGTGGCAAAGGCGACTTCCGGTTCAACCATCCAAAATTCTGCAAGATGGCGGGTTGTGTTAGAGTTTTCCGCACGGAAAGTTGGTCCGAAAGTATAAATTTTGCTTAATGCGCAAGCATAGGTTTCACCGTTTAATTGGCCGGAAACCGTTAAAAAAGATTCTTTGCCGAAGAAATCTTGGCTAAAATCGACCGCACCTTTTTCATCACGCGGAAGATTTTCGAGATCCAAAGTAGAAACTCGGAACATTTCGCCTGCGCCTTCCGTATCTGAAGCTGTAATAAGCGGAGTTGCAACCCAATAAAAGCCTTGTTCATGGAAGAAACGATGAATGGCTTGTGCTAAACAATGGCGTACACGAGCTACGGCACCGATAATATTGGTACGTGGACGTAAGTGTGCGACTTCGCGTAAGTATTCGATAGAATGGCGTTTTGCTGCCATTGGGTAGGAATCAGGATCTTCTACAAACCCAGCTACTTCGACTTTGTCAGCTTGTAACTCAACAGCCTGGCCTTCTGCCGGTGACTCAACGATTTTACCGGTCACAACAACAGAACAGCCGGTTGTAAGACGTAAAACTTCGTTTTCATAATTTTCAATATCATTGTTAATAATCGTTTGGATAGGATCAAAACAAGAACCGTCATATACGGTTAAGAATGAGAGTCCCGCTTTAGAATCGCGACGAGTACGAACCCAGCCACGCACAGTAACAGTTTCACCAATCGCGACTTTTCCTTGTAATACATCTGCAATAGATGCAATTTTAGACATACGAACCCCTAGGTGTAATAAGAATAATAAAAAGTGCGGCTAGTTTACCTTAAATCCTGAAATTTTCCATAAAAAGTTAGAGCTTAGCGTTAGACTCAAGTAGAATGTCCGAACCATAAATAATTAGAGGAGAGTTTTTATGTGGTCAGATATTTTAACCGGCTACGGTATTTTTATTTTAGAAATCTTAACAATTTTACTTGTTATCGCAGCAATTACGGCATTTATTATTTCTGCCCGTCGAAATAAGGATGCAGAACAAGGTGAACTGATAATTAGCAATTTATCCGAGGATTTTGAGGATAGAGTTAAATATTTACGTGATTTTCATTTATCAGATGAAGAGTTAAAACGGCAAAGAAAAGCAGAAAAGAAAGTTGAAAAACAAAAATCAAAAGAGTTAAAAGCAAAATTGAAAAAAGGTGAACCGCTTGATAAACCTAAATCGTGTGTTTATGTTTTAGATTTTAAAGGTGATATTTCTGCCTCACAAACAACCGCACTTCGTGAGGAAATATCAGCAATCCTGAATGTAGCCAAATCTGATGACGAAGTATTACTACGTTTGGAAAGTCCCGGTGGCGTTGTGCATGGATACGGTTTGGCCGCCTCGCAGTTAGCGCGTTTAAAACAAAAAGGAATTAAATTAACTATTGCGATTGATAAAGTTGCGGCAAGCGGCGGTTATATGATGGCTTGTGTAGCGGATAAAATTATTGCCGCACCTTTTGCTATTATTGGATCGATTGGCGTAGTTGCCCAAATACCGAATATTCACCGGTTATTAAAAAAGCATGATGTTGATGTTGATGTGATGACTGCGGGAGAATTTAAGCGTACGGTAACGATGCTAGGGGAAAATACTGAAAAGGGAAAACAAAAATTCCAACAAGAATTAGAAGAAACTCATAAACTATTTAAACAATTTGTCCGTCAAAATCGATCTCAGTTAGATGTTAATAAGGTTTCTACCGGTGAACATTGGTTTGGTACGCAAGCGTTAGAGTTGCAATTAATAGACGGGATTTCTACCAGTGATGATCTTTTACTTGATGCGATGAAAGATAAATTAGTTATTGGTGTGACCTATAAGATGAAAAAAACATTATTGAAAAAGTTAGGGCAACAGGCAGAAGAGAGTGCTAATGCACTTATTCAGCGCTATATGAATAGGACTTGTCAGGATTTTATTCACTAAGCTTTACATTATTTTACAAAAATCACGGTAAATAGAATATTTCAGTTATAGTTTAATATTTACAAAATTGGCTTTTACTATTAGTATAGCCCTCGAAACTTTTGTAGTTTTCTCATTTGGAATTAGTAAAGTTTAGTTGTGTGTTTCTTGATTACAAGGATGACACTTTTTTAATGATTAAAAGGTAAAAACATGAAATTATCACGTATTTTATTATCTGCAGCTGCCGTTACAGCAGTTGCAGCTTGCGGTAACTTAAGTAAAGTTACTTCCGAAGGTATGCCTGAATATAAGGATGTTGATGGCGTTCAAGTACCACAACTAGTGTGGCCAAAAATTGACAGTGCTGGTTTTAATCATGATGGTAGCCAATTTGGTTCATGGCCAAACTGGGATAATGTGCGTATGATTGAACGTGGTATGAATAAAGATCAGCTCTACAATTTGATTGGTCGTCCGCACTTCTCTGAAGGCTTATATGGTGTAGAAGAATGGGATTATGCGTTTAACTATCGTGAAAACGGAGTGCACAAAATCTGTCAATATAAAATCTTATTTGATAAAAACCATAATGCCCAAAGTTTCTTCTGGTATCCAAACGGATGTAACGGTCAGTCTGCATATACTCTAAGCGGTGATTTCTTATTTGATTTCGATAAAGATGTATTGACTCCACGTGGTAAAGAAGTGGTTGATAATGTTGCCGCTCAATTAAAATCTGCAAATGCGAAAGAGGTTAAAGTGGCTGGCTATACTGACCGTTTAGGTTCTGATGCTTACAACCTCTCTCTCTCTCAACGTCGTGCAAACCGTGTAAAAGCACGTCTAATTGAAGATGGTATAAAAGCTCAGATCACGGCTGTCGGCTACGGTAAAAACCCGCAGGTTAAAGCTTGTGAAGGCTTCCGTCATGCAAGTAAAGAAGAAAAAGATTGTTTACGTCCTAACCGTCGTGTAGAAATCACATCTTCTGGTTCTTTAATGAAACTACATCAAGAAGCAAGCCAAATGAATGGTGGTACACAAGGTCCTACACCACTTTATCAAAAATAATTTTGATTAAATAGGGAAATAGCATAACTTTGGTTATGCTATTTTTTTATCTTAGCTAATCCTCTAAATTTCTTAACATTGATAGTTAAACACTGTTAATTATCAAACTTATACTTTATACCCTTTTCTATAATTTATAAAAGTGCGTTCATAATTTATGTAGAATTATACAAAAAAATTCAGGCGCTTATGGTTCTCATTGTGACAAATTTAACCCGTTGTTTAAAAATGTTGTGATAACAGCTAGCTTTTTAGAAATAGCATTTAACTCTAATCGATAGATACCCTTTAAACGTAAATAAAAACGTGATTTTTTAATGTGTTGGTATTATTATTAGAAAAATTTTTAGATAAAAGTAAATCAGAGGAAACTATGCAGCATCTGAAGGATCTTGCCGATAAAGCAAAATCAGCGATTAATTCGATCGAAAATAAGAGTTTAGTAGCACTGGATGAAATTCGTGTTGAATATTTTGGTAAAAAAGGTCATTTCACGCAATTAATGCAAGAACTGAGAAATATTGCGGCAGAAGAACGCCCTGCAGTAGGAGCAAAAATAAATGAAGTCAAACAAGTTGTGCTTGAGTTTTTGAGTACGAAAAAAGCTGAGTGGGAACAAGAGGAACTGAATGCTAAACTTGAAAAAGAACGCATAGATGTAACTTTACCGGGTAAAAAAGTGGAAAAAGGTGGCTTACATCCTGTTAGCATAACAATTAATCGCATTACTCAATTTTTTTCGGAACTTGGTTTCTCTGTAGAGAACGGTCCTGAAATTGAAAGTGATTATTATAATTTTGATGCGTTAAATATTCCAAAACATCATCCTGCACGTGCTGACCATGATACATTCTGGTTTAATCCCGAATTATTATTGCGTACTCAAACTTCAGGAGTGCAAATCCGTACGATGCAGAAAATGCAACCGCCAATTCGTATTATGGCGCCGGGGCGTGTTTATCGTAACGACTATGATCAAACACACACGCCAATGTTCCATCAAGTTGAATTACTGTATGTGGATAGAAAAGTAAACTTTACAGAATTAAAAGGTTTATTACATGATTTCTTACGTGCTTTTTTTGAAGAAGATTTAAAAGTACGTTTCCGACCTTCTTATTTTCCCTTTACCGAGCCTTCGGCAGAAGTGGATGTCATGGGTAAAAACGGCAAATGGCTTGAAGTATTAGGCTGCGGTATGGTTCACCCGAATGTATTACGTAATGCGGGAATCGATCCGAATGAATATTCCGGTTTTGCAGTGGGAATGGGTGTTGAGCGGTTAACTATGTTGCGCTACAACGTCACAGATTTACGTTCATTCTTTGAAAACGATTTACGTTTTTTAAAGCAATTCAAATAAATTATTTTTCGGATGTATCCTCAAAACGAGGTTATATATAATAAATTTTAAAGGGTAAAGAATAATGAAATTTAGCGAGCAGTGGGCAAGAGAATGGGTTAATCCGGCTGTTTCTACAGAACAATTATGTGACCAAATCACTATGTTAGGGTTGGAAGTAGATGGCGTAGAAAATGTTGCGAGTGATTTTACAGGTGTTGTTATCGGAGAAGTGGTTGAGTGCGCACAACATCCTGACGCGGATAAATTACGTGTAACTAAAGTGAATATCGGTAGTGACAGATTATTAGATATCGTGTGTGGTGCACCGAATTGCCGTCAAGGATTAAAAGTCGTTTGTGCGACGGAAGGGGCGGTGTTACCGGGTAATTTCAAAATTAAGAAAACCAAATTACGCGGTCAACCGTCGGAAGGTATGCTCTGTTCATTTTCTGAACTTGGTATTGATGTTGATGCTGAGGGAATTATAGAGTTACCGCAAGACGCACCGGTCGGCACAGATTTTCGTCACTATTTGAATTTAAATGATAAAGCGATTGAAATTAGTTTGACGCCGAACCGTGCGGACTGTTTAAGTATAGCCGGGATTGCCCGTGAAATTGCTGTTGTTAATAAACAGCCGGTAAATCGACCGCACTTTGACGTAGTGCCGGCAACAATTTCAGATAAAATTGATATTGAACTTGTCGCACCGGAAGCTTGCCCACATTATTTACTTCGATTGGTGAAAAATGTGAATGTAAAAGCAGATTCACCAATTTGGATGAAAGAGAAATTGCGTCGTTGCGGTATTCGTTCTATTGATCCCGTCGTTGATATTACGAATTATGTTTTACTTGAATTAGGCCAACCGATGCATGCCTTTGATGCATCAAAAGTTGTGCAACCGGTGCAAGTACGTTTAGCAAAAGATGGCGAAGAACTTATTTTACTGGATGGTACCACCGCAAAATTACAATCAAATACCTTACTTATAGCGGATGCTAATGGCCCGCTTGCGATGGCAGGGATTTTTGGGGGACAAGCAAGTAGTGTTACCTCTGAAACGAAAGATGTTATTTTGGAAGCGGCTTTCTTTACTCCTCTGGCGATTGCCGGTCGGGCAAGACAATATGGTTTGCATACGGATGCGTCACACCGTTTTGAGCGTGGAGTTGATTTTGAATTAGCACATTATGCAATGGAACGTGCAACGGCATTATTACTTGAAATTTGTGGCGGTGAAAGTGGAGAAATTAATGAGGCGGTAAATGAAGAATTTTTACCGAAAGTCAAAAAAATCCAACTTCATCGTGAGAAATTAGACGCTTTACTGGGGCATCATATTGAAACCGAGATTGTTACCGATATTTTTGAACGCCTTGGTTTTGATGTTCAATACGAAAATAATGTATGGACGGTAATCTCAGCAAGCTGGCGTTTCGATATTGATATTGAAGAAGATTTAATTGAAGAAGTTGCGCGTATTTATGGATATAACAGTATTCCAAATAATGCACCACTGGCACATTTACGTATGCGTGATCATCAAGAAGCCGTATTGGATTTAGCTCGGATTAAGACCGCGCTTGTAGATTCAGATTACCAAGAAGCGATCACTTATAGTTTTGTTGATCCAAAAGTACAAAGTCTATTGCATCCTCATCAGGAGGTACTTGAGCTGCCAAACCCCATTTCCACCGAAATGTCGGTAATGCGGGTTTCGTTGTTAAGCGGTTTACTCGGAGCAGTGTTATATAACCAAAATCGTCAACAAAATCGTGTTCGCCTGTTTGAAACGGGATTACGATTTATTCCTGATGCCGATGCTGAATTCGGCGTGCGTCAAGAATTTGTATTAAGTGCGGTAATTAGTGGTACGACAAGTAATGAAAGTTGGAATAATAAAGCTCAGTCAGTCGATTTCTTTGATTTAAAAGGCGATTTAGAAAGTCTACTGTCTTTAACCGGAGTGGGAAGTAAAGTATGTTTTGTCGCAAAAACTTTTGCTGCATTGCACCCGGGACAATCTGCGTCAATCGAACTGGACGGTAAGGAAATTGGCTTTATTGGTACGCTTCATCCATCAGTTTCTCAAAAATTGGGGTTAAATGAAAAAATAGTTGTATTTGAAATTTTATGGAACGCAATTGCAAATCGGAATGTCATACAAGCAAGGAAAATTTCCAAATTCCCGGCTAACCGTCGAGACTTGGCACTTGTGGTTGCGGATGAAATTGCTGCTGGCGATGTTATTGAGGCATGTAAGCAAGCTGGTGGGGAAAAACTCACTCAAGTTAATTTATTTGACGTGTATAAAGGTATTGGCGTACCGTCAGGTACAAAAAGCCTTGCTATCAGTTTGACGATTCAAGATAATGAAAAAACCTTGGAAGACGATGAAATCCATGCTGTAATTTCCGCTGTGTTAGATGAGGTTAAACAACGTTTTAACGCTGAATTAAGAGACTAAACCTATGACGCTTACAAAAATTGATATTACCGAATTTTTAATTGAAAAATATCGGTTGCAAAAATTAGAGGCTAAAAACTTAGTAGATGATTTTTTTGAAGAAATTCGCTTATCTCTTGAATCCGGCTGTGATGTAAAATTATCGGGATTCGGTAATTTTGAATTACGTGATAAAGCTTCTCGTCCGGGACGTAATCCTAAAACAGGGGAAAGCGTACCGGTTTCAGCGCGCCGTGTGGTGGCATTTAAACCGGGGCAAAAATTACGTACGAGAGTTGAAAAAGCGAAAATAAGTCGATAAATGAAAAGTGCGGTTATTTTTAGCCGCACTTTTGTTCATTGAGATATAAAATGAAATCAATTGAAAGGTTATTTCTTGTTTTTACTACAATGCTGTTATTTGCTTGTGCTTCAGGGAATTCCGAGAAGGAAAATTACGCCATTAATTACAAAGGAAAAATTGATGATCCTATTATGGCAATTACGTTATTGAGCGAACAACAGTATGAATGGGCGGGAACGCCTTATATATTGGGCGGAAAATCTAGACATGGGGTAGATTGTTCCGGGTTTGTTCAGAAAACTTTTTTTGATCGTTTTAATATTACTCTACCTAGGACGACAAAAGAACAGGCTAGACATGGAAAACTTATTCATAAGGAAGACATTCAAACCGGTGACCTGATTTTCTTTAAAACGGGACGTGGCCCGAACGGTTATCATGTCGGAATTTATGTGAAAGACGGCAAATTTCTTCATGCTTCCACAAAAGGTGGTGTTATTTATTCTTCAATGAACACACCTTACTGGACAAAAACTTTTTGGCAAGCAAGGCGAATTTAAAGGCAAAGTGCGGTTAATTTTAACCGCACTTTTGTTTTTTAGACTGACGAGCGAACCCCCAACATATGACAAATCGCATAGGTTAATTCACTCCGATTAAGCGTGTAAAAGTGGAAATCACTCACGCCCTCAGTGGATAAAATTTTCACCATATCCATAGCAACACTTGCGGCGACAAGATTGCGAGTAGTCGGATCTTCATCTAATCCATCATAGGCTTTAGTTAGCCAACTTGGTATTTTCACATTGGTAAATGATGCCATTTTCTGAAGTTGCTTAAAGTTTGTTACAGGTAGAATGCCTGGTACTATTTCCGTATCAATGCCAATAGATGCGCAACGATCACGGAAGCGCAGATAACTATCAATATCAAAGAAAAATTGAGTAATAATATGGTTTGCACCTGCATCAATTTTACGTTTTAAGTTAATTAAATCAGCTTGCGCCGATTTTGCTTCCGGATGGACTTCCGGGTAAGCAGCAACGGAAATATCAAAATCAGCAACGGATCGGAGTAGCGCTACTAAATCGGAAGCGTAGAACGGTTTTTTATCATAACCTTTCGGTTCGTCTCCACGTAATGCAACAATACGGCGAATACCATTGTCCCAATAGTCTTGAGCGATTTTTTTCAACTCTTCCGTCGTGGCATCAATACCGGTCAAATGAGGGGCGGCTTCTAACCCGGTTTCTTGCTTAATTGCTTTTACAATACTGTGAGTACGATCCCGTTCACCTGAATTTGCACCGTAGGTTACAGACACAAATTTCGGTTTTAACACTTTTAAACGATGAATTGATTCCCATAGCATATTTTCCATTTTTTCATTTTTAGGCGGAAAAAATTCAAAGGATACATTGATTTTTTTATTAAAATCAGCAATGTTTTGATTTAAATTATTAATTTCTTTTGCATAGCTCATAGCGATTCTTCCTACGAATTAATTGTGTAATATGACAATAAATTAACTTTATTCATGAGTCAATTTTAATAAATTCATTAAAAACATTAATTATATTAATATTCGGAAGATAAACATAAATATGAAGATTTTTTACGCAAAAAATTAGCATTTGATGGAAAAATATGTATAATACGTCGACCCTGTAAATGCACGGATTCCCACCGTGCATTATTTTATCTATATCACACTTGAAGGGGTGATGATTAAGATTAATGGTTGTGTTTCATGGAAACACTGGGTATCAAACTTAATTTTTGGTAATTAATTAATGAAAACTTTTGTAGCAAAACCA
>NZ_MLHS01000049.1 GCF_001999335.1 Rodentibacter sp. Ppn85 | reverse complement strand
GAATCGAGTTGGTGGGGAACGTGTATATTGAGGGGGAGTTGATTGAGGAAAGCGGGGAAGCCGATGCGGTGAGTTCGTTTGAAACCACAATTAATAATACGATAACACCAGATACTTACTATTCAACACGTTTGGATGTCTATGACCTTTATGGACGTTGTAATGAAAAGAAAGTGCCTTATACGATATTGAATAATCACGGGGAAACAATAGGAGACGGTGTGTTAGATGATATAGCGAGAACCCCGCGAATTTATCGTGACACGGAAGAAACACTAAAAGTACTTGTTGGTTATGTGCAAGTTTTGGATTGGAATTAATGGGAAACAACATGAATAGTAAAAATCAGCCACAAGGTTATGCAATTGAATTTCTCGATTCAAAAAACGAACCGCTACCTTATTGTAATATTGAGATGTCAATAAACGGACATCCCGTAAGCGAAACGCCCTTACAAGCCGATGAAAAGGGAAGATTAGTTTTTCACCCGAGTTTAGTGGAGCAACCTGGAAAAGTATTACGGATAAAAGTTATTTTTTGGAATGAACAATATCCTAAAACGGCACACTCGGAAGTTCCTGAATTTACTTGGCTAACAGGTAAGAAGATAGTGAGATTAAGAGCGTATAATATTTATGAAATGACACCTCGCAGTATTCCAAATGAAAATAACGAACCGACCACTTACAAACGCCCTTATCATCTAGTGAAGCCGGGAGATACTTGGGAACGGATAGAGAAAGAGACGGGGATAAACCAATATGTGCTGATTTGGGAGAACGGGTTGGATGAATCAACTCCTTTAGGTACGTTGGTCGGGAAAAAACTCTATTTTCCAAGAGGGAGTAGAAAAGGTTATGCTAAATCGGCAGATAGAAATAAGAAGACAGATATAAATAAAAAAGAGGGAAATAACGTTTTACAGATGCGTAGTGAGAATAATGGGAAGCCGGTGGATGTCGCTATTTCTCCTAAAAAATATGAGTGTTTTTGTCATAGGGATTTTACGGTTGAGGAATTTAAATTAATTATGCAAAAACTGCGTAAATCTAAAGCTGTACCAAATTTATGGATTCCAGCTCTTCGAGGTGGTGCATCTCCTAGTGATAAATCTTATGAAACGACTGTTAAAGAGCTAAATAGAGTGATGAATAAGTATGAAATTAATACTTGTTTAAGAAAAATTCATTTTCTAGCTCAAGCTTATCACGAGACACATCTATTTCAGTCAATGCAGGAATATACAAGCCCTTATACTACTCAGTATGATCCTTATAGAGGGAGAGGATTTATCCATTTAACACATAAGAGAAATTATGAAAATTTTAGTGTTGATATGAATGATCCAAATATTGTTAAAAATCCGTCTATTGTTGCAACAAATATAACATATGCATTTGAATCCGGAGGGTGGTTCTGGAAGAAAGGAGTTATGCTTTCGAATAATAAACCGGGATTATGGAAATATCCTAATACTGCACCTAAAAGTATTCATGAACGTATAAAGATTGAAGGAGCAAATTGTAATAAATCTATAGTTTCTTATGGGAATTCGAAGGAAACTTTTGGTGTTTTAGATCTTAATGTATTAGCTGATAATGATTGGGGAAATACTATTAGTTGGCTTGTTAATGGTGGTTCAAATGGGTTTGATGATAGGATTAAGTATAGAGCTTTATTAAAGGAGGTTATGAAATATGATTCATGTGAAAATAAAAAATAATCTTATATTATTTTTTGCTATTACATTTGGAATTTGTTTTTCAGCATTACCAAATGTTAAGTATAATTATAGAATAAATAATAATGATGTAGAACTGTTAGTTAGTGATAGTGGTG
>NZ_MLHS01000048.1 GCF_001999335.1 Rodentibacter sp. Ppn85 | reverse complement strand
CCGGGCGGCTCGATTATCATCAACCGGGAAGGAATCGAGTTGGTGGGGAATGTGTATATTGAGGGGGAACTTTATCAGGAGGGTGGAGAAGCAGAGGACGTTGAGTATATTGATTCTTCTGTTAATGATGAACAAGAGAATAAATATATAGTTGAACTATATTGGTCTTATGGTAAAGAGCATAAAAAATTAAATGATAAATCTAGACATTACACAGATTTGAATCTACATATACTGACTTACAATTATTCTGAAGGTGAAGTTGTTAATGTCGAACTTGAATATGAAACAAATCTTGGAGTTAAGACAAAAACTATTTTAGGCGTAGTAAATGAATATGGGGAGGCATTAATTTCAAATGTATTTGAAAATGAAATGATTTTAACAAATGGAGATAGAAATGAAGAAAATTAAAGTTAAAACGGGTGATAAAGAATCTACATTAAAAATTAATCGTCCATCTTGGAAAAATATGTTTAGTCATTATAAAACAATGGAGAGTGCTGAATTTTATTCAATCGTCTCTTCTCAGTGGGATAAAAGTGCTAAATCAGAGGATGAAAGAGTTCGAAAACAATGGGAAAATACTTGTGCAGGCAGAATGTCCTATGCCCTAAATCATAGTGGATTTATTCTTCCTAAAAACCCTAAAGGACTAGCAATGATAGGTGAAAAAGATGGTTATAACCATTGGCTTAGGGTGAGAGAATTAAGGGAATATCTAAAGAAAAGTTTCGGCAAGGGAGATGTGGAATATCCCTTACCCGCTTTTAATTATGATAAAAACACAAGTATGGATATAAATGAGAAAGTTAAGAAAATAAAAGAAAAAATGGATGAACGAATTAAACTTGTTAAAGACAATATTTTAGAAAAAATTAAAGGGAAAAAGGGGATTGTTGTTTTTGAGGTGTCAGGCTGGAGTAATGCTTCTGGGCATTTTACTTTATGGGATGGAGAATATTTACTATATGCTCCGGGTCATGATGTTGAATCTACTTATGAATATTATATAAACGGGTTTATTTATAATTATTACTTTTGGTTTGTTCAGGAAACTAACAGTAAAATTTATCAAACAAATAAAATAATATTTTGGGAGTTAAAATGAAAAAAATTATTTTCTTACTTTTACTTTCTAATTCTTGCTTTGCACAAGAAGGTCATTCATTAGACGCTAAAGATTTCATGCTGGGATATTGCTTATCTCTTAATTACGCTAAGATGGATAAGAATAATGTGATAAATAATGATGGTTTTACACTCACTGAAAAATATTCTCTTGATGACTGGGATAGAATTATAAAATTCACTAAAAATAATGTAAGTGAGTTTTATAAAGATAAAGTATATTTGCTTCGTGAAAACGGAGAGACTGAGGAAAATAATAACATTTTTACTCAATGTATGAAGTTTTATCATTCTGATAAATTGAGAAAGTTCATTAGAAAATATCAATATTAAATTAAAAGTAGCTATCAGTAGATAGCTACTTTTTTGTATAGTTTCTCTTTTGGGCACAAATCCTACGCACCTATGACCAACCGGATGTCGAAGATATTATGAAAGTCTATTTAAAAAATATTAAACAGACCACCAGCTATCTTTATACCGAAAATCAGTATTTTCGTTTTCCGCCGTTGGTACGGGAATTTATTGCTCACTGGGAAACACTGAAAAGCGGCGGACGGGCTGAAGGATCGATACACTGGTTCACCGTAACGAATTCTTCCAATGAAGGCATTGGCAAAGGCACGTACACCACCAATGAAATGTTTAAATTATTGGGCAAACAAGATGTGATGCCGGGGGTAGCGAGAGCGATTAAACGTCAAGAATTGGAACTGGAATATTGAGATGTCAATAAACGGACATCCCGTAAGTGAAACGCCCTTACAAGCCGATGAAAAGGGAAGATTAGTTTTTCACCCGAGTTTAGTGGAGCAACCCGGAAAAGTATTACGGATAAAAGTTGTTTTTTGGAATGAACAATATCCTAAAACGGCACACTCGGAAGTTCCTGAATTTACTTGGCTAACAGGTAAGAAGATAGTGAGATTAAGAGCGTATAATATTTATGAAATGACACCTCGCAGCATTCCAAATGAAAACAACGAACCGACCACTTATAAACGCCCTTATCATCTAGTGAAGCCGGGAGATACTTGGGAAAGGATAGAGAAAGAGACGGGAATAAACCAATATGTGATAATTTGGGAAAACGGGTTGGATGAGGCAACTCCTTTAAGTACGTTGGTCGGGAAAAAACTCTATTTTCCAAGAGGGAGTAGAAAAGGTCATGCAAAATCGGAGGATAGAAATAAGAAGACGGATATAAATAAAAAAGAGGGAAATAACGTTTTACCGGTGCGTAGTGAGAATAATGGGAAGCCACTAGACATAGTGAGTCAAAATGCAGATAAATGCTTATGCCATCGTGACTTTACTGTGGATGAATTTAAATTAATTATACAGAAGTTACATAAATCAAAAGTTATTCCTAACTTATGGATACCATCCTTGAAAACAGGGGCTGCACCTAATGATAAATCTTATGAGTCATCGGTAAAAGAATTAAATAGGATTTTAGAAAAATATGAAATTAATTCATGTCTAAGAAAGCTACATTTTTTGGCTCAGGTTTTTCATGAAACGCATGGGTTTAGATCTGCTCAGGAATATGGGAAAACCCTTTCATACGATCCGTATAGGGGGAGAGGACTAATTCACCTGACGCATCGTTTTAACTATAAATCCTTTAGTAATTATGTAAATGATGAGGCAATAATGATAAATCCACATTTAGTTGCTACTAAGATTGAATATGTTTTTGAATCTGGTGGGTGGTATTGGAGAAAAGGAAGTGCGTGGGGAGATCTTAATAAATGGGCAGATAAGGATGATCTTTATTATCTTAATATTGGAGTTAATGGAGGTTTTATTGGGTTTAAAGAGAGGATTGAATATGTACATACCTTAATTAAGTTATTACATATTAAGGAGTGTTCTCAAGTAGGCAAAAATGGAAATTTAGGAATATATTCATATTCCTCAAGTGATATAAGAAATACTAAATATGGTAAGAGAAATGAACAAAAGTTTAAAAAATTTGATATGCCCTAGTGTAATGATGATTGGATTTTTTTCATTTTATGCACACTCTAGTGATTTCATCAAAAAAAACGAAAATCTAGTAAATTGTAATTTAGATTCTTCTGGTTATCATAAATGTCAAATGAGTTATCATGGGAAAAGTGAAACCTTTAAAGTTAAATATGATATTTGCCCTGTTTTTGATATAAGCATAGATCACGATATTGTTGAGGTACTTTGCTCACCAATAAGAGATTATTCTAACTATAGTTATTATAAATATATTAATGGAGAATTATTGTTTTTTAAATATGATTCAATATTTGGAGGAAACGATAATTTAGTTGATGAATTATCCTATGAAACTAGCTCTCCGTATTTG
>NZ_MLHS01000046.1 GCF_001999335.1 Rodentibacter sp. Ppn85 | reverse complement strand
AATCTACGTCAGCCCCTAATTTTATTGTTCGCCAATGGGAGGAATATGCAAGAAAAATTAAAAGTTTTACTCATCGACGATCATCCGTTAATGCGTCGAGGTATCAAACAACTAATTGAATTAGAAGAAAATTTCGAAGTCGTTGCTGGTGTTGGGAGTGGTACGGAGGGAATTTCTGTTGCGTTACAGACATCGCCGGATTTAATTATTTTAGATCTTAATATGAAAGGGCTTTCAGGCTTGGATACCCTGAAGGGCTTGCGTGCTGAAGGGGTGGATGCTCGTATTGTTATTTTGACGGTGTCAGATGCTAAAAATGATATTTTCGCCTTAATTGATGCAGGAGCGGACGGCTATTTATTAAAAGATACGGAACCGGAAACCTTACTTGAAGAAATCAAACGTATTGCAAAAGGCGAGGTTATTTTAAGTAACTCAATCAAAGATTTATTGATTGAACGTGAGCATAATCGTGACCCGATGGATTTATTAACCGATCGTGAAATGGGCGTTTTACGCTTAATTGCCACCGGATTATCGAACAAACAAATTGCAGGGCAGTTATTTATTTCCGAAGAAACGGTAAAAGTACATATTCGTAATTTATTGCGTAAATTAAACGTACATTCCCGTGTCGCGGCTACCGTGTTATATTTTGAGTACAACGGACGCTAAAACACATTGCTATTAGATAAAAGTGCGGTCAGAAATTAAGTATTTTTCTGACCGCACTTTTTTTATTTAGGTACACCTCGTAATAGCGGAATGGGCTCGTAAGGCGCTATTGAAGTCGGGGCGGGGACATCGCTAAACAGTAAAATAAACGGTTTTGGCGGCACGATACGTTCGTTTCGCCATAAACTTCCCATACCGACAAGCTGAATATCCGAGGGTAAATGACGCAAATTTTGTTGCAATACCGCAACGGTGTTTTTACGCGGATGTCCGATAGCGATTGCTGTACCATGCTTTCTCGCGTATTGAACGGCAGCTTGAAATTGGCGCTGCACATCAGAAAATTCATTGCTATCATCTAAGAAAATATCGCGATCTAACGAACGAACTCCTTGTTCTTTGGCGATTTTTCCGGCAACGGAGCGACCAATCGTTCGGCTGTCTAAGAAGAATAAATGCTGTGTGCGAAGCGCATTCATTAAATGTGTCATTAACGTCGTGTCAGCAGTGGCGGCGCTGCCCATATGATTATTCATACCGATTGCGTGACTAACGATATTTTTTGCCTTTTGAACGCGGTTTATCACCTGTTCTGCCGACATTCCCAAATGCAATCCCCCTTCTTCAATTTTTGTTTGCTTCAAAGGTTGCATCGGCATATGAATTAGAATATCACGACCTTGTTTTTTAGCCTCTTGGTTACGGGTTTGCGCGTAGGGCGCAGAGGGAATAATCGCCACGGAAATTTCACGCGGCATAGCAAAAATTGCCGCATCTTCTTTGGGGTGGTAGCCCACGTCGTCAATGACGATGGCAAGTTTACTTTGTGCGACTGTAAATGTGGAGAAAAGTGCGGTGGAAAAAACGACAAGATTTTTGACCGCACTTTTAAATGCTCTATTCATTATTATTTAATCCATCTGGCAGGGTTCACGGGCACGCCTTTGCGACTGATACCAAAATATAATGCGGGGCGAGAAATTTCACCAGTATTACCTACTTGTGCAATAGTTTGACCTGCTGAAACAAGTTGGTTTGGTTTGACAAAAACGGCTTGGTTAAAACCATACAAACTCAGATCGCTGTCGCCGTGTTTGATAATAACCATATAGCCATAACCGGTGAGTTGCCCGGCTAAAATGACCCGACCGTTGGCAATGGCGCGAACTGGCGTACCGTTTGATGCGGCAATCACCATACCTTTCCAACGGACCTCACCGGCTTGAGTGGAGCCAAAAGTATAAAGCGTCGAACCGTTTACCGGTTTATTATATTGACGATTTGCCGCACCTAATCCATTAGTACTGTTAATTAACTGACGTTCTTGCGCAGTCGGAGTGTAAGGTTTCGCGGTTCGTTTTTCTTCTGCTTGTTTGCGTTGAGCCAGTGCTTCCCGCTCGCGTTGTTCTTGCTGGCGTGCGGCCTGCTCGGCACGTTGAATTTCTTGTTTCAATGCCCTTTCGTTCGCCCGTAAACTCGCTAGTCTATCTTGCTCTTTGTTGATATTTTTATTAATTTCATTCAACGTAGATTGCCGTTTACGCTGAATTTTTTCTAATTCTTGCTGCTGTTTTTTCTGCGTGAAAAGCTGATTTTGGTGATTTTGTTGTTGTCCTAGGATTACCTCTTTTTGTTTAATAATTTGTCCCTGTGTCGCTTGGATATTAGTAATCATCTCAATACGGACTTGGTTTAAATGCTCGTAATAAACCTTCATCCTAGCAGCTTTCTTGGCATCTTCCGACAGCATTCTTTCCAGAACGGAAGGATTTAACCCTGAGCGGTAAATGACGTCTATTTGCTTGGCGAGTTTTGCTTTTTGTTCTTTTTCTTGCTTTTCTAGTAGCTTGATTTGTTTATCGGCTTCTGAAATTTGCTTACGGATTTCTTTTAAATTTAATTCGGTTTCACGTAATTCCCCGGCAACCGCATTAATTTTGCTCTCTTGATTTTTTAAGGTGGACTGAAGTTTTGCCTGTTCACGTTTTTGTTTGGCAAGTTTTGACTCTTGTTGCTTAATTTGCTGTTGGATTTGGTTAAAGTCATTGCCATTGCCATAACCGGCTGATGAAAATCCTATAAGTCCACATGCAACTAAAAGTGCGGTTGATTTTGAAAATGTTTTTGTCATCAATTGCCAATATTGCATAGATTAAACTCGAGAGATAAAAATCAATGAAAGCTATTTTTGTCCACAAAGCGCAAATAGTAGCATTATTTTGATGGGGCTAAAATGGCTAGATTTAATTTTTTGCGGAAGATCAGGAAATCCCGCCTTTTTGCTTTTAAATAAAGGGATTTTTTGTTATAAAGTGTGCATTCTTTTTTACTTAAAATATTAGGAGATCCCTATGGAATTAGTATTCATTCGTCACGGTTTTAGTGAATGGAATGCGAAAAATTTATTCACTGGTTGGCGTGATGTTAATTTGACCGAACGTGGTGTAGAAGAGGCTAAAGCAGCAGGTAAAAAATTGTTAGATGCCGGCTATGAATTTGATATTGCGTTTACTTCCGTATTAACTCGAGCCATTAAAACTTGTAATATCGTGTTGGAAGAATCGCATCAATTATGGATTCCTCAAGTGAAAAACTGGCGTTTAAACGAACGTCACTACGGTGCATTACAAGGCTTGGATAAAAAAGCAACAGCAGAGCAGTACGGTGATGAACAAGTTCATATTTGGCGCCGTTCTTATGATATTTCTCCTCCGGATTTAGATCCGCAAGATCCAAACTCCGCACACAATGACCGCCGTTATGCGAATCTTCCATCAGATGTTGTGCCGAATGCAGAAAACTTAAAACTTACCTTAGAGCGTGCTCTTCCGTTCTGGGAAGATCAAATTGCTCCGGCAATGCTTTCTGGTAAACGTGTTTTAGTGGTGGCGCATGGTAACTCGCTTCGTGCGTTGGCAAAACATATTATCGGGATTTCTGACGAAGAAATTATGGATTTTGAAATTCCAACAGGTCAGCCGTTAGTGTTAAAACTTGACGATAAGTTAAACTATGTAGAACATTACTATCTTTAATTTTAGGTTTGATAAAAGTGCGGTTAATTTAGCCGCACTTTTTGTTTAAGGAGACATTTATGAAAAAATTATTTCAGATTTTATTTGCTGTGTTTTTCTTTATTGGTAGCAATACTGTTGCCGCATCACAAAATAAAAATACAACGACAAAACAAGTGATTAAGCAAACTAAACAAACACAAGCGAAAAAAACGAGAGAGAAAAAAACAACGAACAACGCGGTAGAGAAGAAAAAAAAAGTACAGAAAAAATCGGCAACCAAAGTGAGGAAAACTACTGTTAAGAATCCGGTTTCAACCGGTAAAAAAGTAATGAAATCACAGCCGATTAAGAATAAGCAGAAAGAAATAAAGAAAATTGAAAAAACGAAAACAGCCGTGCAAAAAGTTTCTGCAAAGAAAATTGAGAAGGTGGAAAGCAAAGCTCACACATTAAAAGATATACCGCCTAAACAAACGACAAAAGCCGTTATCGTCCCAAAATGCCAAGATAATCAGGTCGCTAAAGTGCTTTCTGACGCATTTAAGCAACAAGGTAAGATGACCGGAACGCAAATGACCGTGAAACAAATTAGACAAGTACATGAAACACAATATTATCCGCAACAAAGTATTCGGAGCTGTCACGCGTTGGTGGAAACCCATGGTAAGCAATACCAAACGGATTATAGTGTTATTCTGAATGGGAACGGTTTTTTTGTTCAGGTAGAAAATGCTCAACCGATGCTTTAATGATAGAAATAAGGTGCAATTTGCACCTTGTTCTAATCTTAATTTCCTTTCTAAATAACTCCTTTCTTCAATCTTTAGTGTAATTGTAATGAATAATCCCTTATGTTGCAGTTGCATAAAACTGACATTTTAATGTGAGCGTAGGAACACACTGCGTGTATCCAATATCAATAATTTATCAAATAGGCATATTTAGTATGTTGCTACATTTTGCCTAAATGTTTCATTTTTGAGTTTGCTACGTAATGTCGGAATTTTTGTAAAGTGCGAGTGAAGACTGTTGCTTTTAGCACAATCTTACAAGCTGTCATATTCCTGAAATATTTCTCTTTTATACTTCGAGCGCATTGAATTTATTTTTAAGGATCAAAATGAAAAATCAGCATATTTCTTCACATTTTAATCAAGAATTAGAAGGCGTTCGCACAGAAGTTATGCAAATGGGGGGGATAGTCGAGCAGCAAATTCAAATTATTCTACAAAGCCTAAGCCGAGCTAATCCGCAAGGGTTACAGGAAGTCATTGAAAGTGAGAAGAAAATCAATGAAATGGAAGAATTAATTGATGATCATTGCCAAACAATTATTGCTCGACGCCAACCTGCTGCCGGTGATTTACGTTTTGTTTTAACGACTTCTAGAATTATTGTTGATCTGGAACGTATTGGCGATGAATTAAAAAAAATTGCCTTCTATACAAATAATTTATTAATTAATAACAAAATTTCGGCTTCCGGCTTATACGATACCCATCGTATTTTAGAAATGTCATCTATAATGATTCGTCGTGCATTGGATGCTTTTGCCCGATTAGATGAGAATGCGGCAGTCGAGTTACGTTTATCGGATGAAAAATTAGATATGGATTATCGCAATCAATTACGCTTACTTACCACGAATATTTTTGAACAACCTCAAAATATCAGCACTTGGATTGATGTCATGATGATGAATAAAGCCGTAGAGCGGATTGGCGATCATGCTAAAAATATCGCGGAACATGTTGTGTATTTAGTTCGTGGTATTGATATTCGCCATAAAGCGCTGGCAGAAATTGAGTCTAACTTAAAATAAGTGTGGAAAAGTGCGGTTGATTTTTTGCTTTGTTTTAAAATGCGGGCAAAGCTCATTCCACTTGATGTAAATAAATGTTTGTTTGTCATACTTATGAAATATTTCTTTACTATATTAGTAATGTGACTACTTAATCATCCAAACTTAAGGAGAATACAATGAAAATACGTACTGTCACTCTTGCTTTATTGTCTATTTTTGCTTTTAGCCAGGCGGCAAAGGCAACAACGGTAACCGGAGCCGGGGCTTCCTTCCCTCAACCGATTTATGTGCAATGGGCAATGAACTATAAGGCTGAAACCGGTAATCAAATAAATTATCAGTCTATCGGTTCCTCCGGTGGTGTGAAACAAATTCTCTCCGGTACTGTTGATTTTGGAGCGTCAGACTCACCAATGAAAGAAGATGATCTTGAAAAAAATAATCTTGTCCAATTTCCAACCGTTATCGGTGGGGTCGTACCGGTAATCAATGTAGAGGGAATAAAACCCGGAGAGTTAAAATTAACCGGTGAATTGTTAGCCGATATTTACTTAGGAAAAATTACTCATTGGAATGATGAAAAAATTAAGCAATTAAATCCTTCGTTAAATTTACCGGATAAAGCAATCACCACTGTGTTTCGTGCGGACGGATCCGGTACAAGTTTTATCTTTACCCACTATTTGAGCCAAGTTTCATCAGATTGGAAAGATAAGGTCGGTGCGGCGAATACAGTTAAATGGCCGACTTCTGCAAGCGGTGCTGCGGGAAAAGGTAATGAGGGCGTATCGATTTATGTTGGGCGTGTTAAGAATTCCATCGGTTATGTTGAATATGCTTATGCGAAACAAAATAAAATGACTCACGTTCAGTTAAAGAATGCTGCGGGTAACTTTGTTTTACCTTCTCAAGAAAGTTTTGCTGCGGCTGCAAATGTTGATTGGAGCAAAGCAAAAGGATTCAGTTTAGTATTAACTAACCAGCCTTCCGCGCAAGCTTGGCCACTCGCCGCCGCAACCTTTATCTTAGTACCTAAAAACGTAGCGGATAAGCAAAGAGCGGAAACCGTCTTGAATTTCTTTGACTGGGCATACAAAAAAGGTAATGAGCAAGCGCAAAAATTGGATTATGTTCCTTTACCGGATAATGTAAAACAGCTTGTGCGCGATGAATGGAAAAAAGTTAATTTGAAATAAAAATATATTCCCTCCCTTTAACGGGAGGGGATAAGGAAAAATGATGACACTTTCCAAAAAACTAAAACAACAAGCACTTATTGATGCTTTATTTGTTAATACTACCCGTTTTTTTGCTTTGTTTGTACTCGCGATACTCAGTGGTATTTTACTCTCATTGATTATCGGCGCTTATCCCGCAATGCAACAATTTGGTTTTGAATTTTTTAGTTCAAACGAATGGGATACCGTACAAGGCAAATATGGTGCACTGGCGCCTATATACGGTACGTTAGTGACTTCTATTATCGCTCTGATTATTGCTGTACCGGTTAGCTTTGGGATTGCGGTTTTTCTTACCGAACTTTGCCCTGTCGTGCTGCGCCGTCCATTAAGTATAGCAATAGAATTATTAGCCGGTATTCCTTCAATCATTTACGGGATGTGGGGATTGTTTGTGTTTGCCCCTATATTTTCCGAAACGGTTCAACCGTTTATGATTGAACATTTTAGCGACATTCCGTTAATCGGCGTATTATTTGACGGTATCCCGATGGGAATAGGGTTATTTGCGGCCGGTTTAATTCTTGCGATTATGATTATTCCTTATATCGCCTCGGTAATGCGCGATGTGTTTGAAGTAACCCCGACAATGTTGAAAGAATCTGCTTATGGATTGGGTTGTACACGTTGGGAAGTGATTCGTAGTGTGGTATTGCCCTATACAAAAGTAGGGGTAATTGGAGGAGTCATTCTTGGTTTAGGACGTGCATTAGGTGAAACAATGGCAGTTACCTTTGTTATTGGAAATACCTTTAATATCAGTGCCAGCTTAAATAACTCCGGTGTGTCGATCACTTCTGCACTTGCAAATGAATTTGCGGAAGCCGTTGATCCGATGCATTTATCTTCTCTACTTTATCTTGGGTTAATTCTTTTCGTTATCACTTTTACCGTATTGTGTCTATCAAAACTAATGTTATTAAAAGCGGTAAAATCAGAGGGACGTTAGATGAAAAACACAATAAATCATTCGTTATATGTACGCCGCCAATGGCTTAACCGTTTCTATTTAATGTTAGCTTGGGTAATGATGGGATTCGGTTTATTCTGGTTGGGTTGGATTTTTTACACTCTTCTAACAAATGGTATAAGCGGATTGGGGGGGCATCTTTTTCAGGTTGATACCTTGCCTCCTGATGCCGGCGGCGGTTTACGCAATGCTATTTGGGGGAGTTTACTCATCACCTTATTCGGGCTTTTTATCGGTACGCCAATCGGCATTTTAACCGGAGTTTATTTAGCGGAATTCGGCAGACATAGCAAAATAGCCGCTATGACCCGATTTATGAACGATATTTTGCTTTCCGCCCCTTCTATTGTTATCGGTTTATTTATCTATGGAATTATTATTGTGAAACAAGGGCATTTTTCCGGTTGGGCTGGCTCCCTTGCATTATCCTTACTGGTTATTCCTGTTGTTGTACGGACAACTGAGAATATGTTGAAATTAGTATCGAACGGTTTACGGGAAGCGGCTTATGCTTTAGGAACGCCAAAGTGGAAAATGGTTTCAATGGTCACACTAAAAGCAGCAAAAACCGGCGTGCTAACCGGCGTTCTACTTGCATTTGCCCGAATTTCAGGTGAAACCGCACCTTTGTTATTCACTGCATTAAATAATCAATTTTTCAGTTCGGATATGAATCAACCTATCGCAAATTTACCGAATGTTATTTATCAATTTGCGATGAGTCCCTATAAGGACTGGCAATCGCTCGCTTGGGCTGGAGCCCTACTTATCGCTTTTACAGTATTAATTGCTAATGTAGCAGCGAGAATTTTAGGTCGTAAAAAACACTAAGGAATGATGATGAAAACCAAAATCTCAACCCAAAATTTAAATTTTTACTATGGGCATTTCCACGCATTAAAAAATATTAATGTGGATATTTTAGAAAAAAAAGTTACGGCTTTTATCGGTCCTTCCGGCTGTGGTAAATCCACTTTGTTGCGCATATTTAACCGTATGTACGATCTTTATCCTAATATGCGTGCGGAAGGTCAATTATTATTGGATAACAAAAATATTCTTGATGCGGATGTTGATGTTAACTTATTACGAGCTAAAGTTGGAATGGTTTTCCAAAAACCAACCCCCTTCCCAATGTCCATTTATGATAATGTGACTTTTGGTGTAAAACTATATGAGAAACTCAGCAAAAGCGATTTAGATGACCGAGTGGAATGGGCATTAAAAAAATCTGCCTTGTGGACAGAAGTGAAAGATAAATTGAAACAATCCGGTAATTCTCTTTCCGGTGGACAACAACAACGTTTATGTATTGCTCGAGCCATAGCTTGTCAGCCCGAAGTATTATTACTTGACGAACCCACATCCGCTCTTGACCCTATATCAACGGCTTATATTGAAGAGTTGATTACAGAACTTAAAAATGACTATACTATTGCAATTGTAACCCATAATATGCAACAAGCGGCACGGGTCTCTGATATGACGGCTTATATGTATCTTGGCGAGCTTATCGAGATCGGTGATACCAAACAGATCTTTACTAAACCGAAACGTAAAGAAACCGAGGATTATATTACAGGTAAATTCGGTTAAAACGGCTCTAAATTTAACCGCACTTTTCAGAAAAATCCAGGGAGTAGACTATGCCAAAAGCAAATATTTTAGTGGTTGAAGACGAAGAGTCTATTGTTACATTAATTAAATTTATCTTAGAACAAGCCGGTTTTGAGGTACGTACAGCGGAAAATGTACCACAAGCAAGGCAACACATTAATGAGCAACTCCCTCATCTTATTTTATTGGACTGGATGCTGCCTGGTGTTTCTGGTGTTGAATTTACCAAAGAATTGCGTTCAATGAAGCGTACGGAAAGTTTACCTATTATCTTATTAACCGCGCGTAGTGATGAATTAGATAAGGAAAAAGGTTTAAATATTGGTGCCGACGATTATGTTACCAAGCCTTTTTCTCCAAGAGAATTGGTGGCGCGGGTCAACGCTTTTTTACGTCGCCACCATCCCCATAAAACGGATCAAACGATCAATATTAAAGGATTAAGCTTAGATCCGGTTAATAAAATTGTGATTGGCAATAATATTAGGTTAAACTTAGGGGCAACCGAATTTAAATTACTTCACTTCTTTATGACTCACCCAAATCGTCTATATAGCCGCACACAACTCCTTGATTTTGTTTGGGGTGATCACGTTTTTATGGAAGAGAGAACTATTGATGTGCATATCCGTCGTTTACGCCAGGCCCTTGAACCGGGGCGATTAGAAGGTCTATTACAAACCGTACGAGGTTCCGGTTATCGTTTCAATGCGGAAGAAGAATAATGAAATTATTTTTTCCGACCTTATTCAGATTAATGCTCACTCTATTTTGTACTGCCGGAGTGGGTTATTTAATTGCCGGTACGGAAATGATGTGGATTTCAGTTAATATTGTATTGTTGGGATGGATAAGTATTCAGCTATTTTATTTAGTCCGCTTAATTCGTTGGTTGAACGATCAGGAAAATGCGATACAGGGTTTTGGACTTTGGGGACATATTTTTGAGAAGATTTTATCTTTACGGAAAGCCAGTATAAAACGTAAAAAGGAACTTTCCGTTTCTTTAGATCGTTTTAATCAAGTTATAGAGGCTATTCCTAGTGGCATTGTTATTTTAACCGAAGGTCGTATTGAGTGGTTTAATCCTCTTGCTTGCAAACATCTTAATCTGAACTATGAAAATGATCTCAAAGGTATCCTGCAAAATCTCATTCGTTTACCTGAATTCCAACAATTTCTACAAAAGAAACTGGAAAATGAGCCTCTTACATTAAAAGTTAGCCTACCTAACGGAAATTATTTCAAGCGGATTTTACGGATCAGTCGCCAACCTTTTTATCAAAATAGCGAATTGTTGATAACGCAAGATATTACTCAAGAAGAACAATTAGATGATGCTCAAATTGCCTTTGTTGCTAATGTTTCCCACGAGTTACGAACGCCACTTACCGTGATTAACGGTTTTATAGAAACATTATCGGATATGCCCGATTTACCTATTGAACAGCGTCAACAGTTCTTAGGTTTAATGCAAAAAGAAGGGCAGCGAATGTTAAATCTTTTATCGGATTTACTGACGCTGTCTCGTTTAGAACGCGGACAGTCTACCGCCGGAGAATTTCAATATTTTGATTTATCCAAAATGGTTTATCAGGTTGTTGAAGCAACACAAAATTTTTCACGAGAAAAGCATGAGTTTATTGTAAAAATTGAACCGAATATTAATTTTTACGGATTGGAACCTGAGTTGTACAGCGCATTAAGTAATATGACTTTCAATGCGGTTCGATATACACCGGAAAAAGGCACGATTACAATTCAGCTTACCCAGCTGGGAGATAAGGCGTTTTTTTCTGTGACCGATACCGGCGTAGGTATTGCGGCAGAACATATCCCTCGATTAACAGAACGTTTTTATCGTGTTGATAATGCCCGCTCACGTCAAACCGGTGGAACGGGGCTTGGTCTTTCTATTACAAAATTTGCTTTGGCAAAATACAATGCGGAATTAGAAATAAAAAGTGAATTAGGGAAGGGAAGTTGCTTTAAAGTTGCACTCCCTATAGAAAAAGCATAGAAACGGACGCTTCATATCAAAATGAATGTAGATTAGTCAAAAAATGCCGATTCATTCCCAATAAAGTGTGAAAATTGTTCAGAAGAAAAACCGTGGGAAAGCATATAGTTCCAAATTTTTTGTTTTACTTTTGGAGAATGCTTTTCCTTGTAATTAGGGAATTTCTTACTTAAAACGGTTAAAGCAAGTTCACACCAATCTATATCACATTCCGCTAATACTTCATTGATAATCTCTGATGATATTCCCTTTAGATGTTTTAATTCCTGTCTGATTCTATTTTCACCATAGCCTCGTTGGCTCCGGTAGTGTAAATAGTTTTCCGCAAAACGTTTGTCATTCTGCCAATTTTTTTGTTGGCAGTGAGCAATAACTTCATCAATTTCTAATTCGGAAAAGGCTTTTTCTTGCATTTTATTGCGCAGTTCAAACTCACTATATTCACGTCGAGCAAGTAAATTAACCACATAACCTAGTGCAATAGAGGACATAACAGCTCCTTTAGAAAAAAGTACGGTCAATTTTGACCGCACTTTTAAGAATTAAAATAGCAAATAAATTAAAACTCATCTTCTGAACTTACTTTCTCATCCGCTTGTTCAGTATCGGCGACTAAACCCTGATCAGGATTTGCAACTAATTCGGCACGCAATTTGTTTTCTAATACTTGCGCTTTGTCAGGATTATCCAGTAACCATTTCATTGCATTTATCTTACCTTGACCAATTTTCTCACCATCGTAAGAGTACCAAGCACCGGATTTATTCACCAATTTATGTGTAACGCCAAGCTCGATTAATTCGCCGGTTTTAGAAATGCCTTCTCCATAAAGAATTTGGAATTCGACTTGGCGGAACGGGGGCGCTAATTTGTTTTTAACCACTTTAACTCTAGTGTCATTACCAATAACATTTTCACCATCTTTTACCGACCCGATTCGACGAATATCCAAACGAACCGATGCATAAAATTTTAGTGCGTTCCCGCCGGTTGTTGTTTCAGGATTTCCAAAAGATACCCCGATTTTCATCCGAATTTGGTTAATAAATATAACCAAGCAGTTTGCATTTTTAATTTGCCCGGTTAATTTACGCAAGGCTTGGGACATCAAACGCGCTTGTAACCCCATATGGGAGTCTCCCATCTCTCCCTCAATTTCGGCTTTTGGCGTTAGGGCCGCCACAGAGTCAACAATAATCACATCAACTGCTCCGGAACGTACCAAAGCATCACAAATTTCAAGGGCTTGTTCGCCGTTATCCGGCTGAGAAACTAATAACTCTTTGACATCAACACCTAATTTAGCCGCATAAATAGGATCTAAAGCATGCTCGGCATCAATAAATGCACAGGTTTTACCCGCTTTTTGAGCTTGAGCGATAACTGAAAGTGTTAATGTTGTTTTACCGGAAGATTCAGGGCCAAAGATTTCAACGATACGCCCCATTGGTAAACCACCGATACCTAAAGCAACATCAAGCCCGATAGAACCGGTAGAAATAGATTCCACATCAAGTTTTTGATTATCCCCTAATTTCATAATGGAACCTTTACCGAATTGTTTTTCAATTTGCCCCAGTGCTGCTGCAAGGGCTTTTTGTTTTTCTTCCGCTGTCGCAGGCGTTGTAGCCGTTGTTTTTCCTTTCTTTTTTTCGTCTTGTGATGCCATTTATTTTTCCTCATTAAACAAAATTTAAGGTATTTTAACTGTATTGATGTACAGTATCAAGGTTATTTTAGATAATTTTATACAAACTAAAAAAACGCCAACTTTTAGTTGGCGTTTCTGTAGGAGAAATACAACTTATTGCTAGTGGTTTTTGTGACTGGTGCTGTATAGAATTTTATCCGTATAGGCGAGAGCGATGGCGGATATAAGAAAACCTAGGTGAAGAAATAGTTCCCACATAATTGTTTTTTCAGGGATTTTTGACGCATTAACAAAGGTTTGCAATAAGTGAATCGATGAAATACTGATGATTGACATAGAAAGTTTTACTTTTAACACCGTGGCATTGACATGGCTCATCCATTCCGGTTGATCCGGATGATTGCGGGTTTTTAATTTCGACACGAAAATTTCATAGCCGCCAAGTGTGACCATCACTAATAAATTGGCAATCATCACTACATCAATTAGATTAAGTACCGCTAACATAATGGTTTCGGAGTTCATTTCATTGACGTTAATAATCAAATGCCAAAGGGATTTCAGAAATTTATAGGCATAGATCCCTTGTACGACAATTAGCCCTAAATAAATGGGTAATTGTAGCCAACGGCTAGTAAAAATAATTTTACTGAGTATGCTGGATTGGGCGTTATATTTGGAATAGGGATCGACGGGTGATTTTTGCTGTTCCATTTTGTTTCCTAAATAAAGTTGTGTCGCTAATAAAAACTGTGAAAAATAGCAGCTTTTTTGAAAATGGCAATAATGTGCAGACTATTTTTTTTCTTGAGTTATGAGGGATAAACGGCTTAAATCCACCTCATTATTTAACATTTCCACATTCGGCATTATTTTATTGGCTTTGGCGGATAAATCCTTAAAGCGTTCCACTTTACCAATTAAGCCTTGTTGTCCTACCAATGCAGTAACCGTACTATTATATTGGTTGCTGACAGTAGAAAGGGTATTTCCCAGTCTATTTAAACGTTCTGCGATTAAACAAATTTGGTTATAAATTTCCCCTGCTTTCTCACCGATTTCTTTCGCTTCTGCATTGCCTCGCTCAATACGCCACAAATTGGCAACTGTACGCAAAATAGGCATAAGAGTTGTGTGCGACACCATAATGACATTTTTCTCATAGCCGTAATTAAAAATATGGGGATCTAATTTTAACGCTTCGATATAAGCCGGTTCTACGGCAATAAACATCAACACAAAATTCGGGCTACGCATACCGATTAAGTTGCTGTAATCTTTTTTGTGCAGGTCATCAATATGATTTTTCAACGCTTTAATATGCTCTCGAAGCAGACGCTCACGCTCAAAATCATCTTCAGAATTGACCGCACTTTCATAGGCGATCAAAGACATTTTACTGTCAATGATGAGATGTTTATCATCGGGTAAATTGAGTACAAAATCAGGGTAATTACGCCCGCCTTGTTCATTTTTAAAATGGGTTTGTGCGCTGTAATGGACGTTCTCAACTAAGCCGGCGAGCTGTAATGCCCGTTCCAATTGCACTTCACCCCAATTTCCAAGGGTTTTCTTTTCACCTTTCAACGCGGAGGTTAAATTATTCGCTTCTTGCGACATATTTAACCCGATTTCCAGCACTTTCTTGATTTCAGCCTCTAAACCGGCATTGCCTTTTAATGATTCCGAGTGAATTTCATTTACACGTTTTTGAAAACCTTCAATTTGCTCACGAAAAGGTTTGAGCAGCGTTTCCAATGCGGTTTGATTGGTTTGATTAAAAGAGCGGCTCTTTTCATCTAAAATACGATTGGCGAGATTTTGAAATTCAATCTCAAGTTGTTGTTTAGATTGTTCAATATTTTGTTGTTGTTCGGCAAAATGTTTTTCTTTTTCCGCCAAAGTGGTTTTTAAACTGGTCAGTTCTTGTGAAAGTGCGGTCAATTTTTCTGTTAAATTTTGTTGCTCTTGTTCTTTACGCAAGAGGTGGCTCTGGCTTTGTTGTAGTTGGCTTTGTAAACTCTCCGCCTGTGCCGAGGCTATGCCAAAACGTTCTTTTAATGCTGTGATTTGTGTAGCGATTTGTTCATAACGAAGTTGTGATTCATCCAATTCTCTAGAAAGATAGGCGATTTTTTCATCACGTTCGATCAAGCGAACTTGTAGCCCCTCACTTTCTGTTTGGGCTTTCACGGTTTGTTGTTCCAAAAGATTTTTTTGTTGATTGAGCAAATCAAAGCGTTCGGCAAGTCGATTAAAATCAAGGTTGGTTTTATTTAAATCTTGTTGTAATTCTTGGGAATCACGCGTGCGGCGAGCGAGCAAAAAACCGAGAACAATTAGAATAAAAAGCGATATGCCAAGGAGTGTAAGAAAAGAGGGGGTAATCCAAGTTATCATAATAAGCCTCAAAATTTTTGTAAATTTTACCATAGAGGAAGAACTCAATTGAATATAAAATGTTTTAAATATTAACCGCACTTTATTTTAGTAATTCGTATTGGTACAGCCGGTTTATCCGTCTTATAGTGTAATAAAATTTCATCATTTTATTTGCAATAGCAATATAAGCGGGGAAATGTGTAAGTGATTGTTTATAAAAAACTAACGCTTGGGAACAGAGAAAGTTAAAAGAAATATCTAAAAAAGTGACTGAAAAAAATAGTAATAATCAATATACCGAAACTTTAACAAATTCGGCTGAGTTCGGTGTTATTAATCAGCGAGATTTTTTTGATAAAGATATTTCAAATTCAGCCAATCTGACGAGTTATTATATTGTTCAAAATGATGATTTTGTATATAACCCACGTATTTCAAATTTAGCTCCTGTGGGACCAGTAAAACGCAATAAATTAGGACGAACAGGCGTAATGTCGCCACTCTATTATGTTTTTCGTGTAAGAAATATTGAGAAAAATTTTTTAGAAATCTTCTTTGATACTTCAATTTGGCATAAGTTTATGAAAGAAAATGGAGATAGCGGAGCAAGAGCAGATCGTTTTGCCATTAAAGATTCTCTTTTTATTGAAATGCCAATTTGTATTCCACAAATCCAAGAACAACAAAAAATCGGCGCATTTTTCACCGCACTTGATCGCTATATCACCATTCATCAGCGTAAGTGAAATATATTCTTATAGGAGATTCATTATGAATGAGGTAACTTCAAAGCAAGAACTATTCCATCAATACTATTCACATTGGATTCATATTTATAAAGAGGGGGCAATCAGAAAAGTGACGATGGCGAAATATCTGCTTACACTGGAATGGCTCAAACGGTTGATTCCTAAGTTATTATTATGTGATCTTAATCGCATTACTTATCAAAAATTACTCAACGATTATGCTCGTTATCATGAACGACAAACTACAATGGATTTTCATCATCAGTTAAAAGGAGCTATCTTAGATGCCGTTGATGAAGGACTATTAGGTAGAGATCCCACTCGAAAGGCAATTATTAAAGGCCGGTCGCCACGTGTAAAAAAGCCCAAATATTTAAACCAATTTGAATTGCATATGTTAATTACACAATTAAGTTTAACGAAGGAACTTAATTGGGATTGGTTTATTTTATTGATTGCTAAAACAGGAATGCGCTTTTCTGAAGCATTAGCGATCACACCAAAAGATTTTGATTTTTCACATCAAACATTATCAATTAATAAAACGTGGAATTATAAAGAAGGAGGCGGTTTCTTACCCACAAAGAACCGTTCCTCTGTACGTAAAATTCCGCTTGATTGGAAAACGATTATTCAATTTTCCGATTTAATTAAAAATAGACCAGAAAATCAACCTATTTTTGTTAAACAAAAGATTTTCAATTCTACGGTTAATGACATTCTGACACGCCGATGTAAAAAAGCGAATATTCCGATTATTTCATTGCATGGTTTGCGCCATACGCATGCTTCATTGCTTTTATTTGCCGGCGTTTCTATTGCCAGTGTTGCCAGAAGATTGGGACATTCAAATATGACGACAACGCAAAAAACATATTTGCATATTATTCAAGAGTTAGAAAATCGAGACATTGATCTTGTAATGCGTTCATTATCAAATTTAAGCTAATTTTACTTTACATCACTTACGCTGATGAATGGTGATGTAGCGATCAAATGCGGTGAAAAATGCGCCGATTTTTTGTTGTTCTTCAATTTCTGGAATTAAAATATTCATCTCCATTACTTTATTCTTTGAAATGTTATATCGGGAAATACCTTGAGCTAATAAGGTAAACTTCTGACGAATTTCAGGAGAACGAAGTAAGAATGCTAAAAAATGTAAGTCCATTCTCTTGTTTAATCTATAGCCAAAACAAAAGCTATTGAGATACACATTCTCAGTATTACCAAGCCATACGGATGACATCCCGACTTCATTTGGTGTTTCTGATGATGTTGTAAATAAAATATCACCATATTTAACAGTATGTTGTTTAGGATCTATTTCAATTTGTTCAGTACCATTTAAATCTGAAATGGAATTATTAAATACATTTAAGTAAGTAATAAATTTAGCATCACCATGTCCAAAGTCCTCTTTTGTTTTTCCTGATAATCCTGTAAAAGTATTTCCTATTTCCCCCAACTTCCTCTGTTCCCAAGCGTCAGTAAATTCGGGAAAACGTAATTTTGGTGCAAGTCTTTTTTCGTTATTCATTTTGTTTTTCCTTATAATACGGTTAAAAGTGCGGTTGGTTTTTTTTGTGTAGTTTTATGCCGATATACTCGCTCTTATGCCACATAGCAAAATTTGCAATGAGTGAATCTAATCTATATCGGAAGTCGAAATTTTTACGTTGATAATTTAGAAATTTGTGATACCATTCGTACTAACATGACTGGCGCCTCTGCTTTTGCACGCGTCAGTTCTCGTTTACGGTGTTTTCCCAAAGTTCTAATTCTTCCCAATCTTCCCAATCTTGGGGTAGCCCATGTCCTGTATTGAAATTGCTCCATTTTCGGCATTTGGAAAAGACTTAAGTAGTTCATACAATCGTTTATTCCATGTAGATTTGGGATTAATCGTTAACAACATTTTCTGCATAATCACTAAATACATAAACACACGATATTGGTTTATTGAGACAAAATCATCTAGTGGTGCTGCAGTATTCACTATATTTAAATTCCATAAACGGCCATGATGAGCACAAACATTACGAATAAAATTTAAACTTTTTAGCCATTGTTCTAACGTTTTCCCATGTTTCACGCCATATTTTTTAGCAATCATATTTTTATCATGGAAACGCATGCCCGCAAAGAGTTGTGATAATAGACCAAAGTCCCAAACTTCAGCAGATACCCAAATTGGTAAGACGCCTCCATATTGTTTCATATAATGTTTAATCGACTCTCGGTTTTTTGCTCGTTCAACGAGCTTGTTGTGTTTTTCTTTCCATCGTACATATTTATCTGTGTTTACAAAATTCGGATGTAAACAACATATGTTATTCCTTGTTTGTGGATCAGTTTGATGAGGTTCAATATGGGCTAGTGGATGTAATTTCCCTAATAAATGTACCACGTCATTTCTAACTGCCATTTCAATACGCTCTAATGCATCTAATGCGAGTAGGCGTAACTTTTTGTCAAAAATATATAAATTTAGAACGGTGGAAAAGTAGGTGTCCGGTTTAAAATCGTCTAACAATACCAATTTTGCTTTTTGTTGGGATTGTAGTTCGTTCTTCTGTCTAAATGGATGCCAATAGCCACTTAATCGGTAATAGCCAATATTTTCCAAATAGTGTAGCGCCTGTTGCTGACACTCAACACCCATTCCTCGGCTTATCAACAATTCAAGTAAATCTTTATAATCTTTCCAAGATTTGATTTCTTTTACCATGTTAATTTTCCCCCACAAACTCATCCGCTAGCTCATAAATGGCATTACGCAATTGATTGCGATATTTCATTTTAGTTAGTTTTTTTACATCATCATTCTGCGCAAGTTCGGGATAAGTGAGACCTGCTTGTTTGATTAAATCCGTGAGTTGATCATTATCATCTAAATCTTTTTGTTGAAATTGGTGTTTCGCAAAAAGTTGACGAAGTTGTGCGTTCGTCAGGATTTCTGTTAATCCCCATTGCAGGCGGAAATCTAAAAATTGTTGATCTTGGCTTGCGTGATTTGCCTGTTCGACAATGGAAACGCCGTCTTTTTTAAATGCATCTTTTAATTTGAAAAAGCCTTTCATGATAGCTTTTGCAGCTCCGCTAATTCGATTTGCAAAGCTACGATCTTCCAAGCCATTGGCAAATTTTTCCAATTCTTTCTCGGTTTCTTTGGCGTTTTCGGTTTCACCCGCTTCGATTTGTTTGAGTAAGGTGGTGATCAACTCTGTTAAATAATCATAGTTAATTTCAACATCTTTCACGTGGGTCATTTTTAGCTCAATTTGAATCACCGGTACATTTCGGCTTTTTGCCAAATGCAGTTTGAGTTCGTTCGTCAATGTATTGGTGAGCATACTTTCTTCTTCGTTGCTCATACCAAGTTCGTGAATCAGTTTATCGGGATTTTCATAATCAAAGCCAATGATTTCACCGTTTTCATTTTCCACAGAATATTGTTTCATTTTGGCTATATTGGCTGTATAGGTGCGTAATTGTTCAAACATTTCCCATTTTTTCGCTTCAGATGGCGGTAATTGGGTAAAGTTATCTGTTATTTCACGGAGTTTTTTGACAATGCTTTTGGTTTCATTGAGCAATGCTTCGTATTTTGGTGCAGTAATATTGTCTTTAATATTATTAGTTTTCCGCTCTTCATCAGATAATTTGGCGGAATCCTTATTAGCATAAATGGAGAGGGCTTCGTTCATTAAATTTTCATTATGTGCCGGCCACCGATAATTGATAATGCGCCCCCAAGGCTTTTCCTGCATATCAGAAACCCGATTGGTTCTTGAATAAGCCTGAATTAGTCCGGCTCCTTTCAAAGTGCGATCAACATAGAGTGTATTTAATTCGGGGGCATCAAATCCTGTGAGCAGTTGATCGACTACAATGACAAGATCGAGATACTGTTTGTCCGCCACCGTACGGTTTAATCGGCTGGTGACATCTTGGGTATATGCCGATACATCAGACATGGAAAAATTGGTGCCAAATTCCTTATTATAGTGCTGGATTGCTTCAAATAACCCTTGGTTGGTTTCCAGCATGGTGTCGTTATTGCTTGTATTTTGACTAAAGGTGACGGCAACTTTAAGCAAAAACTCGCCATTTTCCGACCGCACTTTATTTACACGTTGGAACTCACGAAAATACATCATCGCCATTGGTGTACTGGCTTTGCCTCCACCGACATGGGTAGTGAGCAAGGCATTGTATCGTCCACAATTACGTTTATTGTCCCAATTTGAACGATTTTTCCAATGTTTGAAAATATCTTCTACGACTAATTTTATATGCTCTTCATTTTCATCATAAAAACTGGATTCAATGCTATCGTCCATGTCTTGTTGGGTTAAGTTGGCAATTTTCAATGCAATTTGTTTTTCGCTCCAATGTGGATATTTACGGCGATAGAATTTCGGAAGATGATCTTTTTTCATGCTTTTTTCGCTAATTGTGGTTTCAAAATCCACTTTAAAGCCCAAGACATTACGATCTGCAATGGCTTCTCGAATTGTATAGGCGTGCAAGAGCTCACCAAAAATATCTTCGGTTCGTAAACCTTTCGTAGTTTCATCAAGCATCGGCGTACCGGTATAACCAATCCATGCGGAATGTTTGAATGCTTTCTGAATAGCACTAAAATTTTCACTTCCGGTGGAGCGGTGGGCTTCGTCCACAATAAATACAATATTTTTCTCAGGGGCTTTAAAAGAGGCACGCTTAACCAACGTATCTAACTTTTGTACGGAGGTCACGATAATTTGGCTACCTTTGCTATGCAATTTACGATTTAAATCAGTAGTATTGTTGGTATCAAGTACGCTGCCTAGACTATCTTCACTCGCATCAGGATCATAAGCTCGATAATTCTCATTTGTTTGAGTAGTTAATGCAATTCGATCCACTAGAAACACTACTTTATCCACTTTTGGTGAACGGCTTGCCAGCCAAGCGGTTTTAAAGCTAGTGATGGTTTTGCCTGAGCCTGTGGTATGCCAAATGTAACCGAGCTTATTTAACGATTGATCAAAATCTGCCCGTTTTAATTTATCCATTACTCGACGTGTTGCATAAACCTGATAAGGACGCATCACTTTTAGCGTTTGCTTGTTCGGTGTGCCATCTAAAATCATATAATTAGTCGCCATCTGATGGGCCATAGGAATACTCAACATAGAATCGGCAAACTCTTTCCATTTATAAACGGGCTTGTTATCCGATTGCCGTTGCCAGTTAAAAGCAAAATCTTTATTAAAACGATCGGCTGTAGTATTCGCCATATATTTCACATTATTGGGGGTAATTGCGATTAAGATTTGGAGTGTAGAAAAAATATCACTGTATTGATTTTCTGCGATATATTGATGCATTTGATTTAATGCTTCATTGATATCCCGTGTTTCTTTTTTTTCTTCAATTTGAATGATCGGTAAGCCATTAATCAATAATGTGGTATCAAAACAACGATTTTCTTTGCCTGCAATCACTGCGGGGCGTTTAATTTGATTCACAATTTGATATACCGTATCGCCTGCACCAATTTGTTTTTGGTCAAATACCGTTAAAAAAACATGGCGCTCATCATCTAAATCAATTTCAATTTGTGATACGCCATTTGTGCCATAAAGGAATTGCCCGGCGGCATAAGGGGTGGATAAATTAGATATTGTTCGTTTAACTTGTGCAAATTCCACCGCACTTAAAGGACGATTTAAGGTTTTTTGATTGAGTTTTTCTAAAATTTGTTTGAAGTTTTCCCATAAATCTTCAGTCGTTTTAATATGGGGTTCATAACGCCAAAGTTTAGTACGAACGATATAGTCTGCGCTTGGTTCAGAAACGGCATTTTCGGTCGCAGTGATCGTACCGGTACAAAGGTATTCAATTAAGGTTTTTTCAAATTTTAATTCTGGCATTTTATTTGTCATCTTACACTCACATTTTGTAATTGTTTCAATACTAGTTGTCTTTCAAGATAAGCAACTCGCTGTTTTAGATAGGTCAATTTTTGTTGTTTAAGGTAGATATCTCCGATGAGTCGTTGCTTTGATAAGGTTGGTAATTTGGGTAATTTGAGTGATTTAAGCTGTTTTGTCGTATATTTCAGCACTTGAGAGCCCTGTAAGCCACAAGATAATTGTTTGTGAAGAGTCTGATTTTCGTTTAGTAAATAAATCAAATAACCTGCATCAATCTGGGCTTTCGGTACTAATTTGACATAATTTTGAGTGTACAAAAAATGATGATGTAATTTACCTACTTGAGCTGCTTTTCCTGAAATTAAACTAAAAACAACATCACCGATAGAAAGTAGGCTGGTAATCCGATCAAAAGTTCTTATTTCTTTAGATGAAACGGGAGCGTCCGATAGATTTAGATCTTGCTCAAGGTGAGCTTGGGAATAATAGCTATACACAGAGGCATTTGTATCACTGGTTTCGGTTATGCGGAACTGAGCCTGACCGCTATGAAGTTCTACGATATCACTCAATAACATACGATAAAATGTGCCTTCTTAAGATTACATTGAGTGAATTGTAAACTAAATTTACATGATTGAATGTTTTTTGTAATTTTTCTAAATTACATTGGGTTATTTCTATTTGCGAGAAGTAAATAATCAATTAATAGTCTTGAATTTTCCAAATCTTGTCGCCATATAACGGGCAAGTTTTTTCAAAAAAGGACAGAAGAATGACTACAATCGTCAGTGTGCGCCGTAATGGGCAAGTGGTGGTAGGAGGAGACGGACAAGTTTCTTTAGGCAATACCGTGATGAAAGGCAATGCACGCAAAGTACGCCGTTTATACAATGGTAAGGTGTTGGCCGGTTTTGCCGGTGGGACGGCGGACGCTTTCACGTTGTTTGAATTATTTGAACGTAAGTTGGAAATGCACCAAGGACATTTGTTAAAAAGTGCGGTGGAATTAGCGAAAGATTGGCGAACGGATCGTGCGTTGCGTAAATTAGAGGCTATGTTGATTGTAGCGGATGAAAAAGAAAGCCTAATTATCACCGGTATCGGTGATGTGGTACAACCGGAAGAAGATCAAATTTTAGCTATCGGTTCCGGTGGCAATTACGCACTATCCGCTGCACGTGCATTGGTAGAAAACACGGATCTTTCCGCTCGTGAAATTGTCGAAAAATCATTAAAAATTGCAGGTGATATTTGTGTGTTCACTAACACCAATTTCACTATTGAAGAATTACCGAATTAAGGAAAATATTATGTCTGAAATGACTCCTCGAGAAATTGTTTCTGAATTAGATCAACATATTATTGGGCAGGTGGATGCCAAAAGAGCGGTCGCTATTGCACTTCGTAATCGTTGGCGTCGTATGCAACTTCAAGAACCGCTACGCCATGAAGTAACTCCTAAAAATATTTTAATGATTGGACCGACCGGTGTGGGTAAAACAGAAATTGCCCGCCGTTTGGCAAAGTTAGCCAATGCACCTTTCATTAAAGTGGAGGCTACTAAATTTACCGAAGTCGGGTATGTGGGAAAGGAAGTCGATTCGATTATTCGTGATTTAACGGATAGCGCAATGAAATTGGTTCGCCAACAAGAAATTGCAAAAAATCGTGCGAAAGCCGAAGATACGGCGGAAGAACGTATTCTTGATGCGTTGTTACCACCGGCAAAAAATCAGTGGGGTAAAGTTGAAAACAACGATAACAACGGTAGTACGCGTCAGGCATTTCGTAAAAAATTGCGTGAAGGTCAGTTAGACGATAAAGAGATTGAAATTGATGTTTCCGCCGGTGTTTCCATGGGGGTGGAAATTATGGCACCTCCGGGAATGGAAGAAATGACAAGCCAGTTACAATCTATGTTCCAAAATCTTGGTAGTGAAAAAACCAAAAAACGCAAAATGAAAATCAAAGACGCATTAAAAACGTTGATTGATGACGAAGCAGCGAAACTGATTAATCCGGAAGAGTTAAAACAAAAAGCCATTGATGCGGTAGAGCAAAACGGCATCGTGTTTATTGATGAGATTGATAAAATCTGTAAAAAAGGCGAATACAGCGGCGCCGATGTTTCCCGTGAAGGGGTACAACGTGATTTGCTCCCGTTAGTAGAAGGCTCAACGGTCAGCACCAAGCATGGTATGGTGAAAACGGATCATATTTTATTTATTGCATCGGGTGCCTTCCAAGTGGCACGCCCTTCCGATTTAATTCCGGAGTTACAGGGACGTTTGCCGATTCGTGTGGAACTTTCCGCCCTAAGTGCGGCTGATTTTGAGCGTATTTTAACGGAACCTAATGCCTCATTAACGGAACAATATAAAGCCTTAATGGCAACGGAAGGGGTGAATATTGAATTTACCCAAGAGGCGGTGAAAAAAATCGCCGAAGCGGCATTCCGTGTCAATGAAAAAACGGAAAATATTGGGGCTCGTCGTTTGCATACGGTGATGGAGCGTTTGATGGATAAAATATCCTTTAATGCCAGTGATATGAATGGTCAAACCGTCAATATTGATGAGGCCTATGTGATGGATGCACTAGGTGAAGTCGTCGAAAGCGAAGATTTGAGCCGTTTTATCCTCTAATTAATTTTTAAGCAAAAAGGTCTAGCAAACGCTAGACCTTTCTTTTTTAATTAAAAGTATTACACTGGCTCGGGTTGCCCGTTTGTAGTCCTTTTCTAAACCAAGTTAGGCGTTGTGCGGAGGTGCCATGGGTGAAACTATCCGGTACCACATAGCCTTGTCCGCGTTTTTGTAAGCGGTCATCCCCAACTGCCTCCGCTGCGTTAAAGGCTTTTTCTTCATCTCCTCGCTCAAATAAGCCGCTTTTCACCGCTTGATTTGCCCAAACTCCGGCAAAACAGTCCGCTTGTAGCTCCAATTTTACTGAAAGTTGGTTAGCGGTTTTGCGATCGGTACTTTGTTGTGCGCGGTGAACTTGCCCTAAGACTCCGAGTAAATTTTGTACATGGTGTCCAACTTCGTGAGCAATGACATAAGCAAAAGCTGAATCGCCGGCAGCGCCCAATTTATTTTTCATATCGTTATAAAAGGATAAATCCAAGTAAACCTTGTGATCATTCGGGCAGTAGAACGGCCCCATCGCCGATTGCCCTGTGCCACAGGCAGTAGAGGTTGCACCGCTGTAGAGTACCATTACGGGTTCTTGATATTGATGCCCCGTTTGTTTGAAGTAATTTCCCCACACGGTTTCGGTATCTGCTAACACGACTTTTGACAAACCGGTAAGTTGTTGTTCTTCGTGAGTTTCTAATCGTTGGGAGGATTGACCTGAAAAATCAGGCGTACCGACCAAACTGGATAAATCAACGCCATAATAAGCCCCCACCAATAAAATAATCAATCCTAAAATACCGGTGCCTTTTCCACCGCCAAAATTGCCGCCGGAACCCCGTCTGTCTTCGATATTTGAGCTCTCTCTTCTACCTTGCCAACGCATAATCGCCTCTTTATCTGTGATTGAAAATGAATGCATTCTACCAAAGTGCGGTCAGCTTTAAAGTTTTTTTGCTGAAAGATTTACAAGTATTTATGCAGTGTTTTATAGACTTCCTCATCATTTTTCAGTATTGTAGGAAACGAGATTCACAACTGAAAAGGAGTAAAAATGGGCTTATTTGATTTTGTTGGTGATATTGGCAGAAAACTTTTTTCTAAAGAGGAAGATGCATCAAAAGCGGTGACACAGCACATCGCAGAAGATAATCCTGGTGTAGAAAATCTTTCTGTTACCGTTGAAAATGGGGTGGCAAATATTCAAGGTGTCGCTTCTACTGCGGCAGCTTTGGAAAAAGCGGTTTTAATGGCGGGAAACATTCAAGGTATTACTTCCGTTACCAGCGATGCAACCATCAGTAATGGTGAAGCTTTATCATCTGACGATACCTTTTATGTGATTCAAAAAGGCGATACGCTTTGGAAAATTGCAGAAAAAACTTACGGTAACGGGGCAAAATACACAGCGATAGTCGAAGCCAATAAAGAGGTGATTAAAGACGCGGATAAAATTTTCCCGGGGCAGAAAATTCGCTTACCGAAAGGTTTATAAGAACTTAAAAGTGCGGTCATTTTAAACCGCACTTTTTTATTTAGATTTTGCTGATTAATTCATCAAATTGGGTAACTTTTTGTTTGATTTATCGACTTTCTATCGACTGGCTGATTTTATTTCGTTATAATTCCGCAGTTTTTTCATTATTATTTTTAACAACGTGTTCGGTGTGAGTTTTACCGAGTGCAACATTAATTGAGGTTACAAATGTCATTAAATATTGAAACAACCCAAGGTTTAGAGCGCCGCGTGGCTATCACCGTTCCTGCGGAAACTGTTGAAAAAGCAACCCGTGAAGAATTTAAACGTGCGACAAAAAATGTGCGTGTAGACGGGTTCCGTAAAGGTAAAGTTCCTGCACACATTATTGAACAACGTTTTGGCGCATCGATTCGTCAAGATGTATTAAACGATTTATTACCTCGTCATTTTTTTGACGCGGTCATCGCAGAAAAAATCAATATTGCAGGTCGTCCGACATTTGCAATCGAAACTTTTGAACAAGGCAAAGATTTAGTATTTAACGCCACTTTTGAAGTATATCCGGAAGTGAAGTTACAGGGTTTAGAAAATATCAAAGTTGAAAAACCAACAGTTGAAATTACGGATGCAGACATTGATAAAATGATTGATGTATTGCGTAAACAACAAGCGACTTGGTCTGAGAGCCAAGATGTAGCAAAAGCTGATGATCGTGTCACGATTGACTTCGTAGGAGCTATCGATGGTGAAGAGTTTGAGGGCGGAAAAGCCTCCGACTTCGTTTTGTTTATGGGGCAAGGACGTATGATTCCGGGTTTTGAGGACGGTATCGTAGGTCATAAAGCCGGTGAGCAATTTGATATTGATGTCACTTTCCCTGAGGAATATCACGCAGAGAATTTGAAAGGTAAAGCCGCGAAATTTGCAATTACTTTGAAAAAAGTTGAAAACATGGTATTACCTGAATTAACCGATGAATTTGTGGCTAAATTCGGTCCAAATACCAAAACGGTTGAAGACTTACGTGCGGAAATCCGTAAAAATATGGCTCGTGAATTGAAAAATGCATTAGTTTCTCGTGTTAAACAACAGGTTATTAACGGTCTAATCGAGCAAAACCCGATTGATGTTCCGACATCTGCGGTTGAAGAAGAAATTAATGTATTGCGTAATCAAGCGGCACAACGTTTTGGCGGTAATGCCCAACAAACGGCACAATTACCTCGCGAATTGTTTGAAGCGGATGCAAAACGCCGTGTTCAAGTCGGTTTATTATTCTCAGAAGTAATCAAATCAAACGAATTAAAAGCGGATGAAGATCGCGCGAAAGCGATGATCGAAGATATTGCTTCAGCATACGAGCAACCGGCGGAAGTGGTTGAATATTACAGCAAAAATGAAGAATTAATGAATAATATTCGCAATGTTGTGTTAGAAGAACAAGCGGTTGATGCGATTCTTGCCAAAGCACAAGTGACGGAAAAAGTTTCTTCATTTGATGAAGTAATGAATCCACAAGCATAATTATTTTTGATTAAAAAGTGCGGTCGTTATTTATAGTGAATTTCGACCGCATTTTTGTTTTAACTGAAAATCGAGTAAAATGTTGCCCGATTTTTTATATGATTTAGGGGCAAAAATGAGCGTAATTCCTATGGTCGTAGAACAAACCTCACGAGGTGAACGTTCTTACGATATTTATTCCCGTCTATTAAAAGAACGTGTGATTTTCCTAAGCGGCGAAGTTGAAGATCGTATGGCAAACTTGATAGTTGCACAGTTACTTTTTTTAGAGTCGGAGGATCCGACGAAAGACATTAATATTTATATTAATTCACCAGGCGGTTCGGTAACTGCCGGCATGGCAATTTACGATACGATGCAATTTATCAAACCGGATATACGAACGCTCTGTATTGGACAGGCATGTTCTATGGGAGCATTCTTATTGGCAGGCGGTACGGCGGGTAAACGTGCAGCATTGCCGAACGCGCGTGTTATGATTCACCAACCGTTGGGCGGATTCCGTGGTCAAGCGTCGGATATTCAGATTCATGCGCAAGAAATTTTGAAAATTAAGCACACCTTAAATGAACGCTTAGCCTTTCACACCGGGCAAAGTATTGAACGTATTGAGCAAGATACCGATCGCGATAACTTTATGTCCGCAGAAGAAGCAAAAAATTATGGGTTAGTGGATAACGTATTGATTAAGCGTTAAGGATTTAAGATGACAACTGAGAATAAAGAGCTGCATTGTTCCTTTTGTGGTAAGGAGAAAAGTGAAGTCGATAAATTGATTGCCGGAACAGAGGGCTATATTTGCAATGAATGTATCGAACTTTGTCATTCAATGTTGGAAGATAATAATGATGAACAAACGGCTGAAAGTGCGGTTGAAAATGAAGCTAAATTGCCGACACCACACGAAATCCGTGCGAATTTAGATGATTATGTCATTGGTCAAGACTATGCGAAAAAAGTGCTTTCGGTGGCGGTATATAATCACTATAAACGCTTACGTACCAATCATGAAAGTAATGAAGTCGAATTAGGTAAAAGTAATATTTTGCTGATTGGTCCGACCGGAAGCGGTAAAACATTGCTTGCGCAAACTCTGGCTCGCCGTCTGAATGTACCTTTTGCGATAGCGGATGCAACGACACTGACGGAGGCGGGCTATGTAGGCGAGGATGTTGAAAATGTATTGCAAAAACTTCTGCAAAATTGTGATTACGATACGGAAAAAGCAGAGCAAGGCATTATCTACATTGATGAAATTGATAAAATTAGTCGCAAGTCAGAGGGGGCATCTATCACTCGTGATGTTTCGGGCGAAGGCGTGCAACAGGCATTATTGAAATTAATTGAGGGCACAATCGCTTCAGTACCGCCACAAGGGGGGCGTAAACATCCTCAACAAGAAATGCTGAAAGTAGATACGTCAAAAATATTGTTTATTTGCGGTGGTGCATTTGCCGGCTTGGATAAAATTATCGGTAAACGTACTCAAACGAATACCAGCATCGGTTTTGATGCACAAGTGGAAAAAGAAGGTGAAGATCAATCTTTATCCGAATTATTCCGTCAGGTAGAGCCGGATGATCTTATGAAATTTGGCTTAATTCCGGAGTTTATTGGTCGTTTACCGATGATTGCTCCGTTAAGTGAATTGGATGAAGAGGCACTGGTGCAAATTCTTACCCAACCTAAAAATGCTTTAACAAAACAATACCAAGCATTATTCGAGTTAGAAAACGTAATGCTGGAATTTACGCCGGAGGGTTTAAAAGCCATGGCGAAGAAAGCCCTTGAGCGTAAAACCGGCGCTCGTGGTTTGCGTTCAATTGTTGAGGCGGTACTGCTTGATACTATGTATGATTTACCATCCATAGAAAATCTGGAAAAAGTGATCGTGGATGAGTCAACGATTATTGATAATTCAGCACCTAAGCTGATTTATCGTTCTTAGCATTAGCTTACATAAAAGTGCGGTTGATTTTTTGATTGTTTTCTAGGTGACTCATTTTTCAATAGGAAACGGGCAAAGAAAGTGCTACAATCGCACGTTCTTAAATTTATTCTTATTTCTCCCTTTTTAAACGGATTCAATTATGGCAACTGAAATTGTTGATAAAAAGAAAAAAACAGAAGAGCCGATAGAAGGTAAATCAAAAGGCTTAAATACATTACTTTGGATATTGGTTGTAGTTTTCTTCTCTGTCGCTGCCATTGGCAATGCTTATTTCCAAAAAGATTATTCGACACCAGTTCGGGTGATTGGCGTTGCGGTTATCCTTGTATTGGCTTTTGCTTTTGCTGCAATTACTAATCAAGGAACAAAGGCTCGTAATTTCTTTAAAGAATCAAAAAATGAAGCACGTAAAGTCGTATGGCCGACTCGTTCGGAAGCCCGTCAAACTACCTTGATTGTAATAGGGGTGACGATTATAGCTTCATTATTTTTCTGGGCGATAGATTCTATTATCGTATCAATCATTAACTTTTTAACCGATTTGAGATTCTAAAATGACCGAAGAAATAACAGTATCAAAAAAACGTTGGTATGTTTTACAAGCGTTTTCCGGTTTTGAAAGCCGTGTGGCATTAACTTTACGTGAATATATTAAACAGCATCAAATGGAAGATCAGTTTGGTGAGGTCTTGGTGCCTACGGAAGAAGTAGTCGAAAATGTGGCGGGTAAACGTCGTAAAAGTGAACGTAAGTTTTTTCCCGGCTATGTGCTTGTAGAAATGGAAATGAATGATGACACTTGGCACCTAGTGAAGAGTGTACCGCGGGTAATGGGCTTTATCGGCGGGACTCCGGATAAGCCGGCTCCGATTTCTAAACGTGAAGCGGATACCATTTTAAATCGTTTGGAGCAAAGTTCTGAGAAACCGCGTCACCGTAATGAATATCATCCTGGTGAAGAAGTCCGTGTAACGGAAGGGCCGTTTGCCGACTTTAACGGTATAGTGGAAGAGGTTGATTACGAAAAAGGTCGCTTGAAAGTATCCGTTTCCATTTTTGGTCGTGCTACGCCGGTTGAGCTTGAATTCAGTCAAGTGGAAAAAGCTTATTAATGATAGAAAATTATCTAAATAATAACCGCATTTAGAATATAAAGTGCGGTTATTTTTTTAGCATCTTTTTCTATGTAAGATACTTGAAAAACAACCTCACCTTTTATATAATCCGCAGCCTATTATGAGCCATTTATTGGCTCATATTTTTGTGTGGCATATTTTCTTTTAGAATATGTATCGAAACCATCGGGGAGCTATTTATAGCGTTATTACCCAATTAGAGGAAAACAAAAATGGCAAAAAAAGTCCAAGCCTATGTTAAGTTGCAAGTTGCAGCTGGTATGGCAAACCCATCACCACCGGTTGGTCCTGCATTAGGTCAACAAGGTGTGAACATTATGGAATTTTGTAAAGCGTTCAATGCTCGTACCGAGAGCTTAGAAAAAGGTTTACCAATTCCGGTTGTGATCACTGTATATGCAGACCGTTCATTTACATTTGTTACTAAAACTCCGCCGGCTGCCGTGTTATTGAAAAAAGCAGCAGGTGTCAAATCAGGTTCTGGTAAACCGAACAAAGATAAAGTGGGTAAAGTAACTTTAGATCAAATCCGTCAAATTGCTGAAACTAAAGCGGCAGATATGACCGGTGCGACTATTGAAACCAAAATGAAATCAATCGCTGGTACTGCTCGTTCTATGGGCTTAGTGGTGGAGGAATAATACGATGGCTAAATTGACTAAAAAAATGAAAGCAATCAAAGCTGGCGTAGATTCTACTAAAGCATACGAAATTAACGAAGCAATCGCACTACTAAAACAATTTGCGACAGCTAAGTTTGTTGAAAGCGTTGATGTTGCGGTAAACTTAGGTATCGATCCTCGTAAATCCGATCAAAACGTACGTGGTGCAACCGTATTACCACACGGTACCGGTCGTGAAGTTCGCGTAGCTGTATTCACTCAAGGTGCAAACGCTGATGCTGCAAAAGCTGCGGGTGCTGATTTAGTGGGGATGGAAGATTTAGCAGAGCAAATCAAGAAAGGCGAAATGAACTTTGATGTAGTTATTGCTTCTCCTGATGCAATGCGTGTTGTAGGTCAATTAGGTCAAGTATTAGGTCCACGTGGTTTAATGCCAAACCCTAAAGTGGGTACTGTAACACCAAACGTTGCTGAAGCCGTAAAAAATGCGAAATCCGGTCAGATCCGTTATCGTAACGATAAAAACGGTATTATCCACACCACAATTGGTAAAGCAAACTTCTCTGAAGAACAATTAAAAGAAAACCTCCAAGCATTATTGGCAGCTTTGACAAAAGCAAAACCAACCACTGCAAAAGGTATTTTCATTAAGAAAGTAAGCATTTCTACCACTATGGGTGCCGGTGTTGCAGTAGATCAAGCATCACTATAATTGAATTAAAAAACTTAGATAAATTTAACCGCACTTTGCATAACAAAGTGCGGTTTTTTTGTATAAAAGTTTAAGGGATTTGATGGCGTATATTTTCTTTAATCTATTTTTTAATAAAGTGATTAATTCTAACCTCTAACCCAAGAAAAATGGGGCAGTCTTTTAGTGGCTAATCCCATTTTTATTCAATAAAAAAAACGCAGGTTTTATCTGCGGCTTCCTTTAACGTGCGCTAAAAATTACCAACCTTTTACAACACCATCTTTGAAGTGTTTTTTAGCTTCTTGATAGACTTCTTCGGTTTGATAAGCTTTCACGAAATCTTGTACGGCTTTGCTGTCTTTGTTATCTGTGCGTGAAACAATAATGTTTACATAAGGAGAATCTTTATCTTCCACAAACACACCATTATCTTGTGCATTCAAGCCAACTTGACCGGCGTAAGTATTATTTACGACAGCCAAATCAACATCATCTAATGCGCGAGCTGCAATAGAAGTATCTACTTCGGTGATATTCAGGTTTTTGGGATTTTCAACGATATCCAATACTGTTGATAATAGATTATTGGCATCTTTAAGTTTAATTAAGCCTTGTTTTTCGAGCAAAATCAATGCACGTCCACGGTTACTTGGATCGTTTGGTACGACTACCTTCGCACCTTCTTGTAAATCATTTAAATTCTTAATCTTTTTAGAATAACCCGCTAACGGATAAACAAAAGTATTGCCTACAATCACCAGATTATTTAGGTTTTTGGCTTTTGCGTCTTGATCTAGATAAGGTTTATGTTGCATTGCATTTACATCTAAATCACCAGTAGAAACTGCGGTATTCGGTAATGCATAGTCATTAAATTCTACAAATTGTATATCTAATCCGTATTTTTCTTTTGCTACTTTTGCTGCAATTTCTGCTACCTGATGTTCCGGACCTGACATCACTCCAACTTTGATTTTAAGCGGTGCGGTAGTTACCGCAGTTTCGGTTTTTTTATCATCCTTACATCCTGTTAGGATAAGGGCGGATGCGATGGCTGTGATAGCGAATAAATTTTTTAATTTCATAAGGTTTCCTCTTGTTAGTTAACAGTAAGTTGTATTTTAGCGATGATCAACTTTCTTCGCCAGGGTATCACCGAGCTTTTGGCTAATCATGACGAAAAGAACAATGATAATAGTGGCAACCCAGGTGATATAAGGCATATTGCGATATACACCATAGTTGATAGCAAGACTACCAAGCCCGCCACCACCTTGTGTTCCCGCCATGGCTGAATAACCCACCAAGGTAACGAGAGTAAGTGTGATACCATTAATCAGGGTAGGTAAGGCTTCTGGTAAGTAAAATTTACGGACGATTTGCCATTTGGTCGCGCCCATTGCTTGTGCAGCTTCAGTTAACCCATTCGGAATTTCCATTAGAGCATTGGCAGTTAAACGTGCGACAAAAGGCATTGCACTGATACTTAATGGAATAATTGCTGCGGTAGTGCCAAGTACAGTGCCGACAATAAAGCGTGTTACAGGCAGTAAAATCAAAAGTAAAATGATAAATGGAATAGAACGTCCAATGTTAATGATTATATTCAAAATAAAGTGGGTACGTTTATTTTGTAAAATTTCGTTTTTACCGGTTAAGAAGGTCCACACGCCTACGGGTAAACCTATGATAACTGCCAATAAAGTAGAAACAAAACTAATATAGACGGTTTCATAAGTTGCTGTTGCGACAACACCCCACATTTGTGGTGTGAGTTGTTGGGTAAATGTTGTCCAGAAATCATTGAACATAACCGAGGACCTCCACGCGCACGTTGTTTTCCATTAAATAAATTTTGGTTTGTGTAATGGCATCTTCATCCCCCTCTACTTCAGCAATGGTATAGCCAAATTTTACACCGCCGGCGTAATCAATTTGCGATGTTAAAATACTCAGCTCCACGCCAAATTTTTTTGATGCCTGTGAGAGTAACGGTGCATCGACGGAACGTCCGGTAAACTCAAATTTAATAATCGGATAGGCTTCACTGTGTTTAGGGGTGTCAGTGAGATTTTCCAAATATTCATCAGGCAAACTGATATGAAAGGTTGAACGAATAAAGTTTTGTGCCAATTCGGTTTTCGGGTTAGAAAAAATTTCACTCACCGAACCTTGTTCCACTAGCTGCCCCTTATCAATGACAGCCACCTGATCACAAATTTGTTTCACGACTTCCATCTCATGAGTGATGAGTAAAATCGTGATACCTAAAGTGCGGTTGATTTCCTTAAGTAATTTTAGAATGGATTGCGTGGTTGCCGGATCTAAGGCGCTAGTAGCTTCATCACATAATAATATTTTTGGATCACTTGCCAAAGCACGAGCGATGGCAACACGTTGTTTTTGACCGCCGGAAAGATTGCTTGGGTAAGCATCGCGCTTTTCGCTTAAACCCACAAGTGCTAAAAGTGCGGTGATTTTTTCTTGAATTTTTGCTTTTGATGTTCCTTCCAGTTCTAGTGGTAGAGCAACATTTTCAAATACTGTGCGTGAATTGAGTAAATTAAAGTGTTGGAAAATCATCCCAATATGACGGCGTGCACGAACTAATTGCCGCTCAGAAAGTTGGGTAAGTTCCACCCCGTCTACTATTACTGAACCGCTACTGGGTTTTTCCAACAAATTTACACAGCGAATTAGCGTGCTCTTTCCTGCTCCGGATGCGCCAATTACCCCACAGATCTGCCCTTTTTCAACATTGAGAGAGACATTATCAAGTGCGGTCAGTTTTTTGCCCGATAACTCAAAAATTTTCGTAATATTACTTAGCTTAATCATATAAGCCCTTGTTCTTTTGCTATTTTCAAATTTATTTCGGTATTCTAGACGTCTAGATTGCCGTGTCAATATGTCACGGGATCTTTTTTAGATGGATTGGTTATGGGCTAGTAATTATAGCCATAAGGTAATTTTCCAGTGGTGCTATGTATTAATGTTACTTTAGCAGTTCTTAAATGCCTTTTTAATTCAAGTAGTGCTCCATTTTCATCTTTATTAATAATTTTCATTAATAATGTGAGGTGCTCTTCAACTGCAAGAATATTTCTTGTACGTAAATTTTTGTTATTCCACTGATAATGAAAATGGAATATTACGGTAATGAGTTCAATAAATTCATCAATAAATGGGTTATCTGCAGCGGAAAGTATTAATGTGTGAAGACGATGATCGAGACGAGAAAAATCCGCATAATTTTCTACAATTTCTAGTTTCAAATTTTGATGATCTTGTAAAAGTATTTTCATATCTTTCTATCGAGGATCATCGGTAGGGAGTTTCATAAAACAACGTAATGCGTGGCATTCTAAAATCTCTCTTAGTTCGAATAACTTATCACCGTAGTGCGGCGAAAATTCGGTAAGTTTCCATTTCCCACGGCTTACGTTAGTTAACAAATTAAAACGAGCAAAAGGCATTAAATACTCTCGAACAGTGTAGATATCAACATTGGCATCTTTAGCTAGTTGTAATTCGCTGAAAATATCTCCCGGTTTAATCAGTTTTTGTTGAATAGCATTTTGAAAGTAAATCTCTAGATATTTTAGTTGTAAGGGGTGATTCTTCTTTTGTGCAATATGAAAGATTTTATCTTCATCATCTGGAAGACGGGTTACATTAAATTGATTGCCTTCCCATTTTATGATGTCTATTTGAATTAGATATTGGAGTACATTTCGAATTGTTGTTCGACTTACACTATATAGTTTAGCCAGTTCTGTTTGTGACGGAAGAGGGGAACTTAGTAGTTCTGTTGCAATATCCTCAATGATTTGATTAATAATATTCTGCCTGAGTTGAAGATTTCTGCTCATATTTTGTTCCATTTTTTATAAAAAACCGTTAAAGAACGGCAAACTTGAGTATGGATCACAATAATATAAATTAAATTAGACCTCAACATTCTTTCTCCTAAATAATGTGTTCATCCAATAGTTAAAATCACCTTTTGAGGTAAATATTATGCGTTCACTGGTATGTAAAAATCCTTTTCAACTCTCTTTTGAAGAAAGAGATATCCCGGAACTAAAAGATGATGAAGTATTGATTCAGGTTGCAGCCGTAGGGATCTGCGGTACTGATATTCATGCTTATGCAGGGAATCAACCATTTTTTGAATACCCTCGCGTATTAGGTCATGAAGTAAGTGGAAAAATCACAGCGATAGGAAAACAAGTTCAAGATTTTAAAGTTGGCCAACGTATCGCTTTAGTGCCTTATTTATCTTGTGGTAAATGCGATGCTTGTTTAAGTGGAAAAACAAACTGTTGTGAAAGTATTTCGGTCTTGGGGGTACATCAGGATGGTGGATTTAGTGAATTTTTAGCGGCGCCAGCCAGTAATGTTTTACCGATTGCAAGTAATGTAAATGATATTACCGCAGCATTAATTGAACCTTTTGCAATTAGTGCTCATGCAGTGAGACGAGCACAACTTTCAGAGGGAACGGATGTTTTGGTAGTGGGAGCCGGTCCGATTGGTTTGGGCGCGGCAGCTATTGCGCATGCTGATGGTGCAAATGTCGTTATTGCCGATACAAGTAGGGAACGTTGTATTCATATTCAAAAACATCTTGATGTACCGACTGTAAATCCGCTAAATGAAAAAGTGGAAGACTATTTTAATGGTCGTTTGCCATTAGTTGTGATTGATGCGACAGGCAATCAAAAAGCAATGAATAATACAGTTAATCTTATTCGTCATGGTGGTCGAATTGTATTTGTCGGATTATTTAAAGGAATGTTGGAATTTAATGATCCTGATTTCCATAAAAAAGAAACTACGATGATGGGAAGCCGGAATGCGACGAAAGAAGATTTTGAAAAAGTACAATATTTGATGTCGGAAGGAAAAATTAGTGCGGATATGATGCTAACCCACACATTCAAATATGATGAGCTTGTTGATATTTATGAGGAGAAAATCACAAAAAATAAAACATTAATTAAAAGTGTTATTTTGTATTAAACAATCAAGTCTCTATCCGTAATTATTAAAAACATACTGTGAGGACATTATGAAATCATTATCTAAATATTTAAAGAGTGTTATTTCATTAGGTTTGTTTGGTTTATCCGTTAATGTATTTGCCGTTACTGAAATTATGGTGGCATACGGAAATCAGCCAGGCGAACCGATTGATAAAGCTATGCACTATTGGGCGGAGAAGGTTAAAGAAAAATCTAATGGGGATATTATTTTTAAATTGTTTCCTTCCAGTCAATTAGGTAGTGAAACAGAAGTATTGGAACAGGCTAAATTTGGAGCAAACATTATCACAATTAGTGACTATGGTGCATTGATGGATATTGTTCCTGATCTAGGGGTGATTAATGCACCTTATATCAGCCAATCTTTTGAGAAAAAATCAAAATTATTGCATTCAGATTGGTTTAAGGATTTAAGCAATACATTAGATAAAGAGGATATTCATATTGTTGTGCCTGATGTTGTGTACGGTACTCGTCATTTATTAACGAAAAAAGCGGTTATCAAACCGGATGATTTAAAAGGCGTTAAAGTGCGGGTTCAACATTCTCGATTATTCTTACAAACCATCAAAGCAATGGGTGGCGTGCCTACTCCAATGTCCTTGTCGGATGTGTATCCTGGTTTATCCGAAGGGATTATTGAGGGGTTAGAAAACCCAACTGTTGTGCTATATGGCGGTAAGTTCTATGAGGTCGCTAAAAATCTTAACTTAACAGCTCATACAAAACATATGTCTCCATTTGTGGCAGGTACGGCATTTTGGCGTAGTTTAACGCCGGAACAACAAAAAATCATTATTGATACGAGTCGAGAAATGGTGACTTATGGTGCAGGGCTAATTGAGAATGCGGAAAATGAAGCATTAGAAAATTTGAAGAAATCAGGCGTAATGGTAAATGAAGTTGATTTGCTCGCATTTGAGAAAGCGGTTCGAGATGTAATTGCTAACGGTTTCCCTGAATGGTCGCCAAATTTATATCAAAACGTTCAAGAAAAACTTGCTCAATTTTAACCGCACTTATAAGTGCCTAAAATTTTTTTAGGTACTTACAATAAAGGAGATATTAAGATGTCTGCTTCAATTTACAAAAGGAAATTTTGGCTGAGTGGTATTGATGAAATACTTGCTTCCTTTTTTCTGGCTCTTATTGTTCTGTTATCCGGCTATGGTGTGGTGATGCGTTATTGCTTTAATACGCCAAGTGCATGGGTTGAAGAAATTTGTGTTGTGTTTTTCATTTGGTTTACATTTCTTGCTTCCAGTGCGTTATGTAAAAACAATGAATTAATTCGCATTGATTTCTTATTAACAAAATTACCACATAAAGTTGCTAATTTTATTGATGGTGTTATCCAACCTTTGGTTATGGTTTTCTGTTTAGGCTTTATGATCTATTTGGGCTTTAAATTATTGCCTATGTCAAAAATGAGATTTACTCCGGCATTGCAGATTTCGTATGCCTATATTTACGCCATTATTCCAATTAGTGCATTGTTTATGTTTTTCTATGAAATAAGAAAAATTATTTATTTCTTTAAGGTGAATATGAACAGAGGAGAACATTAATTATGGAAGTCATCATCCCAATTGGTATTTTATTGTTTCTCTTTATCATTGGTACACCAGTCGCATTCTGTATATTCTGTTCGACACTAGGTTATTTTCTCCTTAACTCTAATTTACCAATGATTATGTTGGTTCAACGTCTCGGCGGAGGATTAGAGTCAGTGACATTACTTGCCATTCCTTTCTTTATCATGGCTGGTGTGTTTATGAATCATTCCGGTATAAGCTCCAGATTATTAAAGTTTTGTGAGGTTTTAACCGGTCATATGAGCGGTGGATTGGCTCAAGTTAATGTGGTATTGAGTACATTAATGGGCGGTTTATCTGGTTCAAATATTGCTGATGCAGCGATGAACTCAAAATTGCTTGTTCCGCAAATGGTTGCTCGTGGTTACAGTGCCTCGTTTTCTGCGGCGGTAACTGCAGCAGGCTCATTGATTACACCGATTATACCACCGGGTATTGCGATGATTATTTACGGTTATGTAAATAATGTTTCAATCGGTCGCTTATTTTTAGCAGGTGTTGTTCCAGGCACGTTACTCTGTATTTTAATGATGGTTTTGGTTTCTATTATTTCCAAGAAACACGGTTATTTACCAATTAGAGAAAAACGTGCAAGCTGCAAAGAAATTGCGCTTTCTGCAAAAGATGCCGTACTTGCGTTATTTCTTCCGATCATCATTATTGGTGGTATTCGAATGGGGGTATTTACCCCAACAGAAGCCGGTGCGGTTGCCGTAATTTATGCATTGATTCTCGGTGTATTTATTTATCGAAACATGGATATGAAAAAACTCTGGTTGGCAACGAGAGAATCTGCACTCAGTGCGGCAAATGTACTGCTTATTATCTGTTTTGCGGTTGCTTTTTCAAAATTCTTAACATGGGAACGCGTACCTCAATCGTTGGCTGAGTGGATGACCAATGTAGTGAATAGCCCGCTTACTTTCTTAATGTTGGTAAATGTTGCATTGCTTGTGTTAGGTATGTTCTTAGAAGGCAATGCTATTATGATCGTGCTTGCTCCGCTACTCGCTCCTATCGCACATTCTTACGGTATCGATCCGATTCATTTTGGTATTGTTTTTATCTTCAATGGCGCAATTGGTACGATTACACCGCCTTTAGGTACAGTAATGTTTACGACTTGTTCTATTACTGCAGTACCTATTGAAAAATTCATTAAAGACGTAATTCCATTCTGGGGATTGTTGATAGTTGAACTATTATTGTTGACCTACATCCCTGCAATTTCAACGTGGCTACCTAACCTTGTTTACGGTGTAGCATAATAATTAAGTAAAGGATATGACTATGAAAACCCTAAACAGAACTAATTTTCCCGGCGCACAATATCCAACGCGTATTATTCAATTTGGTGAAGGGAATTTTTTACGGGCATTTGTTGATTGGCAAATTGATTTATTAAATGAAAAAACGGATTTTAATTCCGGTGTGGCGATTGTTCGTCCGATTAATTCGGATTTTCCGCCTTCATTAAACACACAAGATGGGCTTTATACCACAGTGATTCGTGGGTTAAATGAGCAAGGCGAAGCGGTAAAACAAATACGAGTGATTCGCTCGGTGAATGAAGAAATTAATCTTTATCAGCAATTTGATGATTATTTGGCTTTGGCGCATAATCCGGACATCAACATAATTTTTTCTAACACCACTGAAGCAGGCATTAGCTATCACGAAGGCGATTGTTTTCATGATCGTCCGCCGGTGAGTTATCCTGCAAAATTAACGCGTTTACTGTATGAGCGTTTTGTTGCTTTGGGTGAAAATGCGCCTGGTTTTATTCTCTTACCTTGCGAATTAATTGATTATAACGGTGAGCAGTTGAAAACCTTAGTATTGCGTTATGCAAAAGAATGGCAACTTTCCGATACCTTTATACATTGGTTAGAAACGAAAAATACTTTTTGTTCTACTTTAGTCGATCGCATTGTGACCGGTTATCCGAGGGCGGAAGCTGAAGCGTTAAAAAACGAATTAGGTTATCACGATATATTTTTGGATGCGGCAGAATATTTTTATTTATTTGTCATCCAGGGACCACAATGGTTACGTGAGGTTTTCCGCTTGGAGCAAGTGAAATTGAATGTGTTAGTAGTGGAGGATATTAAGCCGTATAAAGCACGCAAAGTGGCAATTTTAAATGGTGCGCATACCGCGCTCGTGCCCGTGGCGTATTTGGCGGGAGTAGATACTGTGGGCGAGGCAATGAAAGACATGCAACTTTGTGAGTTTGTAAAAAGTGCGGTGGAAAATGAGATTATTCCTGTTTTGTCTTCGCCGAAAGCTGAATTACAACAGTTTGCGCAGGCAGTAGTTCAACGTTTCAAAAATCCGTTCATTCAGCATCAGTTACTCTCGATTGCACTTAACAGTATGACGAAGTATCGGACACGTATTTTGCCACAATTATTGGCTCATCAAGCAAAATATCATGCCTTGCCAAATTGTCTAACGTTCGCATTGGCTGCATTGATTGCTTTTTATCAGGGTAAGCGAAACGATCAAGTGATTCCTTTACAAGATGATGAATTTTGGTTAGTGAATTTCAAAAAATGGTGGCAACAAGTGGATACCGGTGAGATCTCACTTTATCAGTTAGTCTATCATGTATTAAGCCAAAAATCCCATTGGGAAACAGATTTAACAGCAGTACCACAATTAGTGGAAACCGTGGTGGAGCAGTTAGAAAATATTTTGGCGAAAGGCATGCGTGAGGCATTGACGGCAGTACTATAAGGATGAGTTATGAAGCAATTTATCAAAATTCAACCGGAAGATAATGTGGCGGTGGCATTGCAGGATTTGCCGGCACACACTGTTTTAGAGATGGATAGTTTGAGGATTCCATTGGTTGAAAATATTGCACGAGGGCATAAATTTGCTTTGCGTGATATTGTACAAGGTGAGAATGTAGTGAAATACGGTTATCCTATTGGGCATGCTTTACACGATATTGCCTTAGGCAGACATGTGCATACCCACAATGTGAAAACTAATTTAAGTGATATCAACGACTATAAATATCAGCCGGAATTGACCGCACTTTCCGTTTATCGTCCTGAACGGGAGGTGCAGATCTATCGTCGTAAGCATGGTGAAATTGGTATTCGTAATGAACTTTGGATTATTCCTACAGTAGGGTGTGTGGTGGGGATTGCCAATCAAATCAAACAACATTTTATGCAGAAAAATAGTTTGTCGGATATTGATGGGGTGTTTACGTTTCATCATAATTACGGCTGTTCGCAACTGGGTGACGATCACGAAAACACCAAAATCATGTTGCAAAATATGGTGAAACATCCGAATGCTGGTGCTGTGCTAGTAATTGGCTTAGGCTGTGAAAACAATCAAATAGAACCATTCAAGCAAGGATTAGGCGATTTTGATGAAAATCGAGTGAAATTTATGATTGCTCAACATTGTGAAGACGAAGTTGAGCAAGGTGTGCAACTTTTGCAACAACTCTATGAAACAATGCGTCACGATAAACGCGAAAGCGGAAAATTAAGTGAAGTTCATTTTGGACTGGAATGCGGCGGTTCGGATGGGCTTTCCGGTATTACGGCAAATCCGATGCTAGGGTGCTTTTCCGATTATTTAATTGCGAATGGTGGCACGACTGTGCTGACGGAAGTGCCGGAAATGTTTGGTGCGGAGCATATTTTAATGAGCTATTGTCGTGATGAAGCCACTTTTGAGAAAACCGTACAAATGGTGAACAATTTCAAACGTTATTTTATATCTTACGATCAGCCGATTTATGAAAATCCTTCTCCGGGTAATAAAGCCGGAGGAATCACTACGTTGGAAGACAAATCTTTGGGCTGCACGCAAAAAGCCGGACATAGTCAAGTGGTTGATGTTTTGCAATACGGCGAACGCTTGAAAGTACCAGGATTAAATTTATTGAGCGCACCTGGTAATGATGCCGTCGCTACGAGTGCATTAGCCGGTTCAGGTTGTCATATGGTGTTATTTACGACGGGACGTGGTACGCCTTATGGCGGATTTGTGCCTACCGTAAAAATTGCCACGAATAGCGAGTTAGCCGAGAAAAAGCCCCATTGGATTGATTTTAATGCAGGGCAACTGGTGTATGACGTTTCTATGGAGCAGTTGCTCGATCAATTTATTGATTTGATGGTGGAGACGGTAAACGGTAAAAAAACAAAAAATGAAATTAATGAATTCCGGGAACTCGCAATTTTTAAAAGTGGCGTAACCTTATAGGAGAAAAATAATGAAAAATTTAACCGCACTTGATGTGCTTACTACTTCGCCTATTATGCCGGTGATTGCCATTCAGCACTTGAAAGATGCCATTCCGTTAGCAAAAGCGTTGATTTCGGCAGGCGTGAAAGTGTTGGAAATCACGTTGCGAACAGATTGTGCATTAGAGGCGATTCGTCAGATACGAGAATCGGTGCCGGAAGCCATTGTGGGTGCAAGTACTGTCACCACTGCGGAACAATATGTACAAGCTATTGAAGCAGGTGCGCAATTTGTGATTAGCCCGGGGCTGACACAATCATTGTTACAAAAAAGCCAAGATTATACCAAACCTTTTATTCCTGGGGTGGCGACACCCTCCGAGTTGATGTTGGCGGCAGAATATGGGTTTGAGTTTCTCAAATTCTTTCCGGCGGAAATTAATGGTGGGGTGAAAGTGTTACAGGCCTTTTCGGGACCATTTGCAAAGGTGAAATTCTGCCCGACTGGCGGGGTAAACGAAAAAAATTATCTTGATTATCTTGCACTTCAAAATGTGCTTTGTGTGGGGGGAACTTGGTTTGTGCCAAAAGAGGCTATCGAAAAAGGTAATTTCGAGCAAATTCATCAACTGGCGAAACAGGCGATTGATTGCGTGAAGTGGGGCGAGCAATGAAGATAGGAGTCATCGGCGAATGTATGATCGAGCTGTCTCGGCATAATGAGGTCGCTCAAGTGGGATTTGGCGGTGATACGTTGAATACGGCGGTCTATTTGGCTCGGCTTTTACCTAAAGAGGATTTTTCGGTACATTATGTCTCTGCCTTAGGTGGTGATCCTTATAGCCAGATGATGCTAAATGCTTGGCGTGATGAAGGGGTGAATACGGATTTGGTTCAGCAATTGAAGGATAAACTACCGGGCCTTTATTCCATCGTGACTGATGCACAAGGCGAGCGTTCTTTCTATTATTGGCGCAGCGATGCGGCAGCGAAATGTTGGTTAGAAACCAATGAAACCGGGCGGATTTTATCGACATTGCAGCACTTTGATTATCTTTATTTGAGCGGAATTAGTTTGGCGATTTTAAGTGAATCAAGCCGTCAAAAACTCTTCGATTTTTTACCGCACTTTAAGGCAGAAGGTGGAAAAATAGTATTCGATAATAATTTTAGAGCGATTTTATGGAAGAATTTATTGAATGCTCAAATGGCTTATCAACAAATGCTATCATTGACGGATGTCGCATTTCTTACTTTAGATGATGAAGAAAAACTATGGGGCGTACATTCAATTGAAGATTGTATTAAAAGAACACGTGGATTTGGGGTCGCAGAAATCGTGATCAAGCGTGGCGCGGCGAGTTGTATTGTGGAACATCACAAACGTTTTGACATTCCGGCACAAAAAATTAAAAAAGTTGTGGATACCACTGCCGCCGGTGATTCCTTCAGTGCGGGTTATTTGGCGGGGCGTTTACAGAATAACAATGAAGTAGAATCGGCCGAAATTGCTCATCGTGTAGCAGGAAAGGTGATTTGTCACCGCGGTGCACTAATTCCAAAGGAAGCATTTTCAATTCATGATACTATATAGGAATCTTAATGAATTGAGGATACAAAATGAATAAAGCGGTATTTCTTGATCGAGATGGCACATTGAACATTGATTATGGCTATGTACACGAAATTGATCATTTCAAATTTATAGATGGAGCAATAGGGGCATTACGAGAATTAAAAGCGATGGGCTATTTGCTAGTCTTGGTCACGAATCAATCGGGGATTGCACGCGGTTATTTTTCTGAGGATCAATTTTTAAAATTAACAGAATGGATGGATTGGTCACTAGCAGAGCAAGGTGTCGATTTAGATGGGATTTATTATTGCCCTCATCACCCAGAGGGAAAAGGCGAATATAAAGCAGATTGCGATTGTCGTAAGCCAAAATCAGGAATGTTATTGCAGGCAATGAAAGAGTTAAAAATCGATCCGACAAAATCGATAATGGTTGGGGATAAAGTCGATGATCTAAAAGCGGGAATAGGCGCAAATGTGAGAATGAATGTGCTGGTTCGCACTGGAAAAGCAGTGCCAGAGGAAGGCGAACAGCTGGCTGATTATGTATTGGATTCGGTGACAGATTTGCCACGCATTTTAAAATGCGCAATAAAATAACAGAAAAGAACGAAATTTTAACCATTTTGTATGAACTTCAAGCGAAAGATCATTTTTTTAATTTTTTTGTAAGAAACTGCTTGCATTCGTTTTTGTTTTCCCTATAATGCGCACCACACAACGACGCGCTGTTGTGAAGTTTGAAGATTTGGCGGTGCGTCGTTGTTTTTTGCTCTTTAACAACGAATCAGACAATCTGTGTGGGCACTTGTTAATAGACTTGTTAAAACTATTTT
>NZ_MLHS01000045.1 GCF_001999335.1 Rodentibacter sp. Ppn85 | reverse complement strand
CTCGTTGCTCGTTGCTCGTCATGATTAGTGTATATTCTCCTAATGAAGTCAAGCGCTAATATAAAGAAATCGAGATAAAAAAGCAATTTCTATCTATTGACAAACTGGCTCCTAAAAGAAACAGAGACCAGGTAAATACAATAAAATAGCACGCTTACTATAAGCACGAGCGTGCTATTTTTATATAAAATCAAATTAATTTAACTGGTATTTTGACAACTAACTTTTTAATCTCTTCCGATTTTCCATTCACCAAACAACAAGGTTTATGCGGTTCGTAAGGATAGAATACGGCAAACATTTTAGGTGTTAATGTGACCGTAAATTTATTCTCAATATCCGCTGCAGTCAGTTGATAATCATCGACATCATTGTAATCTTCGTATTTTGTTAAATCCGGATAGGTTACCCCAACTTCAATATTTTCCGTTCCTCGAATTAAGACCTGCACATCTAAATATTCATGATGTAATTCCGCTTTCTTGCTGCTTGATTCGGCAGTTTCCAGCTCCATCACATTCATATAAATTTGATCGTTAATATCGTGGCGACCGGTTTCTAATGCATTTAAATCTAATGTATTGAGGTAATCGCACACTTCTACAATCACTTTTGGTAAACCCACTTTAAAATTCGGGTTGGTTAGGTTACTAATAATCACATCTTTCTCCTTATGAATGCATGAATGAAAACTGACCTATCATAACAAGTTGATAGTATGAAATAAAGTTACCAATCACATCAAAACATCTGTATAATGTGCAAGCTTTATTTTCTGTATTAGCGTGCGGCTAACAAAAGAAATTTTTTCGCAAAAGTGCGGTCACAAAAAACAACGTTTTTTAAACGTTGGCTTTACCAACAACACCATATTAAGGGTGAACAAACGAGTTTTGTGAATAATTTTCTCAAAGATTTCTTTTGCTAGTCGCAATCTGGAAAATAAGGCATTGTTTTAATATCAAAATCAAAGGAAAACATTGTGAATCCAATTGTTAAACAGTTTAAATATGGTCAACACACCGTCACGTTAGAAACCGGTGCAATTGCACGCCAAGCTACTGCCGCAGTAATGGCAAGTATGGATGACACCAGCGTGTTCGTTACCGTTGTGGCTAAAAAAGATGTAAAAGAAGGCCAAGACTTCTTCCCGTTAACCGTTAATTACCAAGAGCGTACTTATGCTGCGGGTCGTATTCCCGGTGGTTTTTTCAAGCGTGAAGGCCGCCCATCTGAAGGCGAAACCTTAATTGCCCGTTTAATCGACCGTCCTATCCGTCCATTATTCCCGGAAGGTTTCTTCAATGAGATCCAAGTTGTGGCGACCGTTGTTTCCGTCAATCCGCAAATTAGTCCAGATTTAGTCGCGATGATTGGTGCTTCTGCCGCGTTATCCTTATCTGGTGTACCGTTTAACGGTCCGATTGGTGCGGCCCGCGTCGGTTTTATCAACGATCAGTTCGTGTTAAACCCGACTATGGCGGAACAGAAACAAAGCCGTTTGGATTTAGTCGTAGCGGGAACGGATAAAGCCGTATTAATGGTAGAATCCGAAGCCGATATTTTAACGGAAGAACAAATGCTGTCTGCCGTGGTATTCGGTCATCAGCAACAACAAGTTGTGGTTGAGGCTATCAAAGAATTTGCGGCAGAAGCAGGTAAACCTCGTTGGAATTGGGTGGTTCCTGAGCCAAATACCGATTTAATCAATAAAGTAAAAGCTATTGCAGAAGCACGTTTAGGTGATGCATACCGTATTACAGAAAAACAAACCCGCTATGAGCAAATTGATGCGCTCAAGGCTGATGTTATCGCACAAATTACCGCAGAAGACGAAGAAATCAGTGAAGGTAAAATCATCGATATTTTCACCGCACTTGAAAGCCAAATCGTACGTGGCCGTATCATTGCAGGCGAACCACGCATTGACGGTCGTACCGTGGATACGGTTCGGGCTTTAGATATTTGCACGGGCGTATTACCGCGTACTCATGGTTCGGCAATTTTCACCCGTGGTGAAACTCAAGCATTAGCGGTTGCAACACTTGGTACTGAGCGCGATGCACAAATTATTGATGAGTTGACCGGTGAGCGTTCCGATCATTTCTTATTCCACTATAACTTCCCGCCGTACTCTGTCGGCGAAACCGGTATGATCGGTTCACCGAAACGTCGTGAGATCGGTCACGGACGTTTAGCAAAACGCGGGGTAGCTGCGGTGATGCCAAGCCTTGCAGAGTTCCCTTATGTCGTGCGTGTCGTATCCGAAATCACCGAATCTAACGGTTCTTCCTCCATGGCTTCCGTATGTGGCGCTTCTCTTGCCTTAATGGATGCAGGTGTCCCGATTAAAGCGGCAGTAGCCGGTATTGCTATGGGTTTAGTAAAAGAAGAAGAAAAATTCGTTGTACTTTCCGATATTCTTGGTGATGAAGATCACCTCGGCGATATGGACTTTAAAGTAGCGGGTACACGTGAAGGCGTGACAGCACTTCAAATGGACATCAAGATTGAAGGGATTACACCGGAAATTATGCAAATCGCCTTAAACCAAGCGAAAAGCGCACGTATGCACATTCTTGGTGTGATGGAACAAGCAATCCCCGCACCACGTGAAGATATTTCCGACTACGCACCGCGTATTCACACAATGAAGATCGATCCGAAGAAAATCAAAGATGTGATTGGTAAAGGCGGAGCGACAATTCGTGCATTAACCGAAGAAACCGGTACTTCAATTGATATTGATGATGATGGTACGGTAAAAATTGCCGCAGTCGATAATAATGCGGCGAAAAATGTGATGGCTCGTATTGAAGAAATTGTAGCGGAAGTAGAAACCGGTGCGATTTATAAAGGCAAAGTAAGCCGTTTGGCTGACTTCGGCGCATTCGTTTCCATTGTCGGCAATAAAGAGGGTTTAGTACACATTTCGCAAATCGCCGAGGAGCGCGTTGAAAAAGTCAGCGATTATCTTCAAGTAGGTCAAGAAGTCAATGTAAAAGTAGTGGAAATCGATCGTCAGGGTCGTATTCGCTTAACGATGAAAGACCTTGCACCAAAACAAGAATCCGAACAAACCCAAGGAAATTCTAGCGAAGAACAAGAATAATCTTGATAAATCAAAACTTGACGGTAAACTCCGTCAAGTTTGTTTATTTCCAACAAATATTAGTACACAAGAAGAAAGCCAATGCAGCGTTTTCGACTATCTCGCCGTTATTTAGCCTATTTATTCGGCTTATGTGCGATATTGTTTCTTGCCGGCTGTGTCCAGTATAGGGACACTTTTGTATCTAACAATCACGTAATGCTTGCTGAGCAAAATCCGAATTCACACTTTGAACAAGAGGTGATGATTGTACGGATTAGCCAAGTATTATTAGTTGGAAAAATGAGTAATGAAGAACGTGCTTTGTTGCATTTTGAACGCGGCGTTCTGTATGATTCCCTCGGTCTATGGGGGCTGGCTCGTTACGATTTTACTCAAGCCCTTGCATTGCAGCCGAAAATGGCAGCCGTGTATAATTATTTAGGGCTTTATCTATTACTTGAGGAAGATTATGACGGTGCATTGGAAACTTTCAATGCCGTGTTCGAATTAGATCCAAGTTATAATTACACCCACCTTAATCGTGGTTTAAATTTTTATTATGTAGGACGTTATAATCTTGCCGAACAGGATTTTTTACAGTTCTACCAAGCCGATACAACCGATCCTTATCGTGTTTTATGGTTGTATTTGAACGAACAAAAATTAAAACCGCAAGAAGCCCATAAAAACCTTGTTGAACGAGCAAAAGGGCTATCAAAGGACTTCTGGGGTACAAATATCGTTCAATACTACTTAGGACACATTTCTTTGGAAGAATTACAGCAACGTGTCGGTAAATTTGCTGAAAACGCACAACAATATGCTGAAATTCTCACGGAAACCTATTTTTATCTAGCAAAACAAAAACTCAATGTGGGGCTGGTTGATGAAGCGGCTGCTTTATTTAAACTGGCTATGGCGAATCGGGTTTATAACTTTGTTGAGTATCGTTTTGCCTCTTTTGAGCTAATGAAATTAAAACCGGCTCAAACAGAACAGGAAAAAGAAGTAAAAAGTGCGGTTACAAAAACAGAAAATTTTTAGACCGCACTTTACATTGAGGATAACGTCCTCTGTGTTCAACAATTAAACCGAAAGCCCTCTTGAGCTTTCCTTTTTATATTCGAGTATTTTAATGACTGACAAAATCACTTTTAATGACTTAGGACTGCCTGAGTTCATCTTAAAAGCTGTTTCTGACCTAGGTTTTGAAACACCTTCTCCAATTCAACAAGCCTGTATCCCTCACTTGCTCAACGGCAAAGATGTGTTGGGTATGGCACAAACCGGTAGTGGTAAAACAGCGGCTTTCTCATTGCCTTTACTGGCTCAAATTAATACTGAAGCAAAACACCCTCAAATGTTAGTAATGGCGCCGACACGTGAGCTTGCCATTCAAGTGGCGGATGCCTGCGATCAATTTATAAAACATATACAGGGCATACGTGTTGTCACTCTTTACGGCGGGCAACGATATGACATTCAACTGCGTGCATTAAAACAAGGTGCGCAAGTCGTAGTAGGCACGCCGGGGCGTATTCTGGATCATATTCGTCGCGGTACTTTAGATTTATCCGAACTTCGTTTCATCGTGTTGGATGAAGCCGATGAGATGCTACGCATGGGTTTTATTGACGATGTTGAAACTGTAATGGCCGAATTGCCGGAACGTCATCAAACCGCCCTTTTCTCTGCCACAATGCCGGAACCGATTCGTCGTATCACCAAGCGTTTTATGCATGATCCTCAAGAAGTGAAGATTAAAGTCAATAACGAAAATGCGCCGGATATTGAACAAAGTTGTTGGTATGTCCACGGTGTACGCAAAAATGAAGCACTTCTTCGTTTCCTAGAAGTAGAAGATTTTGATGCCGCTATTATCTTTGCCCGTACTAAAACAGGTACGTTAGATATTACCGAGTTATTAGAGAAAAACGGTTTCCGCTCTGCCGCACTTAATGGTGATATGACCCAACAACTGCGTGAACAAACCCTTGATCGCTTACGTAACGGCAGTCTTGATATTGTTGTCGCCACGGATGTTGCCGCACGAGGTATTGATATTGAACGTATCAGCCTTGTCGTGAACTACGACATTCCGCTTGACGCCGAATCTTACGTGCATCGTATCGGTCGTACCGGTCGAGCCGGCCGTTCGGGTCGTGCGTTATTGTTTGTAGAGTCTCGGGAACGCCGTTTACTCCGCAATATTGAACATTTGATGAAAAAACCGATCAATGAAGTAGAACTACCGAATTATTTAGTATTACAAGAATGCCGCCGTAAAAAATTTGTGGCGAAAATCACCAAACAACTTGAGCATCACGATTTAGAACAATATCGTAGCCTGTTAGAAGACTTATTTACTGCGGATCAAGATCAAGAAGATATTGCGGCTGCTATGCTAATGTTACTACAAGGCAAGCAAAAACTAATTCTTCCACCGGATCCGCCAATGGAAAAACGTCGTCGTAATGATCGTGGCGAACGTCGCGAAAATCCTCGTTCGACAGAACGCCGTAGTGAGCGCAAAGGTTATGGTAATCCGCAACCGATGGATTTATACCGTATTGAAGTTGGAAGAATGGATGGTGTTGAAGTTCGTCATATTGTTGGGGCAATTGCAAACGAAGGTGATATTAATAGTCGCTACATCGGTCATATTAAACTTTATGATGAATACACCACAGTGGAATTACCACAGGGTATGCCAAAAGAATTGCTTCAACAATTCGGCAAAACTCGAGTGCTAAACAAGCAAATGAGAATGTCATTTCTTGGGGCGGTAAAATCCGAAAACTCACGCGAACGTGATGATTTCGGCGGAAACAGGAAAGGTCGTGGTAACGGTAATGGTGATCGCGGCGGGCGGAAATTTAATGAAAAAAATAACCGCACTTTTAACGAGAAACCTCGAAGAGGCCGCCGTAGTTAATATAAAGGGTAGAGATAGGATATATCCCTACCCTTTCTATTAAGGAGAAAAAATGCATTTTAAAAATCACAGTTATTGGGCCGTTCAAAGCGTAGCAAAAGATGAAAACAGGTTAATAAAATCAATCGAAGCCTACTTTAAAACACACAAGAGAACCTTCACAAAATGCAAATCTACTCTTTTGGAAAGTTATTTACCTTTTAAATATAAGCATTTTTATTGGAATTTAAATAAAGAAATGAAAACATTCATTGCTATTATTCCTAATCAAGACTTAGAGGGGAAATGGCGGGAGGAACAATATAAAAATTGTGCTTGGCTGTTAGAAATTCACATCTATGAAAAATTAAATTATGATAATGAACCAAACTATGATGATAAAGTAGTTTCCAATATGAATAAAACACAAAGATTTCTCCATGAAATCTTTGACTCCATTGATTTTAAATGCCATCTACTTGATGAATATGACGATACAAATCGGAACAATCGCTGGTATCATCAATCGGATATAAATTAGCTATTTGGTACTCTTATAAATAGGAACATATATTTGAAAGGTTTATTTTTACGTATTATCGCCGCACTTGCATTGCTACTTTGGTCGATTGATATGGTGTTTCCTTGGCAGAAAATAATGCAATCGGAAGAAAACCATTATACTGCAATTAAATCACGAGGCAGCCTTATTGTTGGAACAATCAACAACCCTATTTATTATTTGATCGGTCCTGAAGGGGAATCCGGTTTAGAATACGAATTAGCAAAAAATTTTGCTGATTATTTAGGCGTAACGCTTAAAATTAAAACCCTTGAAAATACAGACGCACTTTTTAACGCACTCGCAAATAACCAAATCGATTTTGCCGCCGCTAATTTACTTTTTTACCCCCGCCGTGCGGAACAGTTCCAAATCGGGCCGGCTTATACCTCCGCTTCTTGGCAATTAGTCTACAAAAAAGGAGAAAATCGACCAAAAGATTTAAGCCAAATACAACAAGAAATCACCATTGCCGGAGGAGAAGAACTAAACGAGTTATTGGCTCAATTTAAGAAAAAATTCCCTAACTTACAGTGGAAAAATAACAAACAATTCACTCAAGAAGAATTATTAATTCAAGTTGCAGAAGGTAAGATTCCTTACACTATTGCTAACTCCATTGATGTAGCCGCTACGCAACAAATCCGCCCCAATCTTGCGATCGCCTTTGACGTAACGGACGAAGCTACTGTTCATTGGTATCTCGCCAATAATTCTTATAATGAACTGCAGGCTGGTTTGTTAGATTTCATGAACAATGCTTTAGACTCGGGATTAATTGATCGTATTGAAGAGAAATATTTCCGTCACATCGCTCAATTCGATTATGTCGATAGCCGAGCCTATTTAAATGCCATAGAAAAAACTCTCCCACAATATCAACCGCTCTTTGAAAAATACAAAGGCACATTAGACTGGCGTTTATTGGCTGCTATGGCATATCAGGAATCCCATTGGAACCCTGATGCAACCTCTCCTACCGGTGTACGGGGAATGATGATGCTAACCAGGGATACGGCGGAACGAATGAAAATCACTAATCGAACGGATCCGGAACAAAGTATCAAAGCAGGATCGGATTATTTACATTGGTTATTGACCCAAATACCGGACAGCATTGCGCAAGAGGATCGCATTTGGTACGCTCTCGCTGCGTATAATATGGGATTAGGTCATGTGCTGGATGTACGTCGCTTAACAAAAAAATTAGGGGGAAATCCGGATAATTGGCTAGATGTAAAAAATAACTTACCCTTACTGTCAGAAAAACGTCATTATAATAATCTAAAATATGGTTACGCCCGTGGCTATGAAGCATATCAATATGTGGAAAATATCCGTCGCTATATGAAAAGTATTGTTAATTATCATCGGGTTCAAGGAAATCAGAACAACAACGATTCTAAAAATATCATGGAAAATAAATAAGAATAGGAGAGTAATATGTTAAAACGCAAAACCTTTTTGAAAAAAATAAAATCCCGTGATATCTCCACTTCACGTAACTTACGTTTAAAACGATTAAAACATCGCAAACAAAAGCAATTTGAGCGCCATGCTATGCAGTTTGTCATACAAGAAATTTGTTGCTAAATAAAACCGCACTTTAGCTTCCCAAAGTGCGGTTTTATTTTAAGGTATTTTATGCATCAAAACCCCGACATCAGTATCGGAGGTTTTACCAATTATTTCGTTGCAGCCGGAACAACCAATTCAGGTTCTTCCGGTTTTTCTACTTTTACAAACTGTTTATCCTTATTTGCATCAATAATTTGTTGGGTTTGATTTGCCAAAGTATCCAGCCCCATTTTTTGGTACGCATCACGCATTAAGAATAAACCTTCATAAGTCGCTTGCGTGTCAGGATATAATTGCAACATTCCCACAACACGGTTTGCCACCGCAACATCCGCATTACGCTTTGCATAGAACTTAGCAATTTCCAATTCATGGCGCGCTAAAGAATCTTTAATATAAACCATGCGGGCTAAGGCATCTTGTGCATAAGGACTATTAGGAAATGCGCGTATTAAACTTTGAAAATTCGAAAATGCGGTTTTTAAAGAGGTTGTTTCACGCGTTGCACGATCGATTCCAAAGAAATCCTGAATGGCATTATCCGCCGTTGCAACATTAGTTAGACCTGCCATATACACCGCATAATCACGATTCGGACTTTGCGGGAATTGATTTAAGAAATTATCTACCGTCACCAATACGGCTGTGTAATCCTGCGATTTATAGTTTGCATAAATGAGATCCAACATTGCTTGTTCTTGATATGTACTTCCCGGGAAACGTTCCATTGTCGCATTTAGATAACGAATAGCCTCAGAATAACCGCCTTCTTGTAAAGAGATTGAACCTTTATTGTAAAGTTCATCTACCGATAATTGCTCAACTTCTTTTTTACCGCTTGAACAACCGATCACAGCAAATATTACTGCAAGCAAAGCCAATGATTTCATTTTGCGCATTGTTTTTTCCTTAATTTTTACGAACACCAATAAATAAGATACAATTAGCCGACATTGTATAGAACATTAATAAATAAGCCAACTTTTTAAACTTATTGAGATAGATTTTTATGCCACAAATTACCCTTTCGGCAGAGGTACAACCTGAACAAATCGGACAGCGATTAGACCAAACCCTCGCTGAGTTGTTCCCTGAATATTCCCGATCACGCCTAAAAACTTGGATTGAAGCGGATCTTGTGAAAATTAACGATCGCATTGCCAACATCCCTCGTGAAAAAGTATTAGGCGGAGAACATATCGAAATCATCGTTAAAATAGAAGACGAAACACGCTTTGAACCTGAAAATATCCCGCTTAATATCGTCTATGAAGATGACGATATTATTGTGATTAATAAACCCAAAGATCTTGTCGTACACCCCGGTGCGGGCAATCCGAACGGCACGGTATTAAACGCTCTTCTTTACCACTACCCGCCGATTGCCGAAGTACCGCGTGCAGGTATTGTACATCGCTTGGATAAAGATACTACCGGTTTAATGGTGGTAGCAAAAACCATACCCGCCCAAACAAAATTAGTGCGAGATTTACAAAAACGAAAAATTACCCGTGAATATGAAGCCGTTGCTTTAGGTATTATGACTAAAGGCGGTTTTGTCAATCAACCGATGGCACGCCATGCGACTAAGCGTACACTTATGGCGGTGCATCCGATGGGTAAACCAGCAGTAACCCACTATCGTATTATGGAAAACTTTCGTAACTATACCCGCCTACGCTTACGTTTGGAAACGGGCAGAACCCATCAAATTCGTGTTCATATGGCACACATCGCCCACCCATTATTAGGCGATCAAACTTATGGCGGTCGTCCTCGCCCGCCAAAAAATGCCAGTGAAAGTTTTATGGAAGTATTGCGTAATTTTAAACGTCAGGCTTTGCATGCAGTTATGCTACGCTTAGCACACCCTATTAGCGGTGAAATGATGGAATGGCACGCCCCTCTACCGGAGGATTTTATCGAATTGCTTAATGCGCTAAAAACAGATTATATTGAACACAAAGATAATTTGGATTATTAATATGCACGCGATTTTTCCCAATTGGCAAGTGCCCTCCAATATCCATGCATTTACAACGACACGCTGGGGAGGAGTGAGTGTTGCACCGTTTGATAGTTTTAATTTAGGCGATCACGTTGATGATGAAAAAAGTGCGGTCAAAATTAACCGCACTTTATTAGTAGAAAAATTCAATTTACCGCAAACTCCGTTATTTCTCACTCAAACCCATAGTACAGATGTTATCCAACTACCTTATTCTGGCAGTAATTTTAATGCGGATGCCGTCTATACCCGACAGCCCAATCAAGTTTGTAGCGTGATGACCGCCGATTGCTTGCCCGTATTGTTCACTACCCGTCAGGGCAATGAAGTGGCAGCGGCTCATGCCGGCTGGCGCGGATTATGTGATGGGGTATTGGAGAAAACGGTAAAATGTTTTAAAGCCCAAGCACAGGATATTATCGTTTGGCTTGGCCCTGCTATCGGACCAAACGCATTTCAGGTAGGGGGTGAAGTAGTTGAACAATTTATCGGCTTTGACCCTATTGCAGAAACAGCTTTCCGAACCGATCCTTCTCTACAAGGTAAGTACCTCGGCAATCTTTATCAGATTGCCACGCAACGCTTAAATAAATTGGGAATTACAGACATTTCCGGTGGGAATCATTGCACATTTAATGAAAAAGACCTGTTTTTCTCTTATCGACGAGACAGAAAGACAGGTAGAATGGCGAGTGTTATTTGGTTCGATTAAGCATTGAGATACGCTGTCTAAACCCGATTTTTCATCAAAAATCCGGATTATTTTCAAACCAGCTTTCTAAAATTAAACAAGCAGAAATGCCATCCACTTTACCCTTTTTCAATGCTCGAAAACCACCGCGATCAAAAATTTCACTACGTGCTTGTGTTGTGGTTAAGCGCTCATCCTGTAATGCGACTTTGACGCCGAAACGCTCGTTTAAGCGATGAGCAAATTTTCTCGCCCGCAACGTTAATTCCTGTTCCGTACCGTCCATATTCAACGGAAGCCCCACAACGACAAGGTCGGGTTTCCATTCTGTTAAGCATTTTTCGATATTTTCCCAATTTGGAATACCGTCCCGTGCATTAAAAGCCGGTAAAGCCTGTGCCGTACCAGTAATACTTTGTCCCACGGCACATCCAATGCTTTTTGTGCCAAAATCAAAGGCAAGTGCGGTAATACCCATTAACTATGCCCCACTTGTGCCGTAGCAAAATTATGCGAATTAATACCTAACAGTCGATTTGCCACAAGGTAGCGCTCTTCGTAAGGCGTATCAAATAAAATAGTTTCGTCTAACGGCACAACCAACCAAGCATTATCTGCGATTTCTTTCACTAACTGACCAGGCGACCAACTTGAACACCCCAATGCCACTAAATATTTTTCCGGCGCCTGTAACGCCCCGAAAGTATCCACCACGTCGGCGGAAGTCGTAAGGAAAAGATCATCCGTTATCTTATAGCTATGCTGAAAATCATTTGCTGTTTTTTTATGTACAATAAAACCGCGTTCCGTATGCATCGGACCACCTGCTACCACCATCGCATCATCAAAAGTGCGGTCATTTTTCATCATAAAATTCAGTTTGGAATAAAGTTCCGCAATGCTTAAATCAGTCGGTTGGTTAATCACTAATCCCATCGAACCTTGATCATTATGCTCACAAATAAATATTACCGTATGCTGAAAATAATCTTCCAAATGAGGCATTGCAATTAACAATTTTCCTTGTAAATCCATCATTCACCTAAATCTCCAAAACAAATTTGTAATGCGCTGATTGCCGCTAAAGAGGCGGTTTCAGTACGCAATACACGCTTTCCTAATAAAATTTCAGTAAAACCCTGCTGCTCCGTCTGAGCGATTTCCTGTGGCGATAAACCGCCTTCAGAACCGATCAGCAAACGAACGCCCTCCGTCGGAATATGCGGCAAAGTTTTAATCGAATATTGGGCTCTAGGATGTAAATTCAACTTTAATGCTCTGTCATTTTCCGCACACCAGTCCTGCAATTTCATTAGCGGTCGAATTTCAGGCACAACATTACGACCGCATTGCTCACAAGCGGCAATAGCAATTTTTTGCCATTGTTGAATTTTTTTGTCCATACGTTCGCTATCTAATTTCACCCCGCACCGTTCCGACCAAAGCGGCGTAATAACATTCACGCCCAACTCTACCGACTTCTGAATGGTAAATTCCATACGCTCACCACGAGAAATGACCTGACCTAAATGAATCTTGAGGTTTGATTCCTTATCGGCAAACTCACGTCCCAAAATTTCAACTTTCACGCTTTTTTTGCCTGATTCAATAATCCTTGCCGGATAAATATGATTAGTGCCGTCAAATAATTCAATTTGCTCTCCCTCAACCATTCGTAACACTCGTCCGACATGATTTGCCGCCTCGTCAGAAAGCTGGCAGTGAATTTGATTTTCAAGGGATTCAGGATGATAAATTCGAGGTATGCGCATAAGGTATTAAAGATATATGTAAAAAGTACGATTAATTTAACCGCACTTTTTGCTGATTAATCGGAAAGATTTTGAGGCAAGCGTTCTAAAATCATACGCCAATAAGTTGCCGATCTTAAATTATGTTTACGAATACAATCCACCACGGCATCTGCGTTGCCTTCTTGGCAAATTTGTTGTAATTCCAGATAAAACTGCTTCGCCAATTCACGGTGTTTTTCATAACTGAAAAACAACAGCCCGATTTTTTGATATACCCCTTTTAAACTGTTAAAGATTAAACGATAAAAAGGTTTTTTTGCCAGTACAGTAAATTGGCGAAAGATACAATAATCAAACTCCGTATAGTCTTCAGCCGAATTTTTTAATTCGTTCAATTCACTAAATAACATTGCAGATTGTTGAGGCGAGTTTTTCACCGCTTCATAAATATAAAACTCCGACATTTTGCTACGTAACGACAACATATTATCAATAATGAGCGGTGCGGAATTTTGATCAAGGGTAATCAGCGTTTCAATAATGCTAGGATTGGCCGTGTCCCAAATATTATTTACTTTGGTTGGTTTACCATGTTGAATGGTCAACCAACCGTCTCGTGCCAAACGTTGCAGAACTTCTCGCAATGTCGTACGGGTTACCCCTATTTTATCGGCGAGATCCCGTTCTGATGGCAAATTTTTACCTGCCGGAAATACATTACTCCAAATACTTTTTACAATATATTCTTCGGCAAGCGCTGCGGGACTTTGTGCTTTTAAAAGTGTGTTTTCTGTATTCATAATAACCAGGCGTTAGGAAAAAACCCAACAAGATCAAAAAAATGTGACTTATTTGACAAATCTTCACTTTCGTTATTATCCTTTAAAGCACACTATATTACAATGAGCGTATTATAAAAAACAGGAGCCATTTATGACTTACACACAAGCTTTTATGAAAAATTTCCTAGGCAGCAGCCCGGATTGGTATAAATTCATCATTATCCTCTTTCTCATTATTAACCCTATTATCTTCTTTTTTATCAGCCCCTTTCTCGCAGGTTGGGTTTTAGTTGCAGAGTTTATTTTCACCCTTGCTATGGCATTAAAATGCTATCCTCTGCAGCCCGGTGGTTTACTGGCTATTGAAGCTATTGCTATCGGCATGACAAATCCGGCCCACGTAAAGGCTGAAATCATGGCAAATTTTGAAGTTATTTTATTGCTGATGTTTATGGTGGCCGGCATTTATTTTATGAAACAGCTCTTATTGTTTGTATTTACCCGCTTGCTGATCGCTATCGAATCTAAGATTACCCTGTCTTTAGCTTTCTGTATCAGTGCCGCATTTTTATCCGCATTCTTAGATGCATTAACCGTAGTTGCCGTGATTATTAGTGTAGCCATGGGCTTTTATGGTGTGTATCACAAAGTTGCCTCAGGCAATAAATTAAACGAGCTTATCGATATCACCAATGATGATAAACTAGGTGATAAACAGGCCACATTAGAACAATTTCGTGCATTTTTAAGAAGTTTAATGATGCATGCCGGTGTGGGAACCGCACTCGGCGGTGTCATGACCATGGTAGGCGAACCACAAAATTTAATTATTGCAGAACAAGCAAATTGGAGCTTTATTGAATTCTTCTTCCGTATGGCGCCCGTAACTTTACCTGTTTTAGTGTTTGGTTTGCTGACCTGCTATTTGGTAGAAAAATTCAAATTATTTGGCTATGGTGCAAAACTACCTCGTAAAGTATGGGCGGTATTGGCACGTTTAGATCACAATAATACGCAAAAAATGTCAAAGCAAGAAAAAATAAAATTGATTGTACAGGCTGTTATTGCACTTTGGCTTGTTATCGGTTTAGCATTTCATTTAGCTGCCGTAGGCTTAATAGGTTTAAGCGTGATCGTTCTCACAACTGCATTAACCGGTATTACCAATGAGCATATTATTGGCAAATCGTTCCAAGAATCTTTGCCATTCACTGCGTTACTTGTCGTATTCTTTACCGTGGTAGCAGTGATTATCGATCAAAAACTTTTCTCACCCATTATTCACTATGTCTTATCCGCTAGTGAAAGCACACAGCTTATTTTATTCTATGCCTTTAATGGCTTACTCTCTGCTATTTCTGATAATGTTTTCGTAGCAACCGTTTATATTAACGAGGTTAAAGCCGCACTAACTAACGGTGTAATCGCACCACATCAATTTGAATTACTCGCTGTTGCAATCAATACCGGAACAAATTTGCCATCGGTCGCAACACCAAACGGTCAAGCAGCCTTCTTATTCTTATTAACCTCATCGCTTGCCCCGTTAATTCGTCTCTCTTACGGCAGAATGGTTTACATGGCATTACCTTACACCATTGTGTTATCCTTGGTAGGCTTATTTGCCATTGAATATATTTTACCGGCCGCTACCATCTGGCTGGCAAATTTAGGACTAATTCAGCCAATTTAAGGAGAACAAATGCTCGCATTTTTTAAACAATTTTCAGAAAAACGTTTATCGTGGTTATTACTTGCATTTTCGAGTTTAACCTTAGAATTGACCGCACTTTATTTCCAATACGGTATGGGATTGCAACCCTGTGTCCTTTGTGTATATGAACGTTTAGCTATGAGTGGTTTATTCTTTGCGGGCATTATTGGTCTCCTCGCACCCCGTTCGCTTATCGTGCGCTTAATTGCTCTCGCGTTAGGTTTATTTAGTGCGATTAAAGGCTTGATAATATCCATTCGTCACCTTGATCTACAAATGAACCCCGCGCCTTGGAAGCAATGTGAATTTATCCCTAATTTCCCGGAAACCCTACCATTCCACCAATGGTTGCCAAGCATTTTCAACCCTACCGGCTCCTGCGATAACAGTCAGTGGTCGTTATTCGGTATCACGATGGTGCAGTGGTTGGTATTTATCTTTGCAGTATATGTAATTGTCCTTGTGGTAATATTGATTGCACAGGTGAAAAAAAGCAGAAAACAGAGAATGTTATTTAATTAGGGAATTAAAAAAATATTGTTAATTTGTCTTTCCTCAAAATTGGTTAAGTAATCCAATTTGGGAGAGACTCATTAAAAACGGTATTTTTCTGAACTTAATCTTATCTTTTTTATAGGTAATATTTATGCACAACACAACACAACACAACACAACACAACACAATTATGTCATTAGTTTAACTACCGCACAAAAACGCCGAAAGCACATTGAAAATGAATTTGACAAACAAAATATCCCTTTCTTATTTTTCGATGCGGTTACGCCTTCAAATATTGATGAAATTGCCAAAAAGCTTAATATTATTCTTGACCGTTCCCCCAAAGCTCTTTTAAGTGATGTCGAAATTAGCTGTGCTTTAAGCCATATTTTCCTTTGGAATTTTATGCTGGAAAATAACCTCGACTACATTAATATTTTTGAAGATGACATTCACTTAGGGGAAAATGCAAAGGAATTATTAGAAATTGATTACCTTCCCGATAATACGGATGTTTTAAAATTAGAAGCCAACGGAAAAATGCTCTTTGGAAAAAGAAAGTCAAAAAAAATAAAATGCAACCGTGAAATTATTCCCTTAACCTTTAAACAATCAGGTGCAGCGGGTTACACCCTCACCTCTAAAGGGGCGAGATATTTGCTCGACAAGGTTCAAAATAAGCTACTTACGCTTCCGGCCGATGATCTTATTTTTATAGAATTTTTGAACCAAAAAGATTATAAAGCTATGCAGCTTTTACCCGGAGTTTGTGTGCAGGATTTTATTATCAATGCTAATCATTTTGAAAGTAGCCTCTCTGCCGGAAGAGAACAGGTAAGCCATAACAATACGAAAGCACCGCCTTTGGAAAGAATAAAGAAAGAGTGGATAAGATTAAAAAGACGACTTTTTGGCAAACCCGTCCCCTTTAAATAAGTGAAGTACGGTAAAATTTACCGCACTTTTTATGTCTCTAAAAAAATTTTAATCACTTTCCACATCCCCCAACAACTCGGCATATTTCACCGTATTCGGACTGGATTCTAAGGCGATTTTTAGTGCCATTGTAAGGGGAACGGAAAGTAGCATTCCCACCGTACCAAGCAACCATCCCCAAAATAAGAGGGAAAGAAAAACGACTAAAGTGGAAAGCCCGAGACGCCGCCCCATCATTTTAGGCTCGAGAATATTACCGATAACCAAATTGATCGCAATCACACCAACTGCCACACTAAAACCGATACCGAAACCATTCAATAATAAAGCCTGTACAATAATGGGAGCGGCGGCAATGATAGAACCGATATTCGGAATATAATTGAGCAAGAAACTTAATGTCGCCCACAAAATCGCATATTGTACGCCGCACACTTCCAACAAAATAAACACCGCAATCCCTGTCAGCAAACTGGTGATACTTTTAATCCCAAGGTAGCCAATCACCCCTTGCAAAATGCGATTAATATGGCGTTCCTCCTTTTCTACATCATTCGGTGTGGAGCTTATCACCACCGCAACTTTGTGTTTCATGGTGGGAGCTTCAGAGAGCATGAAAATCACGACAAGCACTAAGACGAATACATTGCTTACCACACCGGAAAAATTGAGCAATACACGGCTAACAAAATTCATAATGATACTTGGATCGAAATTTTCTTGAATTGTTTCCCTTGAAAAATAAACAGGCAAATTAAAATGTTGTGCCAATGCCATCAGATCATTTACTCGTTCGGAAAGCAAAATTTTATATTGAGGAATAGATTGAGTAAATTCACGCACGCTACTGTTAATCAATCCCAAGAATGAGAAGAAAATAAGGGAGATCAAGACAAACAGCAGTACCATCGCAAGCCAGCGGGGGATACGGCGGATAGTCATTGCTTTAATAATCGGAGAACAAATAATAGCAATGAAGAGTGCCAACAAAAACGGTACAACAATTTCAGCGGCTAATTTGATACCGACTAAAATAACAATAACGGCGGCTATCCCCAACAAAGTGCGGTATAAATTTAGGTTATTTTCCACTAAATCGCTTCCTCATTTTCTTCACCGGTACGAATTCGAATCACCCGTTGCACATCATAAACAAAAATTTTTCCATCACCGATTTTGCCGGTTTGGCAGGTTTCTATAATGGTTTCAAGACATTGTTCCAGCAGATCATCAGGCACCACAATTTCCATTTTTACTTTTGGTAAAAAATCCACCATATATTCCGCCCCTCGGTAAAGTTCCGTATGCCCTTTTTGACGACCAAAACCACGCACCTCGGTCACTGTCATCCCGGTGATACCTATATCGGAAAGATTTTCACGCACATCATCAAGTTTAAACGGGCGAATCATCGCTTCGATCTTTTTCATCCTATTTCTCCAAATTTTCTCGTCTTGCCGCTTTTGGGCGAAAACTCTCAATAACATCAGAGTGAGTATCAATATACAAACCGTTAATGAGTTGTAAACAATAAGGCACTGCGCTAAAAATACCCCTCACAAGCACGTTTCCGTCTTTGTCTTTCACCCCTTCTAAGGTTTCTTTGATGGCTTTGGGTTGCCCCGGTAAGTTTAAAATCAAACTTTCTTTACGAATTACTCCCACTTGACGGGATAAAATTGCCGTAGGTACAAAGTGTAAACTCACTTGGCGCATTTGTTCGCCAAAACCGGGCATTTCACGATCGGCAACCGCCAAGGTTGCATCAGGGGTTACATCACGTTTAGCCGGCCCCGTTCCGCCGGTGGTTAATACAAGATGGCAACCTTGTTTATCCACCAATTCTTTGAGGGTTTGCTCAATAATTCCTTGTTCATCGGGAATCAATCGGGTTTCTATATGGAAAGGATTGATTAATGCGTTCTCTAACCAAGCCTGTAATTCGGGAATACCTTGATCTTGATAAATGCCTGATGAAGCGCGATCAGACACGGAAACAAGGCCAATTTTTAAAAGTGCGGTCATATTTTTCCTTAAAATTTCAATCAATACTTTTTTGTATTCTCTGTGAACCGGTTCACACTATGTCATTAAAAAGGGAATAAAAGCGGAATTAAAAATACACTCACCACCATCACAATCAATGTAAACGGCACACCAATTTTTAAAAAATCACTAAACTTATATCCGCCGGGCCCCACGACCATTGTATTAACCGGTGAAGAGACCGGCGTCATAAATGCGGCGGATGCGGCGATTGCCACCACCATAGCAAAGGGGATAGGTGATACTTGGAGTTGCTGTGCCAATGAAATTGCAATAGGTGCGACTAAAATCGCCGTCGCTGTATTAGAGATGAATAATCCGATCACTGCACAAAAGATAAATAACATCATCAACACTAAATGCATTCCCCAATCTCCCATTAACTGCAACATTGCCTCCACAACGAGTTGAATCCCGCCGGTTTTTTGCAGTGCAGTAGCAAACGGCATCATACCGATAATCAAAATTAGACTTGGCCAATGAATGGAGTCATAAGCACTTTTCGCATCTATGCAACGGAAATAACCCAACATTAAACAACCGATGAGTGCGGCAATCACATTCGGTACAAGACCGGATACCATTAACAGCGCCATCACCAATATGGAAAGCAAGGCTTGCGGTGCCTGGCTTTGTGCCGGTGCGACACGATCTATTTCTTTCGGGTAGGTTAGCACAACAAAATCCTTAGTACGGTTACGCATTTGTTGAATTACTTTCCAATCGCCAATAACAAGAATTAAATCGCCAAGCTTATAAGGTGTGCCAGAAAAGCTGTCGGAAATCAATTCGCCGTCCCGCTTGATACCCACCACATTTAATCCGTAACGAGAACGAAACTCCACCTCTTGTGTGGTTTTATCAATCAATGCCGAGCCCGGTACTAAAGCTAATTCCGCCATTCCAATAGATTTTGCCTGTTCGTCAAAAGATTGAGATTTAATCTCCGCCGGTTCTAAATTATAGGTTTGACAAAACTCCTCTAAATTAAATTCTTGCTGCCCCATATCGATCATTAAAATATCTTTTTCATGAATTTCAGAAGTGGCAAGGGGCATCATATAAGTCGGGCGAAAACGTTTCCAACGTTCAATCGCTAACACATTCATCCCATAGTTGGAACGTAAATGTAATTCATCTAAATTTTTGCCGATAAAAGGTGAACCGATACGCACCACAAAACGTTTCGCACGACCGCGTAAACCATATTCATCAATCAATTCAGCCATTGAGCGTTGGTTATTTTCTTGGTTATCCGTAGTAATATTTCCCCCTAGCCAACGGCGGGTTAACAACATATAACCAATCCCTAACAACAAAATGATAAGACCAATTGGAGTAAAATCAAAAAATCTTAAACGAGTGCCGGTATCTTTGACTAATTCCGCATTCACCACCAAGTTAGGGGCGGTGGCGATGAGTGTCATCATACCACTGATCAATCCGGCCACACTTAATGGCATCATTAAACGTTTTGGAGAAAGATTCATTTGACGACAAATCATTAGTACCACGGGGATAAAAATCGCCACCACACCGGTAGAGCTCATAAACGCCCCTAATCCTGCCACGGCAAGCATTAGTAACACCAAGACTTTGGTTTCACTATTTCCGGCAAGTTTTAAGATCCCTTCACTCACTTGATAGGCGACCCCGGTACGCACCAATCCTTCGCCAATAATAAACAACAATGCTATCAAAATAATATTCGGATCACTAAAGCCGGCAAAAATTTCATAGGTGGTTAAAATGCCGCTCAAATAAAATGCCAACATCACTAAAAGTGCCACGGCATCCATTCGCACTTTATTTCTCACGAATAAAATCACTGCAACGGCTAACAGAGCAAGCGTCCAGAAAAGCGGACTGACCCAAAGCGCATTTGTGAATATGGTATTCATCTCCTACCTCTCATTTTTAGCGACGTTCTAATACTTTGCGAACTGGGGCGAAACTACAGCGGTGTTGTGGCAATGCCCCTAATTCGGCTAATTTTTTTAGGTGTAACTTCGTCGGATATCCTTTATGTTGGGCAAAAGCATACTCCGGATATTGGCGGTCCAATGATTCCATTTCTTGATCCCGTGCGACTTTTGCCAAAATAGAAGCGGCACTAATTTCCGCAACCAGACTATCGCCTTTCACGATAGCTTGGGCCGGGATATTGAGATCTTTAGGGACTTTATTACCATCTACCAGCACAAAGTGCGGTTGAATTTTTAATGATTTCACCGCTCGCGTCATGGCAAGTAAGGATGCCTGCAAAATATTCAGTTCATCAATTTCTTCCGCTTCCGCACGCCCCAATGACCATACAAGTGCTTTTTGTTTAATTTCTTCTGCTAAGGCAAGGCGTTTTTTTTCAGTGAGTTTTTTTGAATCGGCTAATCCTTCAATGGGATTATTGGGATCTAAAATCACCGCCGCAGTTACGACTGCCCCCACTAAAGGCCCCCGCCCCACTTCATCTACGCCGGCAATTAACTGATAACCTTGCGGATATTCAAACATGTTGTTTTTCCTCTAATAGATCAATCACCGCTTGAGCAGCCTGCTTATCTGCATCACATTGAATTTGTCGGTGTAAGTCCGTGAAACGTTGTATTAAAATATGGCGATTTTTAACCGCACTTTCTTCATCCGAAAAATAGACCGCCAGTTTTTCTGCGAGGAGTATCGGCTCACAATTTTCTTGGATCATTTCCGGCACTAACATTTCATTTGCTAATAGATTCGGCAGAGAAATATAGTCGGTTTTAACTAAACGCTTTGCTAAAAAATAAGTGAGCGGTTTCATTTTATAACCCACCACCATTGGTGATTTACACAACATCGCTTCAAGAGCAGCGGTGCCGGAGGCCAGTAAAGTGGCATCAGCTGCGATTAATACTTGGCGTGCATTGCCGTCAATCAGATGCATAGCTAAATCCGGAGCGACTCGGGTCTTAATTGCTTCAAATTGTTGTCGTCGTTTTTCATTCACTAAGGGGACAAGAAATTGTAGAGCCGAAAATTGCTTTTTCAGCAATAATGCCGTTTTCAAAAACGGCTCGGTTAAAAATTCTACTTCAGCCCCCCTACTGCCCACAAGAATCGCTAAATAACGTTGTGCGGGATCAATATTGAGAAATCGGCAAGCCTCCGCCCGATTAGGTTTTAAGGGGATTGCATCCGCCATCGTGTGACCGATAAATCGGCAAGGCACATTGAATTTATCATAAAACGCTTTTTCAAAAGGTAAAAATGCCAGCACTTGATTTGTCGCTTTAGCAATTTTGTGGATTCTATTCTGTCTCCACGCCCATACGGAAGGGCTGACATAATGAATAGTTTTGATGCCGTTGGCTTTGAGTTTCAGTTCTACGTCTAAATTAAAATCAGGTGCATCAATGCCGATATATACATCGGGCTTTTCGCGCAATATGGTTTGAATCACATTTTTACGGATTCTTAGTAAGCGTGGCAGATGTTTAACAATTTCTGCTAAGCCCATAACGGAAAGTGCTTCCATATCCACCAAGGTTTCGCAACCTTCAGCGATCATTTTAGGACCAGCAATACCGATAAAACGAGCATTGGGATAATAAGTCTTAAGCCAGCTAATTAGACCTGCACCGAGAATGTCCCCTGAGATTTCTCCCGCCACAAGCGCAATAGTAGGATTTTCCTTGTTCATTAAATTTATCCTAAAAAATAACCGCACTTTGGATTAAAGTGCGGTTAATTTGTTAATAATGTTTACTCTTTTTGAAGAGAGAAACGCTGTTAACGAATAATTCCGCGGGTTGAGCGTTTAAAGAAATCGGTAAAGAAACTGATCGCGGAATCGGTTTCAGCAATTTGTTCAATTTCCGGGATGATTTCTTCAAGGGTTTTACCACTACGATAAATCATTTTATACACATTACGAATTGCGTGCATAGTCGGTTTGTCAAACCCTCGGCGTTTTAAACCTTCTAAATTTACACCGAACGGGCGAGCATGATTACCTTGTGCCATCACATAAGGCGGCACGTCTTGACTAACCATGGAGCCGCCTCCCAACATTACATGCGCTCCCACAACAACAAATTGGTGAATCGCCGACATACCGCCGACAATCACGAAATCATCCAATTCAACATGACCGGCAAGAGTCGCATTATTTGCCAAAATACAATTATTTTTAATTTGGCAGTCATGCGCCACATGTACGTTAATCATCAGAAGATTATTATTACCGATACTCGTTACTCCTCCGCCTTGGATAGTGCCCCGATGAATTGTTACATGCTCGCGAATTCTATTGCTATTGCCAACAACGGTTTTCGTCGCTTCGCCTTTGTATTTTAAATCTTGGTTGACTTCACCAATACTCGCAAATTGATAAATTTCGTTATCCTCACCAATTACGGTATCGCCGCGCACCACTACATGTGATTTCAACACTGTGCGCGCTTTAATCTCAACGGAACCTTCAACAATACAGAAAGGACCGATAAAAACGCCTTCACCAATAACCGCACCTTCTTCAACGAGTGCCGTCGGATGAATTTTTGCACTTGGATGGATCATATTTATCCCCTTATTATATTAGCGACGTGCACACATTAATTTAGCTTCACAAGCTACTTCACCGTTTACCGTTGCAATACCGGTGAAAGCGGTAATTCCACGGCGTTCTTTAACGACTTGAACGTTCAATTCCATTTGATCACCGGGTAACACAGGACGTTTAAAACGCGCTTCGTCAATCCCCGCAAAATAGAATAATTCTCCACCTTTTAATTCATGGGTTTTGAATGCCAGAATTCCCATAGCTTGTGCAAGCGCTTCTAAAATCAACACGCCCGGTAAAATAGGTTCGCCAGGAAAATGACCGGTAAAACAAGGCTCATTTACACTGATATTTTTGATTGCTTTTAACCATTCGCCTTCCTTAAAATCCAACACGCGATCTACTAATAAAAACGGATAACGGTGTGGTAATAAAGTCATAATTTCTTTTGCTTCGATCACTCTTGATTGCTGTTCTGACACGTTGATACCTTTACAAATAAACACTAAATTCGCACAAATTATACGATATTTACGGTTAAAAACAAAACGCACCACTAAAGTGCGGTGCGTTTTTAAAGCCGATTAACCGATTTTCTTTTCAAGCGCTTTTAAACGCTTATTCATTCCATCAATCCCCAAAGTCAGAGCCGCGGTTTTACGCCACTCTTTATTGGTTTGTAACGGAATACCGGAAGAATAAACCCCCGGTTCGGTAATTGGCCGCATCACCATTCCCATACCGGTAATTGTCACCTTATCGCAGATTTCCATATGGCCGTTAATCACACTCGCACCACCAATTAAACAGTAACGTCCTACTGTTAGGCTACCAGCCATAATCACACCGCCAGCTACCGCTGTACCTGTGCCAATATGAACGTTATGGGCAATTTGACAAAGATTATCAATAATAACGTTATCCTCGATCACCGTTGCATCTAATGCCCCCCGATCGATACAGGTACAAGCGCCGATTTCAACATTGTTACCGATAATAACTTGCCCTACTTGTGGAATTTTAATCCAACGACCACGATCATTGGCATAACCGAAACCATCACTGCCAATCACCGCACCGGATTGAATTAAGCAGTTTTTGCCGATTTCTACATCATGATAAATGGTTACATTCGCCCACAGTTGCGTGCCGGCCGCAATTTTTGTGTTTTTACCCACAAAGCAATTTGCACTGATAATCACGTTATCGCCTAATACAGCCCCTTCTTCGATAACGCTATTTGCTCCAATTGACACATTTTCACCCAAAGAAACGCCCTCAGAAATCACCGCACTTGGTGCGATACCTTGCGCTGCTTTTGGTGTAGTGTCCATATATTGCGCTAAAATCGCATAAGCTACATAAGGATCTTTAACAATGAGTAAATTGCTTTCTTTCGCACAAAATTCAACGTCTGCCTCGGATACCACCAAAATACCGGCTTGAGATTCTTTTAATAACGGACGAAATTTTGCATTGGAAATGAAAGTGAGTTGATGAGCTTGCGCTTTATCAAGAGGAGCGATATTTGCGACAACAACATCGGCGTGACCACGAACGGTCGCGCCGATTTGATTGGCCAATTCTTGTAGAGAATAGGATTTTTGCATTATGAGAACCTATTATTTTTTCTCTTCTGCTTTAGCCGGCGCTGCAACTTTTTCTGTCACAGGAATAGATTTTAATACTTCTTCGGTAATATCCTTACCTTCTACTGCAAATACCACAGAGTTTGCATCAAGCACATAGGTATAACCTTTTGCTTTTGCCACATTGTTGGTTGCCACTTGAATACTTTCTAATAATTTTGCACGAGCTTCCGTTTGGCGTTTATCGCTTTCTTCTTGGAACTCAGCCACTTTTTTATCTTGCTCTTGCATTAATTTAGTCAGTGCAGCTTCTTCATTCGCACCAAATTTATTAATTTCTTCTTCACGCTTTTGGATTTCAGCTTGACGTAAACGCGGTGCATCTTTTTTTAATGCCTCAACTTTTGCTTCTACCTTTTTACGTGATGCGGCAATTTTATCATCAATTTCTTTTTTACTTGCGGCTAACTTATCTGCCGTCGGTTTCAATTCGGCATCTAATTTATCGGCAATAGCTTGACGATCCGGGTGATGTTGGAATAAATATCCTGCATTAATGAATGCGATATTTTCATCTGCCGCAGCAAAACCTGATACAAGTGCAATACCTACTGAAAGTGCGGTCACTTTTAAAACATTTTTCATTGAAATTTCCTTATTAGGTTAAGTAGTTAATCATACTTGCACAGCCTAAACAGGTACCGTGCAAGTGTTTGTTTTGACTAGAAAATAAATAAAAAGTTCGACTAGAAAGAACCGCCAATACTAAATTGGAACTGTTCTACATCGTCATTCTCATATTTTTTGATCGGTTTAGCGTAAGAGAATACCAACGGTCCGATTGGTGATTGCCATTGAAAGCCCACACCCGCAGAAGCACGAACGCGGCTTGGATCACTGTAATCTGGCAAATTAGGGTATCTGGCTTTATCCTGCTCCGTCCATTTTGTATTCCAAACGCTTGCCGCATCAACAAACAACGAGGTTCTTACTGAGTTTTGGCTCTTATCCGAAACAAATGGTGTAGGTACAATTAATTCCATACTTGCCGTAGCAATTGCATTACCACCAACGATATCGCCATTACGGTTACAATAATCATCCTTATAACCCTTACCACTCTGACAATTCTTAGCATAATAAATAGCTTCAGGACCTACCGCACCATACGCAAAACCACGTAGTGAACCAATTCCTCCCGCCGTGTAGTTTTGGTAGAACGGCAAACGTTTACCGCCAAAACCGTTGGCATAACCTGCGCCGACTTTACCTGAAATCACCCAACGATGATCGCGATCAAGCGGATAATAACCTTCAATATCCGCATTCAGTTTATAATATTTGTTATCGGATCCCGGAATGGTGACACGACCACCAATACTTGCTTTCACCCCTTTAGTTGGAAAATAACCACGGTTCAAACTGTTATAATTCCAGCCAAAGGAAAAATCAAAGTCACTCGATTTAATTGAGGTAGAATTAAAATTCATTGATGCCAAATAGAGGTCACGGTTATATTCTCTAGAGAAATTACTAATTTTATTATAGGTGTAACCTAGTCCTAAATAGTAGGAGTTATTTTCATTTACCGGGAAACCTAAAGTAACATTGCCACCGTATGTCGTACGTTTATAGTTAGACGATGTATCGCTATCAGAGTTATCGTAAGTTTCATAAAATACATTTCCGCCCAAACTTACGCCATCTTTCGTGAAATACGGCTCGGTGTACCCAAGATTAATTGTCGTACCGTAATCATTACGCGAACCGGCTAAACTTACCGCGGCTCCCGTACCTAAAAAGTTATCCTGTTTAATACTGGCTTGGTAGCTGATACCGCTTTCCGTACCATACCCTACCCCAAAGTTAATACTACCTGTATTACGCTCTTTTACTTTATACACCACATTAACTTCGTCATTAGTACCTTCAACCGGATCAACTCGGCTTTCAACGGTTTCAAAAAAACCCGTTCTATCTAAACGAACTTTACCTAATTCAACTAATTGAGCGTTATACCAAGAACCTTCCTGCTGGCGCATTTCTTGACGTAGCGTACTATCGGCTGAAACCGTGTTACCTTCAAACTGAACTTGACGAACAGATAAACGGCGACCGGCATCAACTACAAATGTCAGTGCTATTGTTTTATTCGCATCATCAAATGTCGGAGCAGCATTAACGGTTGCACTACCGTAACCACGTTCACCCAATTTTGCTTTAATAGCATTTTCAACGTCGGTAACATCGGCCCGACTAAAAGTATCGTTGAAGTGAAGATTGTTTAATAACGGCTGTAACTCTTCTGCCATACCGCCTAAGTTACCAACAATACGCGCGCTGGTTAAATCGTATTTTTCACCTTCGTTAATATCGATAGTGACTTCCGCTTTGGTTTGTTCATCATTTAACCGGACATCCGTGTTGGTAATATGCGCTTTTGCATAACCATTATTTTGATAGTATTGTTGGATAGATTGTAAATCTTTATCAAATTGGGTTGCATCGAACTTATTGCCCCATAGCTTCCACCATGCGTCCGGTTGTAATTCCATTTGTTCTTGCAATGTACTGCCGGAAACCGCCGTATTACCATTAAAAGTAACGGATTTCAATTTTGCCGTATCATCTTCATCAATTTGAAGATTGATTTCCGCACGATTATTTGGCAGCGTATTTACAATCGCCTCGACTTTCGCATTATAACGTCCCACACTTTTATAGTGTTCTCTTACGCCTTTCACAAACTCGTCAAGTTTCGCACGATTCAGCACATCACCGCTTCTAAAGCCATTCGCATCCAAATTTTGTTTTAACGCTTCCGTTGGAATTAAAGAATTGCCTTTAATATGCACTTCCGAAATAATCGGTTTAGCAATGACACTCACTACAAGGGCATCACCGTCACGATAAGCTTTTACATCATCAAACCGACCGCTTACGAATAAATTACGAACAACATTTGCCACGTCATTGTCAGTCACACGTTGACCTGCACGAACCGGCAAACTAGCGAGAATTTGTTGTTCCAATTCACCCTGAACGCCATCTATGCGAATGTCTTTTGCCAAGAAAGGGGCTGCAAACACGCCTGTTGTCGTACCGAATAATAAACTTGCGATTAGAAGTTTTTTCATCGACTGTATCCTATTTACTATAAAAATTTATAAACGTAAGAAATCATTGAAAAGTGCAAATACCATTAAGCTTAATAGCAATGCCGCCCCAATGCGATAACTTAAATTTTGTACCTGTTCGGAAACAGGTTTTCCTTTAATACCTTCTGCCGCCAAAAACACCAGATGCCCTCCATCCAGAACCGGCAACGGAAATAAATTCATAATACCTAAATTGACGCTGATTAACGCCATAAAGCTCAGGAAATAAACCCATCCTACACTTGATGAAGCGCCTGCTCCTTTTGCAATAGAAATCGGGCCGCTTAAATTATTTAAAGAAAGATCACCGGTAAATAATTTACCAATCACGTTAACGGTTAACCACGATAATTGTACCGTTTTTTCTACGCCTTTCGACAGAGCGTCAAGAATACCATATTTTAATTCCGTACGGTACTGCTCACCGATATTTAAAAAGGTTGGGCTTACTCCCACAAACCAACGATTCTCTTTATTTTTTTCCGGTTGCACCGTTTTGGCAAAAATATTGCCGTCACGTTCAATTTTTAAAGGAATTGGCAGCCCTTGTTCGACCAGTTTCACAAAATCCCGCCAAGAAAGTGCGGTCAAATTTTCATTTAAAATTTTATCGCCGACTTGCAAGCCGGCTTTCTGCGCCGGTGAATTATCTACCACTTTAGATAAAGTCATTTCCACTTTGGCACGAACAGGGTTCATTCCCAAAGATTCAAAAGCACTCTCTTTTTCAGGATCAAATCTCCAGTCGGATAGGTCCAAGCGTTTTTCATAAGTAATACTTGAGCCAAACGGTGAAAAACCAATATCCACCTCGGCTTCCCCTAACTTTGCAGCGAGTAGCATATTGATAGTTTCCCAATCCGGTGCCTCTTGTCCGTCAATTGTCATAATTTGTGAGTTTGCTTCAATCTTTGCCTGTGCCGCAATAGAATTCGGGACAACACTTTCAATCACCGGTTTTACGCTCGGAATACCGACGGAATAAATCAGCCAATACGCCAAAATAGCAAAAATAAAATTGGCTAACGGCCCTGCGGCAATAATAAATGCGCGTTGCAATACCGACTTTTGGTCAAATGCTTGAGATTCTAAGGATTGAGGGATTTCTTCCGCTCGTCCGTCTAACATTTTAACGTAGCCACCCAAGGGGATCATCGACAAGGCAAATTCCGTTCCTTTTTTATCGGTGCGCCGCCAAAGCACTTTACCGAAACCGATAGAAAAACGATGCACTTTTACACCGCACTTTCGAGCCGCCCAAAAATGACCGTATTCGTGAACCGCCACTAATACCGAGATAGCGATCAGAAAAGAACCCAGTGACCACAAAAATGACATTATCAATCCTTACAATACAAAGAAATAAAAGTAGGTGAAAAAGGGTACGGCTGCCGTTAAACTATCAATACGATCCAAAATACCTCCATGACCGGGAATAAGTTGGCTACTGTCCTTGATCCCTGACTCCCGCTTAAACATACTCTCCGTTAAATCACCTAAAACCGAAATCGCAACCGTTACCACCGAGAGTATCACAAATCCCGTCATCGCACGGTTACCAAGTAGTGTTTCACGAGAAAAGTAAATAAATGCACAAGCAAGGAGTGCCGCGGTGATTAACCCGCCTAATACGCCCTCCCAAGTTTTACCCGGTGAAACTTTTGGTGCAAGTTTATGTTTGCCCAATGCCCGACCGGCAAAATATGCACCGGAATCTGCCGCCCAAACCAACACAAACACATAAAGCAGTAAAAATAAGCCGTGATTAGGAGCTTGTGTGTACTGTTCCAGACGCAAACGTAAGACTGCGGCAATAAAAGGAATCAAGGTTGCAAAAGCAAACAGCAAGTGAATAGGTTTATTTTTACCCCAATATTTTGCAGAGTTGGGATAAGTAATGACTAACAATAATGCAATCCCCCACCAAATCACCGAATTAAGCAATATAAACGGAAGATAATTCTCAAAAACACGGCCGGCATCTAAATAATTACTTTCGGTAAAAATCCACAAGAAGATAAACGCCCCTAAAAACGCCGCAATACATAGGCGTATCAACGGCTGTTTAAAACGTGCAAACTGAGTCCATTCCCAGATACCTAATGTAGCGATAAGACCTAACCCTAAAGCAAAATAAAAAGGGCTAAACAAGAACAAGGCACAAAGTACCAGCGCAATAAGCACAATAGCCGATAATACACGTTCTTTAAGCATAATTTCTCCACTTATTCTGTCCCACCAAAACGACGGTGACGTTGTTGATAACTCGCAATGGCTTGATTAAAGTCCTTTTCATTAAAATCCGGCCACAAAACATTTAAAAAACACAGTTCCGCATAGGCAATCTGCCAAAGTAAAAAATTACTAATCCGCAGCTCACCGCTAGTACGAATTAATAAATCCACTTGCGGCTGATCTTGAGTAGCCAAATGTCGCTGAAAATATTGCTCGGTAATTTCTTCCGACTGTATCTCATGATTTTTTACTTTATCCGCAATTTGTTTGGCTGCTTGTACTATGTCCCAACAACCGCCGTAATTCGCGGCAATATTTAGAGTAAGTGCGGTATTTTTTTCCGTTAAATTTTCCGCTTTTTTAATTTTTTCTTGTAATTTTTCACTAAAACGTGACGTATCGCCAATAATCTTTAGGCGAATATCATTTTTATGTAATTTTTTTACCTCACGATCCAATGCTTGCATAAAAAGTTGCATCAATGCACTGACCTCATGCTCCTGACGATTCCAATTTTCACTGCTAAAAGCATAAAGTGTCAGCACTTTCACACCGATTTGACGGGCATAACTGACCGCTCGGCGAACTGCGCCAACTCCGCGGGTATGACCAAATACACGTAATTTATTACGCTGTTTCGCCCAACGTCCGTTACCGTCCATAATAATGGCGACATGTAACGGGATATTATTCTTATCAAGTTCTATCATAAAATAAGTTTATTTGTGACCGCACTTTTAATATCGTTCAATCAATTGTTTGGCAATAATACGAGCCCGCTCATCGACAGCCAATACATCATCAATATTTGAGATAGCCGTACTTGGCGTTTTTAATACCGATTCTTGATTAATTCGGGCAATATCTGCAAATGAAATGCGACGCTCTAAGAAAGCCTGTACCGCAATTTCATTTGCTGCATTCATTGCGGTTGTCGCATACTGCCCTTCGGCGAAAGCATCTATCGCAAGTTTTAAATTCGGATAACGGTTAAAATCAGGTTCAATAAAACTGAGTTCTTTGATTTTAAAGAAATCTAAAGGTTCAACCCCGGCAAAGGTACGATAGGGATAAGCCATGCTTTCGGCAATCGGAGTTCGCATATCGGGATTGCCCATTTGGGCAATGACCGAACCGTCCACATAACGCACCATAGAATGAATAATGGATTGCGGATGAATAATGACTTCCATTTCATCTGCTTTGGCATTGAACAGCCAACGGGCTTCAATATATTCCAAACCTTTATTCATCATTGTGGCAGAATCTACAGAAATTTTTTTACCCATTGACCAATTCGGGTGAGCAACCGCCTGCTCCGGTGTGATATGTTTAAATTCGTCTAATGCGGTATAACGAAAAGGACCGCCGGAGCCGGTTAGCACAATTTTACTGATGCCTAATTCGGCTAACGGGCAAAAACCGATTTTTTGTTGTGCTTCAGGCGGTAGAGACTGGAAAATCGCATTATGTTCGCTATCTACCGGCAACAAAGTGGCATTGTGCCGTTTCAATGCATCAATGAAAATTTTTCCACAAGTTACCAACGCCTCTTTATTAGCTAATAGCACACGTTTACCGGCTTTTATCGCAGATAAGGTCGGTAATAACCCCGCCGCACCGACAATGGCAGCCATAACTTGATCAGCCTCGGGATGTGCGGCTAATTCACAAATTGCTTTTTGTCCCGCCAACACTTCCGTTGCAACTCCCTGTGCCGAAAGCTTTTCACGTAGCATATCGGCAGCGGCTACATCATCAAGGGCAGCAAAGTGCGGTCGAAATTTCACGCATTTTTCAAACATTGACTCAATATTTTTTCCGCCGACAAGGGCAAAAGCATGATATTTTTCCGGGTTATTTTCAATTACGGATAAGGAGCTTTGTCCAATCGATCCCGTTGCACCAAGAATCACAATATTTTGTTTTTGCATAAATTTTTGACCGCACTTTATATTGAGTAAAAAGGACGCCCGTGCGTCCTTTATTTCGCGATTAAGATTATTTTTGTTTCAAAGATACTTGCAAAATAATAGAAAAATATAAATCTGTAACCAAATCAGATTTAATATTTTTTGTCATTAATCCGCCAAACATTTTTGTATCTTTATCTTGGTAACAATTAAAAATCTAATAACTCTTTTTCTTTTTCTGCTAAAACTTCATCAACTTTCTTAATAAATTGATCAGTAATTTTTTGAATATCTTCTTCCGCTTTATGCTGTTCATTTTCACTGATTTCTTTGTCTTTTAGCAATGCTTTGATTTTATCATTCGCATCACGACGCACATTACGGATAGCGACTTTGCCTTGCTCACCTTCTGCCTTAACAATTTTAATTAAATCACGGCGACGTTCTTCCGTTAACGGAGGAAGCGGTACGCGAATCGTCGTACCGGCAGAAGACGGATTTAAACCGAGATCGGAAGTTAAAATCGCTTTTTCCACCGCACCGATTAATGAACGATCAAATACCGTTACCGCAAGTGTACGCGCATCTTCAGCCACTACATTGGCTAATTGGCGAAGTGGTGTTGCCGCACCATAGTATTCTACTTGGATCGCATCTAATAAACTTGGTTGAGCACGACCCGTACGAATTTTAGCAATATGACCTTTTAATGCTTCAAGGCTTTTATCCATACGATCTTGCGCATCTTTTTTAATTTCATTAATCATTTATTCTGTTCCTTTTAGTAAAAATTAAAAACGCAATGATTGTACTCAATTCCATTGCGTTTTCCTAGTTCAATTCACTAATCCTATTCAATTAACAAATAGTCGTGCCTTCCGTTGTACCAAGTACAACATTGCGTAATGCGCCGGGTTTAACCATATTAAACACACGAATCGGCATACCGTGGTCACGGGCTAAGGTAAATGCCGCTAAATCCATTACCTGTAATTCTTTATCAATCACTTCCGCATAGGTAAGATGTTGGTATAATTTTGCTTGTGGATTTTTAGCCGGATCGCAATCATACACGCCATCGACTTTAGTCGCTTTCAACACCACATCCGCTTCAATTTCAATGCCTCGCAAGCAGGCTGCAGAATCGGTCGTAAAAAACGGGCTGCCTGTTCCCGCAGAGAAAATCACCACACGTTTTTCCCGTAACATTTTAATCGCTTCCGACCAGTTATAAGTATCGCAAATACCGTTTAACTGAAAAGCCGACATTAACTTTGCATTCACGTCGGCACGATGTAATGCATCACGCATCGCCAAACCATTCATCACCGTGGCAAGCATACCCATATGGTCGCCCACTACGCGATTCATACCGGCTTTCGCTAATTTTGCGCCACGAAATAAATTACCGCCGCCCAATACAACACCAACTTCGACTCCCATTTCTACTAATTCTTTAATCTCTAATGCCATACGATCGAGAATTGACGGGTCAATACCAAACCCGTCATCACCTTGTAATGCTTCACCGCTTAATTTCAATAAAATACGTTTGTAAATTGGTTGGCTCATTATCTTTTCCTTTTTGGGCTTAAAAAATTGCCCTATTCTATAAAATAACTGCACAAGAGTGAAGATATTAAAGATGGAAATTCTCATTGAAAACTGGATAATAAGCGCATTTATTTCTCCGTAGAGATAGTATGAACACCCTAAAAATACCGCTGATTTTAACCGCACTTTGGATTTTTATTTGCGCCATGGTAGCAGGTTATTTCACACTGATTGGTACAGGAATGTTTCCTCAACCCGATATTGGGTTAATTTTACTTGCCACAGTCCTGATTATTTTATTGAGTAGCAGCAAAAAAACGTTCTATTTTATTTTGGTGCCGATTGCCTGTGTACATGCGTTTTACACCCCTGTCGGTCTCAATTTCGGCGCCCCAAGCTATCAATATATTGCCTCCGTTTTTGCCACGGATATGTTGGAGACTAGAGAATTTCTATTGCAAATTCCGCTGACTAGCTACCTCATTGCCTTTTCTATCCCAATATTGGTATTTTTACAATATAAAAGTACGGTCAAATTCGGCATTAAATTTTATCGTAACAAAACCTTTATTATCCTGTCGGCATTACTTTTTGCTTATTATCTTCCACTGGCCGATCCCGTAAAAGAAAGTGTCAATTCAACGTTAAAAATTTATGATGAAGTCAAGAAACTCAAACAAATGTCACATTCCCATAGCTGGGGAAAATCAACTTTAGAAGATTCCCGCTACGATGATTATGTGTTAATCATTGGAGAAAGTGCACGCCAAGATTATCATCATGCTTATGGCTATCCGGTGAAAAACACGCCTTTTATGTCAAATGCAAAAGGTACTCTCATTAACGGATTCCGTTCTGCCGGTACCAATACGATCGCCTCTTTACGCTTAATGCTTACGCTACCAAACAAAGAAAAATGGGAACCTAACTATGATTTAAGTTTAGTGGATCTCATCAAATCTGCCGGTATTAAAAGCTATTGGTTATCCAATCAAGGGTTACTGGGTGAATTTGATACGCCGGTTTCCTCTCTTGCAGCAAAATCCGATGAAACCTTCTTTTTAAAAAAAGGGGGCAGTTTCAACTCCACGAATTACAGCGATTTTGATTTATTACCAAAATTCGTCCGAATCTTGGAAAACCCGATAGAAAATAAACGCTTCATTGTCTTGCATATTTACGGTTCTCACCCTTTGGCATGCGATCGTGTGGAAGACTACCCGAAAATTTTTAAAGATGACGAAATTGATCCGAAATATGCCTATTTAAATTGTTATATTTCTTCTATCAAGAAAACCGATGAGTTTTTAGAACGCGTCTATAAACAACTGCAACAAAACGCACAAAAAAATCACCGCACTTTTTCGATGATTTATTTCTCCGATCACGGTTTATGCCACCAAAAAGATGAAAAACACAACCTGATATTGTTCAATCAAAACTGTTTTAGTCGTAGCCATCACAATATTCCGTTGTTTAAAATCGCTTCTGACGATACCGAACGTAAAGAATATAAAGTGTTTAAGTCCGGTTTGAATTTTGTGGAAGGAATTGCAAATTGGATAGGCATCAAAAATCCGAAACTCATCGGGGAAGAAGATTTATTTTCGCCTGAAGCGGATAAAGATGATTTTGGGTTGCAAAAACGCATTGACGAGAAATATGAAAAGGGAGACGATCCTGCTATTGATATTCAACCAAAACGTAAATAACAAAAAGCCGATAAATTAATATCGGCTTTTTTATCTTTCAAAAATAACAAGAATTAAGCATTACCACCGGTAATTTTTGCTACTTCTGCCGCGAAATCCTCTTCTACTTTTTCAATACCTTCACCCACTTCTAAACGAATGAAGTTAGAAACTGAAGTATTGACTGATTTTAAGTAGTCGCCCACAGATTGAGAAGGATCCATTACGAACGCTTGACCGGTTAAAGAAACTTCACCGGTGAATTTCTTCATACGGCCTTCAACCATTTTCTCTGCAATTTCTTTTGGTTTCCCTGAATTAATTGCGATGTCGATTTGGATTTGACGCTCGTGCTCCACGACTTCGGCAGAAACATCTTCCGGATTGACGAAATCAGGTTTAGACGCTGCCACGTGCATTGCCACTTTTTTCAATTCTTCAACAGAACCTTCACCGGCAACTAATACGCCGATTTTCGCACCGTGTAAGTATTGAGCGATAACGTTACCTTCTAAGTAAGTTACACGGCGAATAGTCATATTTTCACCGATTTTCGCTACTAATGCCGCACGTTTTTCTTCAAAATGTGCTTGTAATTGTTCGATAGTAGTGCCTTTATTTGCCGCAGCGTAATCGGCCACTTCGTTTGCTAGTGCTAAGAAACCGCTATCTTTTGCCACGAAATCGGTTTCACAGTTCATTTCCACTAACACGCCGAAACCTGCTTCAACACGTGCAATGATAACGCCTTCAGCTGCCACACGACCCGCTTTTTTCGCTGCTTTTGCTTGGCCGGACTTACGCATATTATCGATGGCTAATTCAATATCGCCGTTCGCTTCAACTAATGCTTTTTTACATTCCATCATACCTGCGCCGGTACGCTCACGAAGTTCTTTAACTAATGCTGCTGTAATTTCAGCCATTTTTCCAATCCTCTGTCTGAAAGTGCGGTTATTTTTTACCGAACTTTTTAGATAAAAATACAGGGGCAATTTCTCGCCCCTGTGCCAATTAATCGTTTGATTAATAAGGGCTTTCGCCTTATTGCAAAACTTAAATTATTCCGCTTCAACCGCAGCTGCCAATTCTTCCGTAACCGCCGCTTCGTTGCCACGACCTTCTTTTACTGCCGCAGCAGCAGCCGTTAAGTAAAGCTGAATCGCACGGGTCGCATCATCGTTACCCGGAATAACGAAATCTACGCCTGCCGGAGTAGAATTGGTATCGACGATAGCAAATACCGGAATACCCAGATTATTCGCTTCTTTCACTGCGATATGTTCGTGGTCAGCACCGATCACAAATAATGCGTCCGGTAAACCGCCCATATCTTTGATACCGCCAAGGCTTAATTCAAGTTTTTCCATCTCACGGGTACGCATTAACGCTTCTTTTTTAGTTAATTTATCGAATGTACCGTCTTGAGATTGAGTTTCTAAATCTTTTAAACGTTTAATTGATTGACGTACTGTTTTCCAGTTAGTCAACATACCACCTAACCAACGGTGATTCACATAATATTGTTGACAATCTAATGCGGCAGCTTGAACGGCTTCAGACGCAGCGCGTTTTGTACCTACGAAAAGCACTTTACCGTTGTTGCTTGCAATACGGGTTAATTCCGCTAATGCTTCGTTGAATAATGGTAAGGTTTTTTCAAGGTTGATGATGTGAACACCATTACGGGCACCAAAAATGAAAGGTTTCATTTGTGGATTCCAGTAACGGGTTTGGTGTCCGAAGTGTACGCCTGCGTTGATCATATCGCGCATTGAAACTTGTGCCATAATATTTTCCTTTTAATTGGGGTTGAGCCTCCACATATCAGCTCATCGACCGTTTGGCACCCCGATGAAGCCTTGGTGATATGTGTGTGTTATTTAAGTTAAAAATTTACTCTTTTCAGATGGAAAAAGAGCGGTGCGATTTATACCATAAAGTGCGGTTAAATTCTAGTTTATTTTTGTTTGGAACTACGCAATAACGATATATTTAAGGCATTGGAAAAACAACACCTAAACCGACCGCACTTTTTGCACCGGTTACCTCGGGCAAATTACCCGTTTGGTAATTCATTCTTCGATAAGCCAGCCAGGCAAAAGCCGCCGCTTCCACATAATCCGAATCCATACCAAACTCGTTCGTTGTATAAATTTCCCAGTGCAATAAACAATTTGCAAGACGCTGCATAATGAATTTATTTTTTGCACCACCGCCACAAACCAGTAGTCGTTTTGGTAAGGTTGTATCAATATTATTTAGGCTTTCGACAATACTACTCACGGTAAATTCCACCAATGTTGCCTGTACATCCTGTGGTAAAAATACGCTTGAATTTGTCGCAATATGTTGAATTTTTTGCTCCAACCAAGATAAATTAAATAATTCTCGCCCCGTACTTTTAGGTGGTGGTTGTCGAAAAAAAAGCTCGTCTAACAAATCGTCCAGCAATGCTTTATTGACCCGACCTGTTGCCGCCCATTCGCCGTTTTGATCATAGGGTACGCCAAGCTGTTTTTCGATCCATTGATCAAGTAAAGTGTTCCCCGTTCCGGTGTCAAACCCGATAACAGGCTGATTTGGAATCAACAAGGATAGATTGCTTATTCCGCCGATATTCAGCACTACGGTGGCATAATTCGGATCAAAAAAAACAGCTTGATGGAATGCCGGCACGAGCGGTGCGCCTTGTCCGCCGAATGCCATATCTTTACGGCGGAAATCCCCCACCGTTGTTATATTAGTACGGGCGGCAAGCAAATTCATATCGCCAATTTGCATTGTGAAAGGAAATCGTCCTTGCGGTGAATGCCATATAGTTTGTCCGTGGCAACCAATGGCTTGAATGTGTTCCGTTGGAATCTGTTCAGACTGTAAAAAACGGTTTACGCAATCCGCATAAAGCAAGCCCAGTTGATGATCCAATTCGCCCAACTGCTGTAACGTTGTCTCACCCGACTGTACAAGTGCGGTAATTTTTTCACGTAAATCCTTTGGCATCGGGGTAAAATCCGATGCCACTAATTTTGGTTGGGATAAACTAAAATCGACTAATGCAATATCTACGCCATCCAAACTTGTACCGGACATAATGCCGATATAATATTTTGCATTCATTTTAATTGAGTATATAAGGCAAAGGTTGAATAGTCAGAATGCAACCGTCTTTCGGCAAACGGAAGGTTTGACTCGGATTAATATCATTGTTCATCACAACTTGTAACCACAAAACACCCTCAATATTGACCGCACTTATAATTGTGCCGGTTTTGCGCCAGTGACTTTCAAGCTGCATTTCAATTTCACTACCGACTTCCGGTGTTTCTTGGGTGTCGCCTTTGAGAACAAACATCGCTCGCTTGTTTGCCCCACGATATTTGGCCCGTGCCACGGTTTCTTGCCCGATATAGCAACCTTTAGTGAAGGAAATAGCCTGCTCGACAGCTTGTAAATTCATTGCTTGAGGAATCAATTCATTCTGCATTTTCGCACTCAAATGAGGAATTCCGGCTTGAATATCGGCAATATTCCATGCTTTTTCATCGGCATTGAAAGTAATCGCTAACGGGATTTCATTTAATAAAATCGCTCGTCGTTCATTAATTTCTAATGTAAAGTGCGGTTGAATTTTTCCACATTTTTCACCGTTCACCCCAACGATCTGCCAATCGTGTAAATCAAAGCTGACTTTGGAAAACACGGCATATTTTTTCAAAGCTTCTAGTGCGCTTGGTAACAAATCCTTACTCACTAATAAAAAAAACCGCTCACTACTCACTTTAAATAAACGAAAAATGGCGTTCACTTTACCTTTCGGATCACAATGTGCGGTGATCGTGGTCGCTCCGCCTGCTAATGCCACAACATCAGTGGTAAGTTGCCCTTGCAAATATTTTTCGGCATCCGCACCATGCACTTCTATTAATTGATATTGATTCAGTTGAATAAATTGGACCATCTCCTCTCCTACTCCAAATTCTGAATTTGTTCACGCATTTGCTCGATCAATACTTTCAATTCAACCGCACAGGCGGTGATATCCGCATTAATGGATTTAGACGCCAAGGTATTGGATTCACGATTAAGCTCTTGCATCATAAAGTCCAATTTACGTCCGACAGCACCACCTTTTTTTAAAATATTTGAGGTTTCTTTTACATGCATTTGCAGACGATCAAGCTCTTCCGCAACATCCGCACGCTGTGCCAATAAAACCATTTCCTGCTCCATGCGCTGCGGTTCAAGACTAATTTTCGCTTCTTCAAAACGTTGTATTAAACGCTCACGTTGCCATTGCAAAATCGCCGGCATTTGTGACCGCACTTTGTCAGCTTCTACACCAATGGCATCTAAGCGTTGCTGAATAATCGCTTGTAATTTATCCCCTTCACGGCCTCGCATAGCAATAAATTCTTTTAGCAGCTCATCAAAAGCGCTCAATAAATCTTGGCTAATCGCATCTAAATCCTGTTCCTGCGCCTCCACGACTCCGGGATAACGCAATACATCGGTTAAATTAATTTCTCCCTCGCCTGCTTGTGCCTTCAGCCACTGCAAGGATTGGAGTACTTGATTTGCCAATTCCCGATTAATATTAAGTTCGCTATTCGTTTGTTTTTTGCTTTCAATACGTAAAGAGCATTCAATTTTACCACGCGTCAAATTTTGACGAAGTTTCTCACGTAAAACGTTCTCCAAACCGCGAAATTGTTCCGGTAATCGAAAGAAATTTTCCAAATAACGTTGATTTACCGAACGAATTTCCCACACCGCATCACCCCAATCTTTTTTCAGTTCAAGGCGCGCAAAGGCAGTCATGCTATAAATCATAAGAGCTCCTAATTTTATGTCTTAGTTGATTTGTCGATTATTGTAACGAGAAAGCGTAATGAATTCTAAAAATATTTTTATCGACAAGATGTTTACAGTATGTAAATTTTAAAATACAATCTTTGTAAATTTTATATTACACCCAGGAAAAGAAAATGAACAAAACGGTTGGTAGTACTTTACTTGTTTCCGGCACAATGATTGGTGCGGGGATGTTGGCAATGCCTCTCACCTCTGCCGGAATCGGTTTCGGCTTTACGTTAGTTTTATTATTGGCACTTTGGACATTGCTTACTTTTACGGCTTTGTTATTTGTGGAACTCTACCAAACCGCTGAAAGCGATGCGGGCATCGGTACGCTGGCAGAACAATATTTCGGAAAATTCGGGCGTGTCGTTGCTACTGTGGTACTCATTATCTTTTTATATGCCCTAATTGCGGCCTATGTCAGTGGCGGCGGTTCTTTATTAAATGATTTATTGCCGGAAAATTTTGATAATAAAATCAGTATTTTATTATTCACAATCATTTTTGGGTCATTTATTATGATCGGTACGCACAGTGTAGATAAAGTTAATCGCCTACTCTTTTTTGTGATGCTTGCCTCTTTTGTGATAGTACTAGGGTTAATGCTGCCTGAAATTAAAATGGATAATTTATTAGCCATGCCTATTGATAATGCATTGATCATTTCTGCCAGCCCGGTATTTTTTACCGCTTTTGGTTTCCACGGATCCATTCCAAGTTTGAATAAATACTTAGGCGGGAATGTAAAAGCTTTGCGCATTTCGATTTTAATCGGCTCGAGCATCACTCTTGGTGCCTATATATTATGGCAACTTTCTACCCACGGCTTGCTCACACAAAATGAATTTTTACAGATATTAAAAGAAGATGCCACATTAAACGGTTTGGTAAAAGCAACGCTTGCCATCACCGGTAGTAATGTGATCACAAGTGCGGTCAAACTATTCTCAACTTTAGCCTTGGTGACCTCTTTCTTAGGTGTGGGGTTAGGTTTATTAGAATGTATTGAGGACCTATTAAAGCGCTCTTTTAATATTTCCGCAGGGCGTATTTCTCTCGGATTGCTCACCTTTATTCCGCCGCTTGCTTTCGCTTTATTCTATCCGGAAGGTTTTATCTTGGCATTGGGCTATGCCGGTCAAATGTTCGCCTTCTATGCGGTGGTATTGCCGGTCAGCCTTGTATGGAAAGCACGCCGCATTCATCCATCTCTCCCATACCGCGTATGGGGTGGCAATTTAACCCTGCTTGTCGTACTCGTGCTTGGTGTTGTGATCACGTCTATTCCATTCGCAATCCGTGCCGGTTACTTGCCTTTTGTCGTAGGTTAATAAAACACAGCAAAATTCAACCGCACTTTGCCTGATTTAACAGCTCAAATTCTATTTTAGGACACGTAATTTTGTTTTTTACTCTATGTAAAAATCCACCTTCATA
>NZ_MLHS01000044.1 GCF_001999335.1 Rodentibacter sp. Ppn85 | reverse complement strand
CTACGTCAGCCCCTTAAATTTTATGTAACTCAGAACGGAATATCATCGTCAAAACCGTCCATTGGCGGTTCAGCCTGTGATGTTTGCTGCTGTATAGGACGAGACGGTTGATTATTACTATTAGAACTTGTTTGATAAGACGGTTGTGGGCTGCTTTGTCCCATATTCGCTGCTCCGTAGCCACCTACATTTTGATTGCGACCACCTAACATTTGCATTACATCGCCTTGAATTTCCGTCGTATAGCGATCTTGACCATTTTGATCTTGCCATTTTCGAGTGCGTAAACGACCTTCTACATAAACTTGTGAACCTTTGCGTAAGTATTCGCCACAAATTTCCGCTTGGCGACGATAGAACACGATACGGTGCCATTCTGTGATCTCGCGGCGCTCACCCGTGTTACGATCATTCCAACTTTCACTGGTTGCGACACTGATATTGGCAACGGCATCACCATTTGGCATAGTGCGAATTTCAGGATCATTGCCCAAATGACCCACAATGATAACTTTATTTACTCCTGCCATATGAATCCTCATTTTTCATATTAAAAAAGTGCGGTTATTTTGCCTGAAATTTTTGAAAAGATCTATAAAATTTAACTGGATATTTGCACAGATATTGAAATGTGCGATAATGCTCGCAATCTTGAAAAAAATAATCATCAGAACGAATTATTTATGGAAAATATCGATATTCGCGGTGCGCGAACCCATAATCTTAAAAATATTAATTTAACCATTCCTCGCGATAAACTCATCGTGATCACCGGTCTTTCCGGCTCCGGCAAATCTTCATTAGCCTTTGATACCCTGTATGCGGAAGGCCAACGCCGTTATGTGGAATCGCTTTCTGCCTATGCCCGTCAGTTTTTATCTTTGATGGAAAAACCGGATGTGGATTCCATTGAAGGTTTGTCGCCGGCGATATCTATCGAACAAAAATCTACCTCCCATAACCCTCGTTCCACTGTGGGAACCATTACAGAAATTTACGATTATTTACGTCTCCTTTTTGCCCGTGTGGGTGAGCCGCGCTGTCCGAATCATGATGTGCCGCTTACGGCTCAAACCATCAGTCAAATGGTGGACAAAGTGTTAAGCTTGCCGGAAGAGTCTAAAATGATGTTGCTCGCACCTGTGGTAAAAAATCGGAAAGGGGAGCACGTTAAAATCTTAGAAAATATTGCGGCACAGGGTTATATTCGAGCGCGGATTGATGGTGAAATTTGTGATCTGTCTGATCCGCCAAAACTCGAACTACAGAAAAAACATACTATTGAAGTTGTGGTGGATCGTTTCAAAGTGCGGTCGGATTTAGCCACGCGTTTAGCGGAATCTTTTGAGACAGCGTTGGAGCTTTCCGGCGGGACGGCGATTGTGGTGGAAATGGATAACCCTAAAGCTGAAGAACTGGTATTTTCTGCAAACTTTGCCTGCCCGCATTGCGGTTATTCCGTACCGGAATTAGAACCCCGTTTGTTCTCTTTTAATAATCCGGCGGGTGCCTGCCCGACTTGTGATGGCTTGGGGGTTCAGCAATATTTTGATGAAGCGCGTGTGGTGCAAAATCCGAGTATTTCGCTTTCAGGTGGGGCGGTGAAAGGATGGGATCGTCGAAATTTCTATTATCATCAAATGCTTACCTCGCTTGCAAAACATTACGATTTTGATGTGGACGCCCCTTATGAAACCTTGCCGAAAAAAATTCAGCACATCATTATGCAAGGTTCCGGTAAGGAAGAGATTGAATTTCAATATATGAATGATCGCGGTGATGTGGTGATTCGTAAACATCCTTTTGAAGGCATTTTAAACAATATGGCGCGCCGTTATAAAGAAACGGAGTCAATCTCGGTGCGTGAAGAACTCGCCAAAAATATCAGCAATCGTCCTTGTGCCGATTGCCGCGGTTCGCGTTTACGTCCGGAAGCACGTAATGTTTATATCGGGCCGACTAATTTACCGATGATTTCTGAAAAAAGCATTGGTGAAACGCTAGAGTTTTTTACCGCACTTTCATTAACAGGGCAAAAAGCACAAATTGCTGAAAAAATTCTGAAAGAAATTCGTGAGCGTTTGCAGTTCTTAGTCAATGTCGGGTTAAATTATCTTTCTCTTTCCCGCTCTGCCGAAACCCTTTCGGGCGGTGAAGCGCAGAGGATTCGTCTTGCCAGTCAAATCGGTGCGGGTTTAGTAGGGGTGATGTACGTGTTGGACGAACCCTCTATCGGGCTACATCAGCGTGATAATGAACGTTTGTTGAACACATTGATTCACTTACGTAATCTTGGTAACACAGTGATTGTGGTAGAACATGACGAAGACGCCATTCGTGCGGCGGATCATATTATTGATATCGGGCCGGGGGCGGGCGTGCATGGCGGACAAGTGATAGCGCAAGGCAATGCGCAAGCTATTATGCAAAACCCGAACTCGATTACGGGGAAATTTTTATCGGGTGTTGAACAAATTGAAATTCCGAAAAAACGTACTGCACTTGATAAGAAAAAATGGTTGAAACTGAAAGGTGCATCGGGAAATAACCTAAAAAATGTGAATTTAGACATTCCGGTGGGCTTATTCACCTGTATTACCGGAGTATCGGGTTCAGGCAAATCTACGTTGATTAACGATACCCTGTTCCCTCTTGCGCAAAACACTCTAAACCGTGCGGATAAAACCGATTATGCCCCTTATAAATCCATTGAAGGGTTAGAGCATTTTGATAAAGTCATTGATATTAACCAAAGCCCGATCGGGCGTACGCCGCGTTCAAATCCTGCCACTTATACCGGTTTGTTCACGCCGATCCGTGAACTCTTTGCCGGCGTGCCGGAAGCTCGTGCCCGCGGTTATAACCCGGGTCGTTTTAGTTTTAACGTGCGTGGCGGGCGATGTGAGGCTTGTCAGGGCGATGGCGTGATTAAAGTGGAAATGCATTTCTTGCCTGATGTGTATGTTCCGTGCGATCAATGTAAGGGCAAACGTTATAACCGCGAAACCTTAGAAATTCGCTATAAAGGAAAGACTATTCATCAAGTGTTGGATATGACAGTAGAGGAAGCGCGCGAGTTTTTTGATGCGATTCCAATAATTGCCCGTAAACTGCAAACTTTAATGGATGTGGGCTTATCGTACATCCGTTTGGGGCAATCCTCCACGACACTTTCCGGCGGGGAAGCACAGCGTGTTAAGTTGGCTACTGAACTTTCCAAACGGGATACGGGGAAAACTCTTTATATTTTGGATGAACCTACCACAGGTTTGCATTTTGCAGATATAAAACAATTACTTAGCGTGCTACACCGATTACGTGATCAAGGCAATACGATTGTGGTAATTGAACATAATTTAGATGTGATCAAAACCGCCGATTGGATTGTAGATCTCGGGCCGGAAGGGGGGAGTGGCGGCGGGCAAATTATTGCGACCGGCACCCCCGAAGAAGTTGCGAAAGTGGAAGGTTCTCATACTGCGAGATTCTTGAAACCGATTTTAGCAAAACCTTAGAAAAATTGACCGCACTTGGAAACCGTTGAGCTGTAAAGTGCGGTCAATTTATAGAATGTTTTGAGCTGAATGTTTTCAGTCCAACAAGATAAACGTTTTTTAGTAAATGCCAAATAAACTAAATAGTAGGATGACGACGATTGTGGCAAGAATCGGCATAATAAACGACGTAACGGCAATCTCAAGATAGGAATCTTTGTGTGTCATTCCCGTATTACTCAGCAACGTCAAGACCGCGCCATTATGCGGCATCGTATCCAAACCGCCGGAAGCCAATGAAGCAATACGATGAAATGCTTCGGGCGGAATACTCGCCTGTTTGGCTATCGTAAGATACTTTTCCCCTAAGGCTTCTAACGCAATGCCCATTCCGCCGGAAGCAGATCCTGTAGCACCGGCTAATATATTGACCGCAACGGACAATGAAATTAACGGACTTCCCGGAATATTTAAGATCATTGCCGTTAGATGTTCAAACCCGGGAGCCATTCTTACCACGCTACCAAATCCGACTGCTGCCGCCGTATTGATAATTGCTCCCACCGCACCATTTGCGCCTTTACCGATAGCCGGAATAAAACGACTGCGTTGTTTTAAATTGAGCAAAATCACTAAACTGATTCCCGCCAACAACGCCAGTACGATATTTTTCGGATCACCGTTTTTCAATCCGATTAACAGTGGTACAAAGTTCAATACGACAATCACACTGACCAACGGAAGAATCGCCAGTAGCGGGTTGGGCAGCCGCTCTTGCTGTTCTGTCGCAATCGCATTATCCGGTTCGATAAAATACTCGCCGTTTGCCGCATATTTTTTACGGCGATATTCGAGATACGCCACTCCGCCGAAAAATAAAATGGCAGAGGCGGTTAGACCCATTATCGGTGCAGCCATAGCATCCGTACCAAAATATTGAGTAGGAATTAAGTTTTGAATTTGTGGCGAACCGGGCAATGCCGTCATTGTAAAGGTAAATGCCCCGCAAGCAATGGTACCGGGAATTAATCGGCGGCTGATATTGGCTTCCTTAAAAACCGCTAAAGCAAGGGGATAAACGGCAAAAACCACCACAAATAAACTCACCCCGCCGTAAGTCAATAATGCACAGCCTAACACAATAGAGGCGATAGCACTTTTTGAGCCCATTACTTTAGTCAGCCAAACCGCAATGGATTTTGCGCCGCCTGTCACATCCATTAAGTTGCCGAAGACGGCACTGAGTAGAAATGCGGGGAACCAGGCTTTAACAAAGCCGACCAAACCGTTCATATAACTGCCTAAATAGGCATCTAAAATATCCAGCCCGCCCGTGAGGGCAACAATTGCCGCACACAACGGGGCAATCCAAACAATCGAATAGCCTCGAAAGGCTAGAAACATTAGCAAAACTAATCCTACAAAAATGCCGATTAAACTGAGCATAAAGTTCTCCTGATTTTTTTATAATGAATACTTGCTTGCCGCTTGCTCCTGATTAAAAAAGATAGTACAACTCACCGCTTGTTATTGAGTTGTACTATTAGGTATTAGCCGGCTGTCCAACCGCCGTCCATCGGTAAGCAAGCTCCCGAAACGGAGGCGGCGGCATCGGAGCAGAGGAATTTAACAAATTCACCGATCTCCGCCGGTTCAATGAGCCGTTTAACCGCCGCTTTTTGCAGCATAATTTGGCTCACGACTTCTTGTTCTGAAATCCCGTGATGTTTGGCTTGATCCGCAATTTGTTTATCGACTAACGGTGTTCTTACATAGGCAGGACAAATAGCATTCACCGTAATTCCGTATACTCCTCCTTCTAATGCAGCCGTTTTAGTCAAACCGGATAGCCCGTGTTTCGCAGACACATAAGCGGATTTAAATTCAGAGGCGACTAAGCCGTGAATGGAATTTAAGTTAATCACTCGCCCCCAACCTTTGTTTTGCATATAAGGCCAACTATATTTGGTGAGTAAAAAAGGTGCGGTTAACATCAGATTCAGCATAAAATCCCAACGATCTTCTGGAAAATCCGCAATGGGTGAAACTGTTTGGATGCCGGCAACATTAACCAGAATATCCACACCGCCAAACTCGGCAACCGCATAATCGACAACGGCTTTACATTCCTCCCGTTTGGATAGATCTACGACAATATGCGCAGCTTGCAGCTTTTTTGCTTCCTGTTCTAGAAGCCCTTGATTTATATCCGCCATAACGAGCTTTACACCCGCCTGTGCGAGGCTTTGGCTGACCGCTAAGCCGATACCGCTTGCCGCACCGGTCACAATCGCAATTTTGTTATTTAACATAGAGCGCTCCTATTTAATTAAAATTGAGGTTTAAAGACGTTCAACAATCATTGCAATACCTTGCCCGCCACCAATACAAAGTGTGGCTAATCCCAAGTTTTTTTCTCTTGCCTGTAAAGCATAAAGTAAGGTGACGAGAATTCTTGCACCGCTTGCACCAATTGGGTGTCCTAATGCAATTGCACCTCCATTTAAATTAGTTTTAGTTAAATCCAGATTGAGCTCTTTTGCGACACCAAGTGCTTGGGCTGCAAAAGCTTCATTCGCTTCAATTAAATCAATTTGGTCTAATTTTAAGTTTGCTTTTGCCAACGCCTTTTGTACCGCAGGAATAGGTCCTAATCCCATTACTTTGGGATCATTGCCTGCGGCTGCATAGCTGCGAATAAGTGCTAATGGGGTTAAACCCAGCGATTTTGCCTTGCTCTCACTCATTAACAGCAATGCTGCCGCCCCGTCATTTAAACCGGAAGCATTACCGGCAGTTACCGTCCCTTCTTTGATAAATGCCGGGCGAAGCTTGGCGAGGGTTTCGGCCGTGGTATCAAAGGTAGGGTGTTCATCTTGGCTAAACAGGGTTTCACCTTTACGGGTTTTAACACTCACCGGTACAATTTCTGCCGAAAACGCACCGGATTCAATTGCTTGTTTTGCTAAGGTTTGTGAACGAAGCGCAAATTGATCCTGCTCTTCTCTACTGAGCTGATATTTTTCCGCAATGTTTTCTGCCGTAATGCCCATATGGTAATGGTTGATCGCACAGGTTAAACCGTCTTCCACCATGGTATCTCTTAAGCTTAAATTGCCCATTTTGGCACCAAAACGAACCTTACTGTCTAACACATAGGGGGCCTGACTCATATTTTCCATGCCTCCCACAACGATAACGTCCGCATCACCTGCCGCAATAGCTTGTGCGCCGAGAACAACGGCTTTTAAACCTGAACCGCATACTTTATTAATTGTAAAAGAGGAAATCTCTTCATTAATGCCGGCCTTAAGCGCCGCTTGACGAGCCGGATTCTGCCCGAGTCCTGCTTGCAGCACATTTCCCATAATGACTTCATCCACCTTGGTGGCATCAAGATTGGCGCGTTTTAAGACTTCATTAATCACAATAGCCCCCAAATCGACCGCACTTGTACCGGCTAAGCCACCGCCAAAACGCCCTATAGCCGTTCTGACCGCACTAACAATCACAATATTTTCCATTATTTTCTCCTCGTTGATTTATAAGAAATAGAGTCCGATGACAAAAATCGGTGTGGTAAAAATAAGCGCGGTCATACAATATCCCATAATGTCTCTTACCCCGAGCCCAGCTATACCGAGAGCAGGCAGCGCCCAAAACGGCTGTGCCATATTCGCCCACATATCGCCATAAGCAATCGCCATAACGGATTTACCTAAATCGGCTTCAAGAGATAGCGCGGCAGGGATAACAAACGGCCCTTGAACGACCCAATGTCCGCCGCCCGAAGGCACGGCAAAATTCACTAAAGCAGAGCTAAAGAAGGTTAAAAGCGGAAAGGTGTCTTTGTTGGAAATATTGACAAAAAATTCAGTAATCATGCCGCCTAACCCGGAATGTTCCATCATTAATTGCATACCGGCATAAAACGGGAACTGAATTAAAATACCTGCGGTACTACGAGTGGCATTAGTAATCGCTCGAACATAGGCGGCAGGTGAACCGTGCAATAAAATCCCTGTCATCAAGAAAATCAAATTGACCGTATTAATCGTCAAACTAAATCCGTTTTGCAAGAAAGTGAGTGCGAGATAACTAAATCCGGTACCTGCAATTACATAGGCTAACAAACGGCTTTCTTCAATACGTTCGGCAAGGGTGGCATTTTCATCTAAGGTTTTGCTGAAATCCGGATCCGGTTGTAATAATTTAGGATCAACGTTGCGAACTTCTTCGCCTTTAGGATTCATCATCCGCGTAATAAAAGGCAAACAAACTAACAGCATTAAGATGATAAAAATGTTATAGCCGGTGAATAAAGTTTGACTGACAGGTACGATACCTAGAGGATTGGATTCGGAAGTAATAAGATGGGCAATGGGGTTATTCGGTGTGGCGGCTTGTAGCGGCATTGAGCCGGAAAATCCGCCTCCCCACGTCATAAATCCGATATAAGCACAGGCGATTAAGAGCGCATAATCCGTACCTCGAATACGTCTGGCGACCTCTTTGGCAAACATCGCCCCCACCACTAAGCCAAATCCCCAGTTAATCATACAGGCAAGAGCGCTCATAAAGGTAACCAATACAACCCCTTGAGCAGGTGTTTTAGCGATAGATGCCGTTATGCTGAGAAAGCGGCGAATTTGCGGTGCGGAGGCAAGGGCGTTCCCAGTAACGACCACCATTGCCATTTGCATACTGAATGAGAGTAAATTCCAAAAACCGTCCCCCCACATATTGACTAACTGCACAGGCGTATGATCGGTCAATCCCCATGCACAGAAAAAAATCACAATACTTAGCAGAACCGCTAAAACAAGCGGTTCCGGCATATATCGGCTGACTAATGTTGTCATCCCTCTGGCAATCCGGTTAATCATAGGGATAATCCTTTTTGGCTGATAACCATGGGTTTGAAATCATCGGCAACAATAAAATCAGCCTCTGTTTTCTGTCTGATTGTGTCTAAATCCACATTTGGAGCGTGTTCTTTTAACACGAGTCTGCCTTGTTCAAATTCAAATACCGCCAATTCGGTGACAATCATTTTGACTTTATTTACTGCTGTTAAGGGCAGGGTGCATTGTTTGAGGATTTTTGAACTGCCGGATTTTGCACAATGTTCCATTCCGATAATGACCTTTTTCGCACCGGTCACTAAATCCATTGCGCCTCCCATACCCGGTACCATTTTTCCCGGTACCATCCAATTTGCCAGATTTGCCTGTTGATCCACTTCTAATCCGCCAAGCACGCAGGCATCAACATGTCCGCCACGAATAAGCGCAAACGAAAATGCGCTGTCGAAAAATGCCCCGCCGGCTTTAATACCGCAGGGTTGCCCACCGGCATTCACAACATTCGGATTATCGTTTTGCGGATCATGAGCGGTTAAACCTAAAAAACCGTTTTCTGATTGCAGAGTAATATCAACGTTATCAGGTAAATAATTTGCCACTAAGGTAGGTAAGCCGATACCCAAATTGACGATATCGCCGTCTTTCAGCTCCATTGCAATACGGCGGGCAATTAATTCTTTTGCGTTCATAATGTTCTCCTTTAATGGCTAGAAACAAGGTAATCAACCAACATTGCTGGCGTCATTATCTGATTTGGATCGAGCGTGCCTGCTTTGACAATTTGCTCCGCTTCGACAATGACGGTTTTCGCCGCCAGCGCCATTAGCGGATTAAAATTGCGGGCCGAGCCGTTATAAATCAGATTTCCCTCTTCATCGGCAATATCAGCTTTAAGAATGGCAATATCAGCTTTCAATGGACGCTCTAACAAATAAGTCACACCATCAAGCTCAATTTTTTGTTTACCTTCTTCTACTACCGTGCCGACACCGGTTGGCGTTAAAAATCCGCCTAATCCCGCACCGCCGGCTCTAACCCGCTCTGCAAATGTTCCTTGTGGGATCAATTCAACATCAATGTCACCCGAAATCATTTTTTTCCCCGTTTCAGGATTGGTGCCTATATGAGAAGCGGAAACCTTCTTGACCCGATTGTGTACAATTAACGGTCCGACTCCATTGTGGACTTGTGCCGTATCGCTACAAATCAGGTGAATGTTTTTAATCTCGGCAGATAACACTGCTTGCACGATTTTTTCAGGCGTACCGACCCCCATAAAACCGCCCGACATTAATGTCATGCCGTCAAAGAAATGTTTCTTTAATTCAGTAATGGGAATAATTTTTGACATAGTTTTCTCCGAATTAATTTTTTAATCAAAAATTTTTATAATAAAAACACCATTCGTTTAAAATAAAACGAATAATATAAATTTCTATTTAGTGACTGCATAAATACTGGAAATGTAGCCTAACTTCAGGTATAAAGTAGGAAATAATCGGTTACGCCAAGGTGTTTTTCCTGTTATTTACAAAACTTGAAAAGCAGAATATCAGAAGGTATTTAGCAGGAGAAATACAGATTTTTTAGATGCCTATAAATTTAATTTATACAAAATATAGAATCGGCTTATAAAGTTTTTCACCTTTACAGAGGACACCAAATGGATATTCGGCATTTGCGCTATTTCATTGCGATTGTTGAAAATAACTTTAATTTGAGTAAAACGGCTCAAAATTTATATATTTCTCAGCCTACGCTCAGTATGATGATTTCTGATTTTGAACAGAGAGAGGAAATTCAATTATTTAAACGTTCAAGCGGAAAAATAATGGGGCTGACTTATATCGGTGAAAATTATTACCACGATGCAAAGGAAATTATTGCTAAATATAATGAAATGCACCGCAATTTGCATAGCGAGAATATGGAACTGATTGGTAATATCACGATTGGTATTCCGCCTTTGATTTTATCCGTCGTCTTTTCCGACGTTATTCCTTCACTTATTTTGAATAACCCTACTATCAACATTACCGTAAAGGAGCAAGGTGCCTTTGCATTAAAAAGCGAATTATTACTGGAACAAGTAGATCTTGCCGTCTTACTTTATCCGGAGGGAATATCTAAAAATATCATAGATTCTTTTGCCATTCATCATTCGGAGCTCTCCCTCTTTTTATCGCCGAATCATCCACTGGCAAATAAAGAAAAAATTGAATGGCTGGATTTAAATAAACAAAAAATGGCAATTTTTGATAAGAATTTTATGATATCTCATCAATTAAAAGAGCATTTCGAACGATATAATATTTATCCGAACATTGTGATTGAATCCGGTTCTTGGGATTTTATGCTAAATGCAGTAAAACAAAATCATGATTTATTAACTATTTTACCTTACCCGATAGCCGAACAATATCAATCGTCGGAATTTGTCTGCCGTAAAATTAATGAACCGATTTTATGGAAAGTCACACTTTGTCGGTTAAAGAAGAATAATTATTCAACCATTGAGAATTATATTTTTGACTTGTTATTAAAGTTATTTAAAGTCAAATAAATAGGAAGTAAAGTAAAAGTGCGGTCAAAATTAACCGCACTTTTTAGGGGATATTATGCTTTTGTGGTTTGTTTTAAGAAGATATACCCTACGATGGCAGAGATTGTGGAGCCGATTAGAATGCCCAAACGGGAAAGAGTATTTACACTTTCGCCAGCATTCGCATCAAAAGCAAGGCTTGCGAGGAACATCGACATGGTAAACCCGATACCGCACAAAATAGCGACTGCAAAAATTTGTTTAAAATTGATACCTTCCGGTAATTTAGCGATACCTAACTTCACAGAAAGATAACTAAAACCAAACACTCCGACCGGTTTGCCGATAATCAAGCCTAAGGAAATAGCGAGTAATAACGGTGAAGTCAGCATGGAGAAATCCCCCCCTTCAAAACTTACCCCCGCATTGGCAAAGGCAAATAACGGTAAAATAAGGAATGAAGTCCAAGGCGCAAGCAAATGCTCAAAATCTTCTAATGGTGTTTCACCTTTTTCACCTTTTAGAGGGATACAGAAACCGATAATAACGCCGGCTAATGTGGCATGTACGCCGGACTTTAATACGGATGCCCATAGAATTGTGCCGACCACCATATAAGCGCAAAGTGCAGTGACTTTAAAGCGATTTAACGCAATGAGTAGAATGATTGCGATTGCGGAGAAAATAAGCGCTTGAATACTTAATCCGTGGGAGAAGAATAACGCAATGACGACAATAGCGCCTAAATCATCAATGATCGCAAGCGCTAATAAAAAGACCTTTAACGGCAGAGGAACCTGTTTGCTTAACAGCGCCACAACCCCTAGCGCAAAGGCGATATCCGTTGCCATTGGAATAGCCCAACCATTGGCTAAAGTAGGATCTTCGTGCGCAATTAAAATATAAACCAATGCGGGGATTGCCATACCGCCTACAGCGGCAATTGCCGGGAAAACGGCCTGTTGATAGCTGGAAAGCGACCCCTCTAACAATTCACGCTTTACTTCCAATCCCACTAGAACAAAAAATACCGCCATAAAGCCGTCATTAATCCAATGAATGAGGGTTTTATTAATTGCGAAGCTACCGATTTGGATACTCACCGGTAGATTTAAAAAGTCATGATAAAAAGTATTTAAAGGTGAATTGGCAAATAAAATTGCGATAAATGCGGCGAAGAGTAATAAAATTCCGCTAGATGATTCGAGTTTGAAAAATTGTTGTATCAGCTGCAACATAAAAAGATCTCTCCAAAAATAAATAAAAAACAGAAAGAAGTCCCGATACTATCACATTTTTATTTATCTACGAAAAATATCAGTCTGAAAGTGCGGTCATTTTTCTGATGATTTTTGAGTTAATATTGACTGAGTGATTAAGCTCATATTTTTTATTTGAAGATTAGGGTTATCAAGTACTTTGTAGTAGAATGAGCTCCTTTTTATTAACTGAGAATACTATGACTCGTAAAGATATTATTGTTTTAGGAATGATGATTTTTGCGCTTTTTTTAGGCGCAGGAAATATTATTTTTCCGCCAATGGAAGGGTTTACGGCAGGTTCGTATTGGGCTACGGCATCTTTTGGCTTCATATTAACCGGTGTATTCATGCCATTCATTACTTTGGTTGTTGTAGCGATGCTTGGGAGAGGAGAGGAACTTTCCCGCGATTTGCCGAAGTGGGCCGAGATAATGTTTTTAACCATATTATATTTAGTAATTGGTTCTCTGTTCGCAATGCCGCGTGTGACTAATGTCGCTTATGAAATGGCATGGTTACCGTTGAATATTGTGAATGATTCCAATGACGCACATTTTATTTTTTCCCTTGTTTTCAATGTTGTCGGTATGTTTTTTATGCTACGCCCTAATACAATTATTTCAACAGTGGGAAAATTTATGACGCCGGCATTGCTCGTGTTACTGGTTGTGGTGGCTGTGAAGGTTATTATCTCCCCGCTGTCCGACATTGTTGAGCCAAGCAAGGGGTATGCCACAAATCCCGCGATTACTTCCGGTTTAATCAGCGGCTACCAAACTATGGATGTGCTAGCAGCCATTGCCTTTGGTGGGATTGTTGCCCGAGCGTTGGCAGTACGGAACGTTACTTCCCCGCAAAAGGTAATAAAATATACGATCTCCGCAGGGGTGATTTCCGTATTTTTATTGGCAATGCTGTATTTTTCATTGTTCTATCTAGGGGCGACTAGTGCGCAAGTGGCGGAGGGAGCAACCAACGGCGGGCAAATTTTCTCCCGTTATGTTAATGCTTTATTTGGGATTTCCGGTACTTGGATTATGTCAGGCATTATTATTTTAGCGAATATCACGACACTTGTGGGTGTTACCAGCGCATGTGCGGATTATTTCTCTAAATTCCATGTTCGCTTATCTTATCCGTTTTGGGTCGTAGTATTTGCAATTTTAACGACAACGGTTGCACAAGCCGGTTTAACGGAATTATTGAGAATTACGATTCCGGCATTATTGTTGATTTATCCGGTAGCAATTATGTTGGTGTTACTGCAAATTATCCGTAATAAATTGCCGAATATTAAACTCAGTTATTACTTCACTTTGCTGGTTACGGTGTGCTTTAGTGCTTGTGACAGTTTGAAAAACGTTGATTTACTACCACAACCCGTTGAGAATTTACTGAGTCATTTACCGCTTTATTCCGATGGGATGGCGTGGTTGATTCCGGCATTTATTGCATTAGCTTTATCGCTATTATTAGGACGAAAAAAAGCTTAAAAAATAAGTATATAATAAAAAATACCGAGTTTAAGATACTCGGTATTTTTATAAAGTGCGGTTACTTTTTTAAATGTTTTTATGCGCTTAAACGTTGACGCACAATCTCAAACAAACATACGCCTGTAGCCACCGAGACATTCAAGGATGAAACCGAGCCTACCATTGGGATGCTTATCAGTTGATCGCAATGTTCTCTGGTCAAACGGCGCATTCCTTCTCCTTCAGCCCCCATAACCAGTGCCAGTGCACCAATAAGCTTGCTTTGATAAATCGTTTCGGTCGCTTCACCGGCTGTTCCTACAACCCAAATATTGTGATTTTGTTGTAAGTCGCGAAGAGTTCGGGAAAGATTAGTGACACGAATGAGCGGGACAGTTTCCGCCGCTCCGCACGCTACTTTACGCGCAACGGAAGTAAGTTGTGCCGATTTATCTTTCGGTACAATGACTGCCGCTACACCGGCCGCATCTGCGGTACGCAAACAAGCACCAAGATTGTGAGGATCCGTTACGCCGTCAAGCACTAATAAAAGCGGATTTTTGCTATTTTGCAGAATGACATCAAGATCATTTTCGCCCAGTTCTTTCATGGCTTGCACTCGTGCAATAATGCCTTGATGCACTTCGCCGTTTGCTTTTTTATCTAAAGTTTGGCGATTCACAAATTGCACCCCAATGCCGATTGAATGCAATTCGTTTAGTAATGATTGTAGGCGTTTATCTTCACGTCCTTTTAGTACAAACACTTCAATAAGGCGTTCCGGTGTGTGGGTTAAAATACTGTTTACGGCATGAATGCCATAGATTTTTTCTGACATAGGCTCTCTTTTATATTTTGTTATTTATTTTTCTTTTCAAAAAAATAGGAAAATCTAGGATTGCATTTTCGATTTCCTCGGTTTTTTAGACACTTTTTTATTTTTGACCGCACTTTTGTGTTTTCTCGTCACCTTTGAAGGCAATTCTTTGAATACTTTTTTAGTTTTTTCTTTTGCCGTTTTACCGATGCGACGTGGTTTACGCTCGCTACTGACAAGTGAAAAATCTATCATTTTTTGTTCTAAATGAACGGCTTCCACCCGAATACGCACCTTATCGCCCAATCGGTATTGTATGCCGCTATTTTCGCCAATTAAACGCTGTTTGGCAGCGTCAAATTGATAGTAGTCATTTTCTAAGGTGGAAATATGCACTAATCCGTCAATAAATAAATCGTCCAAACGTACAAACAATCCAAAACCGGTTACGGAAGAAATCACCCCGTTAAACTCATTGCTAATGTGATCTTGCATATACTCGCATTTCAACCAATCCGCAACTTCGCGAGTTGCATCATCGGCACGACGTTCCGTCATTGAACAATGATCGCCCAATAGATCCATTTCATCAAGGGAATAATGATAGCCGCCACTGTCAGTGGTTTTACGTTTTATCCCCTGTTCTTTAGCAAGTAAATATTTAATGCTGCGATGGAGTGTTAAATCCGGATAACGGCGGATGGGTGAAGTAAAATGGGCATATTCTTCCAGTGCTAAGCCAAAATGCCCGATATTGTCCGCATGGTACACTGCTTGACTTAAAGAACGTAGCAACATAATTTGAATCAGCTCGTGATCCGGTCGTGTTTTTATTTTTTCTAACAGTGCGGCGTAATCTTTCGGTGTCGGTTTTCTGCCGCCCTCCAACGTTAAGCCGAACTCACTCAAAAAAGTACGGAATGAAGTGAGTTTTTCTTCACTTGGCATTGCATGAATACGATATAGTGCCGGTTCATTGTGTTTTTCCATATAATTGGCGGCAGCGATATTGGCAAGAATCATACATTCTTCAATGATTTTATGGGCATCGTTACGAATGACCGATTCAATCCGCTCAATGCGTCCCATGGCATTGAAAATAAATTTGCTTTCAATCGTCTCAAAATCAATGGCGCCGCGTTGATGACGAGCGATAAGCAAGGCTTGATAGAGATGATGAAGTTCTTCCAAATTCGGCACGAGGGAGGCATAACGTTGCCGTAATTCAGTATCACCTTCCAATATTTTCGCTACTTTTGTGTAGGTTAAGCGTGCGTGGGAATTCATCACCGCTTCATAAAAGCGATACCCGGTCAGTTTACCTTTGGCGGAAACTTGCATTTCACATACCATGCAGAGACGATCGACCTGCGGATTGAGCGAACACAAGCCATTGGATAAAATCTCCGGTAACATCGGCACCACACGATTTGGGAAATATACCGAGTTCCCCCGGTTGTAAGCTTCCGTATCCAAGGCGGAACGTAAACGCACATAATAGCTCACATCGGCGATCGCCACCCAAAGTTTCCAGCCTTTACCCTGTTTTTCACAATAGACCGCATCATCGAAATCGCGGGCATCTTCGCCATCAATGGTAACTAACGGTAAATCACGTAAATCAACACGGCCTTTTTTCGCTTCTTCGGGAACGTCTTCGGTAAATTTTTTGACGTATTTTTCCACCGCACTTGGGAATTTATGGGGAATATCATGATTACGCAAGGCAATTTCCACTTCCATCCCTTTTGCCATATTGTCGCCCAAAATCTCCGTAATAATCCCTACCGGCTGATTGAAGGCGGCGGAACGTTCTTGTAATTCGACTACTACCACTTGCCCCATACGCGCACCGTTACGATGTTCGTTTGGTACAAGAATATCACGCCCGATACGGCTATCATCCGGTACAACATAGCTAAAGCCGTTTTCCAAAAAGAAACGACCGACAATTTGTTTTTTGCGGCTTTCTAACACGCGTACAATGCGAACCTCACGGCGACCGCGATGATCCGTACCTGTCGGTTGTGCCAGTACGAAATCACCGTGCATAACCCGTTGCATTTGCGGATTTGGAATGAAAAAGTCCTCTTTTTTACCCTCGACTTGCAAGAAACCGTAGCCTTCCCGATGACCGATTACTAAGCCCTTAACCAGATCTAATTTTTCCGGTAAGGCATAGCGTTTACGTTTGGTGAAAATAAGTTGCCCGTCATTTTCCATCGCACGTAAACGGCGACGCATAGCCTCCGTTTGTGACTCGTCACGAATGGAAAGTGCGGTCAAAATTTCTTCCCTATTCATTGGCGCATTATTTTCGCTAATTACGCGTAAAATCAGCTCCCTACTTGGGATAGGATTGCCATATTTGGCCAACTCCCGTTGATAATGAGGATCTTGGAGTTTGAGTTTTTTCTGTTTTTTCGCCATGGCTTTTTGATAGGTATTAAAAATTACTGTGAGTTTGACACTGTAAAGGAAAGAATGCAAGGAAATAGGACGATTGGTAGATATAAAGGCTTATTTCCCGTTTGGGAATAAGCCTTTTCTATAAAAAATTTGCTTGATATGGATTAACCTTTTTTACGACGTTTTAATGTGTCGAGTAATACGGCAATAACGATAATTGCACCTTTTACAATTTGTTGCCAGTACGGATCAACACCGAGCATATTCAATCCTTTATTAGTGGTACCAATAATTAATGCGCCGATAACACACATTGGAATCGTACCGAAGCCGCCGCTTAAGGATACCCCGCCGATAACGGCAGCGGCGATGGCATCAAGCTCCCAAGCTAAACCGTACGACGGGTTTCCGGCATAGGTTCGGGCTGCCAATAAGGCACCGGCTAAACCGGATAGCGCTCCGCCAAGAATGTAAACCCAGATTAGGGTTCGATTCGTATTGATGCCACAAATTTTCGCCGCATTTAAATTTCCTCCGACAGCATAAACGTGGCGACCAAATGTTGAGCGGCTGAGTAAAATATGACTGAAGATAACAATTAAAATATATAACAATACCAAGCCCGGTAATCCGAAAATATTCACATCGGCAATCCAAGTAAAGGCTTCTGAAGAGGCATCAATCGGACGACCGTCGGAATAAAGTTGTGCTGCACCACGGGCAATAATCATCATTCCCAATGTTGCGATAAACGGTGGAATACCACCGATTGCCGTCAGTCCACCGTTAATTAAGCCCAATCCTGCACCGATTAGAATTGATACAGAAAAAGCGAGCAAGGCGGCGGAAACCGTATCTCCGCCCGTTACGACTGAAGCGGAAACCACAGCGGTTAATGCCACTACCGAACCCGATGATAAATCAATGCCGGTTGTGATAATAATAAATGTCACTCCAATGGCGATAATACCAAACATAGAGACCTGTTCAATAATACTCCAGATTGTTCTTGCTGAGAAAAAACCATCAATTGAAACCGATAATCCTAAAAAGAGAAGAATTAAAATTAAGACCATTCCATAAGCATTGATAATTTTCTTCAATGTCAAGTTTTCCATATTAAACCTCTTATTTTTTGTTAAAAACCGATGGTGATGAATCAAAAACTAGCCTGAAGCTAATTCAAGAACCCGCTCTTGTGTTAGTTCCGAATGAGGAATAATGCCCACTTGGTGTCCTTCGTGCATTACCATCACACGGTCGCTCATGGATAAAAGCTCCAACATATCTGAGGTAATCATAATGATGGTTTTACCTTGTTTTGATAGTTCAACCATCAGTTTATATAATTCCGCTTTTGCTCCCACATCAATCCCTTTTGTTGGTTCATCCAGAATTAGAATATCCGGTTCTAATAGCAACCATCGGGCAAGTAACACTTTTTGCTGGTTTCCGCCGGAAAGATTATTGGTAATGACTTCAACATTTGGAGCTTTAATTTTTAATTTTGCTTTTTGTTCGTTTGCTGTTTTTTGAGCTCTTGTGGCTGAAACTAAGAGATTATCAAGATACGGCGACATTTTCGGCATAATCATATTGTCGGTGATACTGAGATTTAGAAATAGCCCGGTTAACTTTCTATCTTCCGTCACAAAACCAATTTTATATTTCATCGCGTCAAGCGGATTATTAATGAGCGCTTTCTCACCTCTAATGTAAATTTCTCCATTGTCTGCCGGTTTGTAACCGAATAATCCCTCTACGATTTCGGAACGTCCGGCACCAACTAATCCGGCAATACCAAAAATTTCACCTTTACGTACGGAAAAGTTAATATCTTGATAATACCCAGCACGGGTAAAATTTTTTATCTCAAGTATAATTTCATTTGAAAGCTCAAAACGTTCACGTTGGAACATCTCGGACATATCGCGTCCGACCATCATGGAGATAAGTTGCTCTTTGGTGACATCCTTGGTCAGTTTGGTATCGACATATTGACCGTCACGAATTATCGTAATCTCATCGGATACACGGAAAACCTCATCCAGTTTATGGGAAATAAAAATAACCGCGATCCCTCTCGCTTTCACAGTTTCAATAATGCAGTAAAGCTGTTCAACTTCATTTTCGGTTAATGAGGTTGTCGGTTCATCCATAATGATGACTTTGGCATCATTGGAAACTGCGGTAGCTATAGCAACTAACTGTGCTTTTGCCACCGATACTTCGGACATTTTGAGCGTAACATCCATTGGTACGCCTAGGTCTTTTAAAATGGCCGAAGCTTGCTCATTCATTGCTTTTTGGTCAAGGAAAAACTTTCCTTGCGTTATTTCACGACCTAAATAAAAATTATCGGCAATCGTTAAATTGGCGGCAGGAGAAATTTCCTGCGGCACCATAGTTAATCCACTACGAATAGCATCAATGGGGCGTCTTGGTTTAAAGGTTTTTTCGTCTAAAATTAATTCTCCTCCTTCATCCGGGATATAGATACCGTATAGTATTTTCATTAAAGTAGATTTCCCAGCGCCATTTTCTCCCATTAATGCATGAATACTGCCACGTCTGACACGAAGATTAATTGCATCAAGTGCTTTTACTCCCGGAAATGTTTTTGACACACTTCTCATTTCTAAAATATAGGGAGAGTTCGGATGATTAGCCATTTTTAACTCCTTAAATCGATTAAGGACGGACATGACCGGCGTCATTGTTATAAAGTGCGGTCAATTTACGCCTTATATTTTATTAATATGATTCCCTTAATGTGGGAGGTATCACATTTTTGATTTATTCTTTATAATAGGAAAGGACAATGTAGTCCTTTCCGTTATAGTCGATAAGGAAATTATTTTTTGTATTTTGCTTGATATTCTGCTTTTTTGTCAGGGGTTACCAGTTCAAAAGGAACCCATTTCACAGCCGGTACTTTTTCTCCTTTAGCGGCCAAATATGCTATTTCAGCCCCAGTCATACCTTGGCCGGTAGCAGATTGAAACACGGTAGCATCCAATCCTTTGCCAAGATAGTCTAATGCATCGGGAGTAGCATCCAGCCCCACGATAAGGAGATCTTCATCTTTAAGACCTAATTTCCTCCCGGCCAAGACGGCACCAATCGCCATTTCGTCATTATTACTTACTACAACATTTAGATTTTTATTTGCGGCAAGTAAGTTTTCTGCGATTTCCAAACCCTTCGCTCTATCCCATTTTCCTTCTTGCTCAGTGAAGATTTTAATATTTTTATTTTGGGCAAAAATTTCTTTATTACCCTGTGTCCGCTTAATCTGTGCATCCTGACCTAAAGGGCCCATTAAAATAGCGGCTTCAGCGGGTTTTCCTTGTAATGTATTGACAATAAAGTCTGCTTGAATACGTCCTCCTTCAATTTCATCGGATCCCACATAACTGGTGACGTACTGCATATCTTCGTCTAATGGTTTACGATTAATAACGATGAGAGGGATACCGGCTCGTTTAGCTTTTCTACCAATAACTTTAACGATATTCGGATCGGTCGGAACAACCAACAAGGCATCGACTTTTTGATCAATAAATGTTTCTGCGTCATTTAGTAATCGGGCAGGATCGCCGTTAGCATCGGCAAGTTTAATTTCGACATCATCGTGAGCTTTATCAAATTCGCGGATTGCATCCTGAAGATAGGTTTGCCATTTATCTGAGAAGGCAACCATTGGCGCACCGATGACAATATTTTTAGCCACGGTAGCTTGGGAGGTTAGTAGAGCGCTACCGCATAGCAATGCCAATAGTACTTTTTTCATAAGATTACTCCTTTAATTGAGTTGACGAATAGCAAAAAACATACTTTATTGAAACATTTTAAGAAATGTAAATTTCATAAATCAAAAATATAAAACAAACAGTCTATTTGTATGTATATCATTTAGCTTATATTGCTTGCAATAATCAAATTTCAAAAATGTGAACTAGATCTTATTTTAGAACTAAATTTTTTTATTAAAAAATAGTAGAAGTTTTAATCCGTTTTTTGATGGAAAAATAGGTGCTTTACGGCACCTATTTATGAGGAGAAAGAAATTATTGTTATACAATTTCTTCTACATTAACCCAGCGTTTTTGTTCGTAAGATAATGCGATGGCATCCAATATCCTTGAGACTTTATATCCTTCTTCAAAATCAGGATAAAGTGCGGTCGAATTTTTAGAAATTCCGTTGATCAAATCCCTTATTTCTACCGTTTTTTGATCGTTAAAACCTATTCCGTGTCCGGCACTGACACAAAAATTTCTATAATCAGGATGAAGCGGTCCGGTTAAGATGGTTTTAAAGCCTTGTCTGGCCGGATTTTCATCGTGTAAATACAATTTTAATTCTGCCATTCGTTCTTGCGTGTAGATAATTGATCCTTTCGTACCGGTAATCACATAACTTAACCCCATTTTTCGTCCGCAAGCAATACGGGAAGTTTCAATCGTCCCCATACATCCACTGTTAAAACGAACTAACGCTGTCGCTTGATCTTCATTTTCCACCGCTAAACGCTCTTGCAAGTTGTTGGGATTCGGTCTTGTTTTAATGACGGTTTGCATATCACCGATAACGGAATGAATTTCTTGTCCTAGTAAATATTGAGACATTTGAACAATGTGTGAGGCAAGATCCCCTAATGCACCTAAACCGGCTTTTTCTTTTACACAATGCCAATCTAACGGGGTATTTTCATTGGCAAGATAATCTTCATTATGCGTACCATAGAAATGGATAATGTCGCCGATTTCCCCTTTTGCAATAATTTCCCTTGCTAATTGGGTTGTCGGATTTTTGATATAGTTAAATCCCACTAGGGTTTTAACTCCGGCTTTTTTTGACGCTTGATACATTAATTTGGCATCTTTTGCTGTCAATGCGAGCGGTTTTTCAGAATATATATGTTTGCCGTTTGCAATGGCTGCCAATGCAATTTCCTTATGTAGAAAGTTTGGTGTACAAATATCAATGACATCAATATTTGGATCTTCTACAACATCGTGCCAGTTTCCCGTAGAACGTTGAAAACCAAACTCTTTGGCTTTTTGTTTAGCCAATTCCGGAGTAATTTCCGCTAAATAATCTAACACAGGTTGTGCTTCAAGCGGAAAAACAGTCGCTACTTGCGAATATGCGATTGCATGACAACGTCCAATATATCCCGTACCTATTAAACCGATTCTTACTTGTTTCATGATGTTTTCCTTTTTTAAATATAAACAGCATAAAGTAAAGGAGATAGCTTCCGAGTTAGCTATCTCCTTGAGTTGAATTACATAATTATAATGTCGGCATACTGAATGCGGCATTCTCAATAACGTATTTATTAGGCCAACGGGTTGTGACGGTTTTCATTTTTGTGTAGAAACGTACTCCGTCAGGTCCATAAATATTTAATGTTGTATAGGCCGAATGTTTCCAACCGCCAAAGCTGTGAAAGGACATTGGAACCGGAATCGGAACATTAATTCCAACCATACCGGCTTGAACGTGATAGGCAAATTCGCGTGCTGCACCACCGTCAGCAGTAAAAATTGCCGAACCATTACCGTAAGGATGCTCATTAATTAATCGCATCGCTTCCTCAAAGTTTTTCGCCCGAACAATACCAAGAACAGGGCCAAAGATCTCTTCTTTATAAATCACCATATCAGGGGTTATGTTATCAAACAAACTGCCGCCAATAAAGAAACCGTTTTCATGTCCAACCGGTTTTTTACCACGTCCGTCAACAAGCAAAGTTGCGCCCTCCTCTACACCTTTTGTTATGTAATTAGTTACATTATTAAGATGTTGTTGACTAATAAGCGGACCAAAATCCATTTCTTTTTCACCGTCTTTTGGCATTCCCGAGCCGTAACGAAGTGCTTCAACTTTAGGTTTTAACGTAGCTATTAATTTATCTGCAGTTTCGTCATCAATTGTGACCGCCAGAGAAATTGCCATACAGCGTTCACCGGCAGCACCAAATGCGGCGCCTAATAGTGCATTGGCCGTTGATTCAATATCTGCATCCGGCATGACCAAGGCATGATTTTTAGCGGCACCAAAAGCCTGAACCCGTTTGCCGAATTCAGATCCCATTTTATAAACATGCGCAGCGGCAGGAGTAGAACCTACAAAGCTGATAGCATGTACTCTCGGATCACGTAATAAAATTTCATTATCGTGGCGATCGCCATGGACAACGTTGAAAACACCATCCGGTAAACCGGCTTCTTTTAACAACTCTGCGAGCTTAATAGAAAGTGAAGGATCTGCTTTTGCAGGTTTTAAAATAAAGGTATTACCGCAGGTAAGTGCGACCGGGAACATCCACATCGGCACCATGGCCGGAAAGTTAAATGGGGTAATGCCTGCCGTTACGCCTAAGGGTTGAAGTGAAGAGTGAATATCAATTCCCCGTCCCACTTGCTCGGAAAATTCGCCCTTAAGTAAATGAGGAATACCGCATGCAAACTCAACAACTTCTAGACCACGGGTTAATTCGCCGCAAGCATCAGAGTAAACTTTACCATGTTCTTCAACAATGATTTTAGCTAATTTATCCCAATCTCTTTGTAATAATTCTTTAAATTTAAACATAATGCGCGAGCGGCGTAGCGGAGATATTGCAGACCATTCTGCAAAGGCATGATGCGCCACATCAATAGCTTCATACACATCGTCTGATGTACTCATGATGACTTGGCGAATTTGTTCACCTGTTGCCGGGTTGTAAATAGGGTATGCTTCCGTTCCTCTACTTGGAACTTGTTTGCCGTTAATAAAGTTATAGACAGTTTCCATGTTGAACTCCTCATATAGTATCAAGTAAGCTGTTTTTAATCCTAAACGTAGTGCAGTGATTCGTATTAGTCAATACAGATTATGAAATTAATATGCTTTTTTCAATCATCCAAAGAGCAAAATGAAATATTTATTTCATTTTTGTGATCTGTGTCTAGTTTTGGAAAAGTCATAATAGATTGAATAAATAAATGGAGTATGATGGAGACTAAAATGTGATTTCTAGGGAATTTAAAGGAGAAAATATGGCGAATTTACTTTCTAAATCAAGAAAAAATCATCCGGAAAAAAATGGTGAAGTACAAAAAATTACACCGAAAACGGCAGGGTGGGATTATGTAGGATTCGAAATGTATCATTTACAGGCACAACAAACACTTGAATTTGATACACAAAATACGGAGGTTTGTTTTGTGATTGTTGCGGGTAAAGCAACATTTAAAACTGCAACAGAAACCTTTATTCAAATAGGTAATCGTAGTACGCCTTTTGAACGAATTCCACCCTATGCGCTTTATGTTCCTCACTCACAATCTATCGTTATTCAAGCGGATAGTTATTTAGAATTGGCGGTCTGTCGAGCTCCAAGTCAAGGCAACCTCCCAATAAGATTGATTAAACCTGAAGACATTGGCGTAGAAAAACGGGGATATGGTAATAATAAGCGTCTTGTTCATAATATCTTACCTGAAACGGAAAGCGCCGATGCTTTGTTGGTTGTAGAAGTCTTTACTGATGAGGGTAATACGAGCTCTTTCCCTAGTCATAAGCATGATGATAAAAACTCATTAACAGAAACCTATTTGGAAGAAACCTATTATCATCGTTTCTCTCCGTCTCAAGGTTTTGCGCTACAACGTGTGTACACTGAAGATCGCTCCTTGGACGAATGTATGGCTGTCTATGATGGTGATGTGGTTCAAGTTCCCCGTGGTTATCACCCTGTTGCGACAATTGCAGGGTACGATAATTATTATTTAAATGTCATGGCGGGCCCCGTAAGAAAATGGAAATTCACTTGGGAACAAGATCATAGATGGATTAATACGGAAGAATATGAGAAGAAATTTTAATTCAATCCAGAATCAATAAAAGTGCGGTCATTTTTCTAATAAAATGACCGTTTTTCTTGAAATATTTATTTAACCGGATAGGATACTAAAAATATTTGAACAATTAAGGTGTAAACACATATGAAAGAGCAGTCTCAATTGACAATGCTGAAAACTGAAATTCAAACAGGTTATGACGGTTTAAGTAAAAGATTAAAACAAGTTGCTCAATATATTCTTGATAACAGTGATAGTGTGGCCTTTGATACCGTTGCAACAATAGCAGAAAAAGCAAATGTTCCTCCTTCTACATTGATTCGGTTTGCTGCCGAGTTTGGTTTTTCCGGTTTCAACGAAATGAAACAGATTTTCCGCGAGAATTTAATGGAGAAAACGACAAATTACACGGAACGTTTACAATTGTCGCATAAAATTAACCAAGTAGAAGGAAGTGAATCACCGGAAAATATTTTAGCAATATTTGCACATGCGAATAGTCAGGCACTACAACAATTAGCTAATAGCACTGAAAATGAGCAAATTTATGCGGCTGTGAAAATACTAAAAGAAGCAAATAATATTTTCATTATTGGATTAAAACGTTCTTTTAGTATTGCTTGTTATTTAAATTATGCGTTACATCATTTAGATTGTCGCTCTTTCTTAATTAGCGGATTAGGCGGTATGTTTGACGAACAACTTAATCAAGTAAAAGCCGGAGATGTGGTGGTTTCCATTAGTTTTTCACCTTATGCTAATGAAACGCTTAATATTACCCAGACTACTGCGAAAAAAGGTATTCAACAAATTGCGATTACCGATAGCCAAATTAGTCCGTTATTAGCTTTTAGTGATGTTTCTTTTATCATAAAGGAAGCACAAGTATTAGGATTTCGTTCCCAGTGCGCAACAATGAGTCTTGTTCAAACTCTTGCGATTACACTCGGTTTAGAGAAAGAGAAAGAAAAAGAATGATAAAAATGCCCCGTTTTTTAAAATCAAGGGGCATTTTTCTTAAAATAATATAAGGTTAATTACGCGATTTCCAAAGTTTGATCAGGCGTTGATAACGTTCGCAAACTTGTAGGATCAATTCCTCATCATTTAATTTACCGGCCAACCATTCTGTTGAGGGGCAACCAAAGATTGTTCTTCCTACTGCAAACCCTTTAACCAACGGTTTATTGGCTGCAGCATTGAAAATAGATTCAAATTGTTCTTCCGGTGCATCTAAACCTAAAATTAAAATGCCTCTGCAATAGGCATCATTTTTTTGGATTAGTCCACTGATTTTATCCCATTCTGATGAAGATAAACCGGGTAATTTCCACCAATCCGGCTTAATACCTAATTGATAAAAATGAGCAATTATTTCAGCATAATATTTTTCATCTTGTGCCATATCATGAGGTAAAATGACCTCAAGTAGAAATTCATGTCCGGTTCTACAACAGGTTTGATAAATTTGTTTCAAACTTTCATCTTGTTCAGCCTTCATTCCGGGCTCATCTTTTGGATGATAAAATACTAAACACTTAACCACATGCTCTTGTGGCCAATTGATTAATTGGCTACCAAGATCGCCGTGCTCTAAACGCAAAGGACGAGAAGATGGGAGTTCAATTGGGCGACCAATCCACCATTTTCTACCAGTAATCTCATTAAGTGCGGCTTGCCCAAAAGTAGTATCTACCAAGACGCCGGCATTTCCATGGATAATATTTTCTTTGCTTGCCGCTTTTTCTGCCGCCTTTAAGAGAAGCTGTTTTAATTTTGGTATTAGCGTAATATCAGCACCTACTTTTTTTGCCATATCGACAAGTTGTTTGCGGTGATCAAAAGCAAAGATACATAAATCATCCCATTGACTTTTTCGAGTAGTCACTCGGTGTAAATGATTAAGTTCCTCATCAAGATCCGGGCGGAGAACAAATTTCTCACGAGCTAAATAATTATCTAATTCGACTTTTGTCGGCATAGCAGGAGCACAGCCATGGCGAGAAACAACTAAAGCTCCGCAGGCATTTGCATAACGACAAGATTGTTCCCAACCTTCATTGTTAATATAACCTCGAATTAATCCTGACATAAAGGCATCACCTGCACCGAGAACATTAAGGACTTCAACGCGTACACCATATACATTGAGACCACCGTCAAGGTTATTCGGAATATCGCCTTCAAAAACGGAGCAACCTAATGAACCGCGTTTACATACTAGAACAGCCTGACTGAATCGACGAATATTTTTTAATGCCGTTAAAGTATCGGTTGAACCGCCTGCAATATGGAACTCTTCTTCTGTTCCCACCAAAACATCAAAATGATGTAATACTTCTTGTAATGATTTTGTGACGGCTTCCGAATCAATAAAACGTGTTTCACCGTCACCTAACGAAGTTAGCCCCCATAAAACAGGTCGGTAATCAATATCAAGTAAACGTTTTGTGTTATTTCTTCCCGCATACTCTAAGGCGGTTAATACGGCTTCACGTGTTTTAGGATGGGATAAATGAGTCCCTGTAATTGCTAATGCTTTTGCTGAAGCGATGTATTCTTCGTCAAAATCATTTTTAGTAATAGCCATATCCGCACAATTTTCACGATAGAAAATAAGCGGAAATGTATCTTGATCTTTAATCCCTAAAATAACAAGTGCCGTTAACCGCTCTTTATCGGTAATTAGATGGCTGGTATCTACACCGACACGTTGAAGTTCTTCTCGGAGAAAACGCCCCATATGCTCATCACCAACACGCGCCAACATTGAGGATTTTACTCCTTGAACGGCCGTGCCGTAAGCAACGTTACCCGAAGAACCGCCAAGGTATTTAGAAAATGACGAAGCATCTTCTAATCTGGCTCCAATTTGCTGAGCATAAAAATCAACCGCAACACGTCCTAAGCAAATAAGATCTAATTTTTTTTCAATCCCTTTCATAGTGTGACCTCTTCTGTTTTCTGTAAATTTAATTCTGAATCAATTGAAATATTTTTTTCAAAAAAAATCAACTTTAAAAAAATAATTTTGAGATATTGATCACATATCCGGCTAAAATTTTATAGCTTCGTCCTGGTTATCTATTCCCATCTTTACTAAAATATGCGTGAAGTAGCGAAGGATAGAAGAGTTAAATTAAAAATTTGATCTATGTCTCAAAAATGAAATTTTTATTTCAAAAAATATTCCAATTTAAAAAAGGCATAAATATACTACAATTCATGTCAAATTATCTTGAAGGGGGCACCATGAAAACGACAAGATTAACTGTCGCACAGGCATTGATAAAATTTCTTGATAATCAATATGTGGAGTTTGATGGTAAGGTTACAAAATTTATTGAGGGAGTATTTGGTATTTTCGGTCATGGCAACGTTTTAGGGATTGGCCAAGCACTTGAACAAGAAAGCGGAACACTGATTGTCAGACAAGGTCGTAACGAACAAGGTATGGCACACGTTGCTACGGGATTTGCAAAACAAAATTTACGTAGAAAAATTTATGCTTGTACTTCTTCTGTTGGGCCCGGTGCAGCGAATATGGTTACGGCTGCCGCGGTAGCAACAGCAAACAGAATTCCGCTTCTTTTGCTCCCGGGGGATGTTTTTGCCACCCGTCAACCGGATCCTGTTTTACAACAAATTGAACAATCCTATGATTTGAGTATTAGTACCAATGATGCTTTTAAAGCAGTGAGCAAGTATTGGGATAGAGTAAGCCGTCCGGAACAACTGATGACGGCTTGCATAAATGCTATGCGCGTATTAACGGATCCGGCGGAAACGGGAGCCGTTACTATCGCACTCCCACAAGATGTTCAGTCTGAAGCCTATGATTTCCCCGACTATTTCTTACAAAAACGGATTCATCGAATTGAACGAACGTTACCGACCGACCCGATGCTTTCTTCGGCATTTGATCTCATTATGAAAAGTCAAAAGCCTCTCATCATTTGCGGCGGCGGTGTTCGTTATTCTGAAGCGGCAGACCAATTGAAAACTTTTGCAGAACTATTCCATATTCCGTTTGCGGAAACTCAGGCCGGAAAAAGTGCGGTCATTTCTTCTCACGAATTTAACGTAGGCGGTATTGGCGAAACAGGTTGTTTATCCGCTAATTTACTTGCAAAAGAAGCTGATCTCATTATTGGAATAGGTACAAGATACACGGACTTTACTACCTCTTCAAAATGGCTTTTCCAAAATCCGAATGCAAAATATTTAAATATTAATATTGCCCGATTTGATGCTTATAAACTTGATGGTATACAAGTTGTGGCGGATGCGAAAAAAACATTGGAAAAACTGACCGCACTTTTACAATCGGCTCACTACTTAGCGAACTGGGGAAACCAAATATCAGAAGCAAAACAACGTTTTAATGAAGAATTACAGCGTATCTATCACATTACCTATTCTGATAATTTTATTCCACAAGTGGACGATGCCTTAGATAGAGAAAAAGTCTATGAGGAATTTATTAATCTTACGAAATCTTATTTACCTCAAAGTCGGGTACTCGGAATTTTAAATGAAGTGTTAGATGAAAATAGTGTGATAGTCGGTGCTGCCGGCAGTCTTCCCGGTGACTTACAACGAGCTTGGCAATCAAAAGGCGAAAATACTTACCATCTGGAATATGGCTACTCTTGTATGGGCTATGAGATAAATGCGGCGTTAGGCGTTAAATTGGCTCAACCGGAAAAAGAAGTCTATGCGTTACTGGGAGACGGTTCCTACATGATGTTGCATTCGGAGCTTGTGACTTCTATTCAAGAGGGTAAAAAAATCAATGTTGTTGTATTTGACAATATGACTAACGGATGTATTAACAATTTACAAATCGGTCATGGAATGGGGAGCTTTGTAACGGAATTTAGATTCAGAAATCCGGCAACGAACCAATTGGATGGCAAGTTTGTACCGATTGATTTTGCGATGAATGCTGCTTCTTATGGTTGTAAAACCTATAAGGTTACAAATGAAGAAGAGCTACGTTTCGCACTTGCGGATGCAAAACAGCAATCAGTTTCAACCTTAATTGATATTAAAGTTCTACCAAAAACAATGATTCATGGTTACGGAAGTTGGTGGCATGTCGGCGTGGCAGAAGTCTCGGAAAAAGAGAGTATTCAAGAGGCATATCAAAATAGCTTGAAAAATATTCGCAAAGCAAGACGCTACTAGCACGGTATTTAAATTTAATTCTCTTATGAGTAAGGAAAAAATGATGAAAGCTGAAAATGTAAAATTAGGTATCGCCCCTATAGGTTGGACCAATGACGATATGCCGGATCTGGGTAAGGAAAATACCTTTGAACAATGCATTAGCGAAATGGCGCTCGCCGGCTTTACCGGCTGTGAAGTGGGTAATAAATATCCACGTGATGTAGCATTCTTGAAGCGTAAATTAAATGCCCGCGGTATTCAAATCTGTAATGCTTGGTTTAGTACATTTTTTGTTGACGGTAAAAAAGAGGAAACGATACAAGAATTTATTAAACATCGTGACTTTTTACATGAAATGGGAGCGATGGTTATCGGTTGTTCGGAACAGAGCCGTAGTATTCAAGGTACAACAAAATCCGTTTTTAAAGAAAAACCGAGTTTTACTGAAGAAGAATGGCAAAAACTTGCTGACGGCTATAATGAACTTGCCAAACTCGCAGAGGAAAAGGGGATGAAAGTTTGTTTGCATCATCATATGGGAACAGGAATTCAAACACCGGCTGAAATTGATAAATATATGTCAATGGTCAATGCTAACGTTTATTTACTCTTTGATTCCGGTCACATTTACTATTCTGAGGGTTCGCAGCAAGCAATGATTAAAGTATTAGAAAAATATATCGATCGCATTTGTCATGTCCATCTAAAAGACGTACGTGATGATGTTGTTGCGGAAGTAAAAGAAAAGAGCTTAAGTTTCTTGGAGGGTGTTCGTAAAGGGACATTTACCGTTCCGGGAGACGGCGTTATTGATTTCAAACCGATTTTTGACATTTTGGATAAACACAATTACAAAGGTTGGATGGTCGTAGAAGCAGAACAGGATCCTGCGATAGCCAATCCGTTTGAGTATGCAGTGAAAGGTCGTAAATACATTAAAGAAACAGCGGGGATCTAAGTATGATTAAGGTTGGTATTATTGGTGCCGGGCGTATCGGTCGTGTGCATTCGGAAAGTATTACAAAGTATGTCAAAGGGGCGGAAGTTAAAGCCATTTCAGATGTAAAAATAACAGAGGAGCTAATTAATTGGGCGAAAGAAATGGGCATTCCGAACATCTATGAGAATTATAAACAAATTCTTCAAGATCCGGAAATTGATGCCGTATTGGTTTGTTCTTCAACTAATACTCATGCGCCTATTTCAATTGAGGCGGCTCAAGCAAGAAAACATATTTTTTGTGAAAAACCGATAGATGCCGATATTAACAGAATTAAGGATGTGCTACATGCAGTAGAAAAAGCGGGGGTAAAATTCCAAGTGGGGTTTAACCGTCGCTTTGACCATAATTTTAAAGCAATTAAAACGCGAGTAGAAAACGGAGATATTGGTGAACCCCATTTAATTCGTATTACATCCAGAGATCCGGATGCTCCTCCAATCGAGTATGTGAAAGTATCCGGCGGGATGTTCTTCGACATGACAATCCATGATTTTGATATGGTTCGATATTTATCGGGTAGCGAGGTGGTTGAAGTCTATGCGGCCGGCGGGGTATTGGTTAATCCGGAAATTGGGAAAGCCGGTGATATTGATACGGCAGTTATTACCTTAAAACTTGCAAATGGTGCTATTGCGGTGATCGATAATAGCCGTAAAGCGGTTTATGGTTATGATCAACGAGCTGAAGTATTCGGTTCAAAAGGTTCGGTTCAAACAAAAAATGATGTCGATTCAACAGCGGTTTATTCCTGTGAAATGGGGGTTATTGCTGAAAAACCAAAATATTTCTTTTTAGAACGTTATATGCAATCTTTTGCAGATGAAATGGCTTGTTTTGTTGAGGCTATAGTGAGTGATAAACCTACGTTAGTGACGGGGAATGACGGATTACAGCCGGTTATTATTGCTCTAGCGGCGAAACGCTCTCTTGACGAAGAACGAGCGGTTAAAATAAGCGAAATTGTTTAATACTTTAAGAAAGCATTCCTCATAATGGAATGCTTTCTTCCTATAAAAGACAGGATGCGCACTTGTTAAAATATCGAATACTTGTAACGCTCTACTTTAATCCCGCTGAATCAGCTTCTATATGGTAACCATATCTCAATTAATAGACCTGTTTTAAACTTTTCGCTGTCTTTTAACACCAATGTGCCGTCGTAATGTTTCACAATTTCCGCGGCTATCGCCAAGCCAAGTCCCGAGCCTTGTTGTTCCGACCCTAGAATACGATAGAAGGGATCCAACACACGTTGCCGTTCTTCTTTTGGAATTCCCTTACCGTTATCTTCCACTCTCAATATGAGCCCTTCTGACATAGCTTGTGTATTTAAGTCTATTTAGCTGCCGTTTGGCGTATAGCGAATAGCGTTGTCGGTCAGGGTTTTGATGAGTAAATAGAGATCCGTTTCATTACCATAAAATGTTACATCTTGTTCACCGTCCACCCCTAAATCTTGCTGTTTTTCTAATGCGAGGGGGAGCAAATCTTCAATAACTTGGCGGAAAATGGTTTGTATGTTGACTTCGGTATAGTGTTTTTCTCCTTTATTTTGTAAACGTGCAAGGGAAAGCAATTGTTCCAATAAATGACGGCTACGCCGAATACCTTGCTTGACGGCACTAATTTGGCTGTTTACCTCTGTTGGTAAATTCTGTGTGGCAAGCCGTTCTACTTGCAAAGAAAGTGCGGTCATCGGGCTACGTAATTCGTGTGAGGCATCGGCAATGAAACGTTTTTGTTGCTGAATAAAACCATTTATGCGCGATAATAGCCGGTTAATTTCCACTACAAATCCACGGATTTCAGTCGGAAGCCGGGTCGTTGGTAAGGGCTGCAAATTTTGTTCGTGTCGCTGTTCCACTTTTTTTGACAGGCATTGCACCGGTTTCATTGCTAATCTTACAATCACAACGGTGAGTAAAATCACAAGTGGAAATAATACAAGTAGCGGTAATACACTTGTCCACGCATTGCGAAATGCCAAGGCTTCGCGATAGCTGTTATCTTGAATCACGATAATTCTGCCTTCCGGCGTGTTGCGTACATAAGTGCGGTATAGTTGGTCGGCGTTTTTTTCACGCTGATGAGGGCGAATTTTCCGTGGCATATTCTCGGCGATCATACGACGATATTTTTTCCCCTCTTTTTTTAAATTGTGAAATCCCTCTGCCATTTGTGGAGGAAAATCTGTTGAAGGGGCATCGGGGCGATTGTGGTCAAAATAGATCCGAACACGCCCGTCAAACATTTTGGGCGGTAAAAGTGCGGTCGGATTTTCCGATAAATTGACTGATCCTGAAAATCGTTCCAACATTTCATCTTGGAGTTTGTTGGTTTCTCGGTAGGTGTTATAAAACGCGATACCGCCTGCACTTAGCGCCACGAGAGTAAATAGGGCGGTGAAGGCTAAAGTTAAGCGCAGTTGAAGAGAGTTTTTCATCGTAATGTTCTGAATTTCCTAGATGTTCTGTGAGATGAATTAAGCCAAACTAATACTGTTCGACTAATTTTTGGCGACAACCCAACCCACACCACGTACATTTTTAATATGTTCTTTACCAATTTTTTTCCGTAGACTATGAATTAAAAAATCAATGGCGTTACTTTCCACTTCGTCGCCCCAAGCGTAAATTTTATCTTCTAATTCTGTACGGGAATGAATAATCCCCGGTCGGTTCATCAAGGCTTGTAAAATCGCAAATTCTTTATTGCTTAAAATAATTGGTTCGGATTGATCGGCAACAGAAACTTGATAATTAACCGGGTTTAGGGTGAGTGAAGCATTTGTCAATAATGGGGTGCTCTGGCCACCTTGTCGGCGCAACACTGCACGAATACGGGCGAGCAATTCAGCTAGCTCGAAGGGTTTGATAATATAATCATCCGCACCACCATCTAAGCCTGCAAGGCGACTTTCCAAATCATCGCGAGCAGTCACGATTAAGACGGGAGTATGATTTTGGCTTTGGCGTAAATGGCGTAAATGGCGTAACACTTGTAGCCCGTCTCGCTCGGGTAAGCCTAGATCCAACAACACTAAATCATAAGGTTGTACCGCCAATGCCCGTTCTGCCATATTACCGTTATTAACCCAATCCACCGCATAGCAAGCGTTTTTTAAGCCGTCTGAAACCGCTTCTGCGATCATCTGATCATCTTCGACTAATAAAATTCGCATCATTTTTCACCAAACTAAAATGTCCGCAGACCCAGCTCATCATACCGAAAATTCGAAAAAGGAAAACCGCACGTTACAAAAAGTGCGGTCGGTTTTCAATTAATTTGTTTGTTGGGGACGTTCGGCATGGAAACCGCCTTTATCTCCTGCTTTATGATGATGTTTACTTTTACCATGTCTGTCTTTGTGTTCGCCTTTATGCACACCTCGGTGTTTCATTTTCCCTCAAAATAAATTTACCTTGCCTTTCTGTATCCAAAACTATACAATACACCTAAATAAAAGAGGCGATTATGTATATCATTGAAGAAACCGATATATTTTCCAAGTGGTTAGAAAATCTAACCGATGAACTGGCGATAGTTAATATTGTTGCCCGTATCGAACGTGCCAAGCTAGGCAATTTCGGCGATCATAAATCCGTTGGTGATGGCGTATTTGAAATGCGCATCACAAAAGGAAAAGGTTATCGGCTATATTATGCACGCAAAGGTGAAATTACTTATCTTTTACTTTGTGGTGGGGATAAATCAATACAAGATAAAGATATTTTACAAGCCAAAGCAATATGGACAGAACTCAAACAGGAGCTTAAAAATGACCATTAAAATTCAAGAATTTGATGCCGCACGTTATTTAAAAAATGAAAAAATGGTGGCGGCTTATTTAGCAACCGTTCTTGAAGACGGTTCAACCGAAGAATTTATTCAAGCACTCAATACTGTTGCCCGTGCAAAAGGGATGACAGAATTAGCCGAAAAAACAGGGATTGGGCGAGAAAGCCTTTATAAAACTTTATCAAGCGAGAAACCACGCTTTGATAGCATTATGAAAATCATCAATGCGCTAGGCTTAAATGTGTCTGTTACGCCTAAGACGATGAGTGCATAAACAAAAAAGCCTGCTTTGTAAACAGGCTTGTCTTTGTTAAAGACCATTCTTTTGTGCGAATAACCCAATTATCATTAAAACAACTATTACAAGTAAAATTATTTTTAGAATAGTGCTTAAAATACCTGAGTTATGTCTAAACTTCCCACTATTTCTAACTAATAAATCCCAAATTTCAGAATTTCTATCTATATTATTAATATCAACACCGAGAGAACTTAATACTTTAGCGTTGTATTTAGTTAAAAATCTCTCATCGCTCATAAAAACCAAATAAAATACATCAAATATACTTAATAATATTGATAATCCTGATGGAAGAAGAAGTAAATATAATATCCCCCATATTGGCTGACCTAAATAAAACTTATGCCATCCCATAAAGCCTGTAAATAAGGCTAGCCAACCTGCTGTCATTCGGTTTTTACTACGAGATAAGAATGCAGAGTAAATATAGTCAAAATTTAATTCCGACGAATCATTATTTGGCATTAGTAATCTTTCTTTTTGCGCCAAAAATTCACTTTCTGTTAAAATACCCTGATCACGCAACTTCACTAATCTTTCAAGCTCTTTTCCAATAGATATATTAGCCATTTTTCTTTCTTTTGTTGTGGGGATATTAATACCCCAACCTTTTTCGCTTTGGTTAGGTGATAAAATTCTTGTTCTGCTATAAATTCCCGTTCCAGGTATTCCTGTATTTAAGTACGCTCCGTTTTTACCTACATTTACGGATGCGCCTTTGATTCCCAAAGTTGTGCTAATACCGGATTTACTTAAATTGACTGTTACACCCGGTAGCACTTTGATTCTTTTTCGGAATTTAAACGCCATAGTACTCTCCCTTTATGTTATTTAACTTTTTCCGCAATTGCACGCCCAAACTCAAAGTACTGACCTTCTTTTACAGTAACATAGGTAACATTTTTGAATGAATCAACTGTTACTGTAGAATTAAGTTTATTGGATGAATCTGTGTAAACACGATAGAACCCACTAAGATCTAACCTATCATCTTTAAACACTTTGAGTTGATATTCACCGGCAGGTATATCAATTCCTATCCTATAAGTTCCTTCAGGAAGGATTTTAGGTATTGTTTTTGACTTGGGATTATTCACACTTTCTTTTGCAAAATTATCTAGTTTGGGAAAACTATCAACGGGGCAAGAGATAACATCAAGTTTACCACCACTCGTTTTTCCCTTAAGAAAATTTACCTCTCTTTCATCAATACTCGATTTGGTCGCACATTTTTTTTCAGAAAAAAACTTAACAAGCTCTTTAGAATTGATATTTGGATTAAATGAAAGAACAAAATCATATTCATCTCTAACACAACAACCGACATATTCTTCCACATAAGGGGCGAATATAGCCACCAATTTAAAGTTTTTTAAAAACAAGTCTTTCCCATTTTTCGGCACAATAAATTGGCGGTATTGCTCAGGTTCTTTTATTGAGTTTTCATAATCCCAAAATAAATTAGATAATACTTCACTCTCTTTTAAATCTATCCTATCTTTTGAAAATGCAAAAGATGTGGAAAAAAATAAGATAAGAGAGGTAATTATTAATCTAATCATATTAATTTAACCCATTATTAAAACTCATGATATTCAACCCCTGATTTAGCCCGATCATTGCATCAGTGGTTGTCCCTGTAATAGTACTTGCACTAGATTGTACATTCACTCCCCCATTAACGACAACATCTATTTTGTTGTTATGGTTAATATTTTTTGTTTGGGCTTGGTTGATCATTGAGTTTCTAACAAATTCGGTTGCATCGTAGGCTCTAGCGACTACACTTCCAGCAATAGGCTGGTTTGAATTTATTAATTTACGATCCTTGTTATTTTTGTTGTAATCCAAAGCGGAAGAAACAAGATGTATAGATTTAGTGTTAGCCTTATTTCCACCATCGCCCGCATAATAACTTTCACCAGCCTGTACCCATCTTTTCTGCCCTTGCATTGCAACAGGCACCCCCACAGAAGCCCATACTTTTGAGATGTCCGTCATTGCTTGCTCAAAGGATATTTTCGGAGTGGTTTGTTCCGAACGAATTTTCACTTCTTTTGGCGTTTTGCTGGTTGTACCTAAAATTTCACCGTTTACTGCATCTACATCTACTTTGTGGTGCTGATTATTGGCAAATAAATTCACCTCAAAATAATCTTTACCGTATTTAGTGTGGTGAAATTTCACTTCTTTCACTTTTGCATCTGCCCCGATTTTATTTTGTGTGGTTCTCAATGCTTGGCTTGCAGTAATGAGTGTTTTCGCCAAGGCTGCTTGTGCGTCCGACAACATTGCTTGAGCGATATTTACCACACCAAATGTCATACTACCGGCTAATAAAGCGGCTAAGATAGTTTTGTTTGATTTTTTCATTATGTTCTCCTTGTATGAAGTTTGGGGATTGCGGCTCGCTGCTCACTTGCTTTCCGATGGCGTGCATTCTAAAGAGAGAAAATTAGGGAAAAATTAGGAAATTAAATTTCTATAAAAAATGTTAACGCTATTACAAAATCAACGTTTGTTTATTGAGCACTAAGATACGAAATTACTATTATCAATAAATAGATTTGAATTGATAACAACTCTCTGTTTATTTTTGTAAATTTAAATACAGCATGGATAGCATTTTAGGCTAGATAGTATTTCCGAAAAATTTTAAACTCAGTCAACAGTTTCATTTAGAAATAGATAAAACGTTATTTTATACGC
>NZ_MLHS01000043.1 GCF_001999335.1 Rodentibacter sp. Ppn85 | reverse complement strand
AATCTACGTCAGCCCCTAATTTATTATTCTTTTAGATAAAAACTCAAATAATAACATACAAACCAACGAGCCTATACCAAACTTTGTGTAAATGCCTGTTTCTGGGATAATCACCTAAAAACAGGTATTTTATATGAACGAAAAACAACTCCATGCCTTGGCAGCGGAGCTTGCCAAAAACCTCAAAACGCCCGAAGACCTGAATCAACTCTCCCGAGCATTGAAAAAAATCACGGTAGAAGCAGCACTCAATGCGGAATTAACCGACCACCTTGACTATGAAAAACACCAACCTAAAGCTACCCAAAATACGTGTAATGGCTACAGCTCAAAGCGGGTGAATTTTAATGAAGGAGAAATAGATATTGCCATTCCCCGTGACCGGAATGCGTCTTTTGAGCCATAGCTCATCAAGAAAAACCAAACCCGCATTACCGGTATGGATGAACAGATAATTTCTTTATATGCCAAAGGCTTAAGTAATCAAGAAATTGTTGAAATGTTTAAGGAGTTATACTATGCGGATGTTTCTGCCTCATTGATTTCCCGGGTAACCGATTCGGTGAAAGAACGGGTTTTAGCATGGCAAAACCGCCCGCTAGATGCGGTTTATCCGATAGTCTATTTGGAGTGTATCGTAGTAAAGGTACGTCAAGACGGACGGATTATCAATAAATCGGTCTTTGTGGCATTGGGTGTCAACTTGGAGGGAAAGAAAGAATTATTAGGACTTTGGATGGCTGAAAATGAAGAGGCAAAATTTTGGGCAAATGTGTTGTCAGAGCTGAAAAATCGTGGATTGAAAGATATTTTAATTGCGTGTGTAGACAGGTTGAAAAGATTTCCTGAAGCTATCAATGCCGTTTTTATCCGAATACCAAGATTCAGCTCTGTATCGTCCATATGGTGCGCAACAGCTTACGCTTTGTATCTTGGAAGGATTATAAAGCTGTAACGGCGGATTTAAAGCGAATTTACCAATCCTCTACGGAAGCAGCGGTAGCCTTAGAAGCATTAGCGACCTTCACCGACACGTGGCAGGATAAATATCCTTTAATCTCAAAGAGTTGGCAGAGTAATTGGGGCAATATTGCGACGTTATTCAGCTACCCTGAAGACATCCGTAAAGCGATTTATACGACTAACGCCATTGAATCGTTAAATAGCGTAATACGCCGGGTTATCAAGAAGCGTAATGTATTTCCAACGGATGATGCGGTATTTAAGGTGGTATGGTTGGCAATAAGGGATGCCTCTAAAAAATGGACAATGCCTATCCAACATTGGCGTATGGCTTTCAACCGTTTTATAATTGAATTCGGTGATCGTCTAAGCGATCACCTTTAGGTGGAATAGGTGTTTACACAATATGTGGGATAGGCTCCTTTAAATAGAATTTTCAGCTACCGCCCTCGCCTTTGGCTCGGTTGCTCAACTAAAAAATGCGATTAAAAAAAGACTTTGCTATTTAATCGCCTTTTTCAGTTTACTGTATGATTAACAATTGCTATCCTCTACTCCTACTTCTTCTTTTCATTTTATTTACATAATTAGGAAGAATTTTTGCATATTTTCGTATTTTACGCTTGACATCGTATTGACTACAAGGTTTTAAATGACAATACGTTGAATAACAACGTTCGCATCAAAATAAGAAATTAAGGAGCAAAATATGAAAGATTGTTGTTCTAAAGAAGGGAAAATTACATTCACTCCCGCAGAGGATACCTTCTACAAAGTCGGCACCACTTGTCAAACAGAGAAGGCACATCTTCACGAACATGCCCCGGACTCTAAACAAGAACATCGTTGCCATCATAACCATGAACATCATGATCACAACCATAAGCATGACCATGGACATAGCTGTACCCATAAACATACTCATGGAAAAGAATCCCATGAATTCGAGAAAGTATTAGATGTACCGGATGGTTTTATTTTACAACGTTTTTATATCCAAGAAATGGATTGCCCAACAGAAGAAGGAGTGATCCGTAAAAAATTAGATAACCACCCGGACATTAAGGTCATGTCATTTAATCTGATGAAACAAGTATTGCAGGTGATAATACGGGAAGGTAGTTCTCTAGATATGGTAAAAGAAATTGCCAATTTGGGTATGACTGCACAAGCCTTAAAAGATAATACTAAAACGGTTCCTAAAAACGATGAAAAAAATCGAACCTTTTTGTACAGACGGTTAATTCCAGCATTACTCCTTGCCTTTTCAGCAGAAATGATCGATTGGTTTTCAAGTAATCTCCATGTTTATACTGGGTTACCTGAGAATGGCATAACTATTATTACTGCGGTTATTTCTCTTTTGGCTGTTATATTGGCAGGTATAGGCACTTATAAAAAGGGATGGATAGCCATTAAAAACAAAACCTTGAATATCAATGCATTAATGAGTATTGCCACCACCGGCGCAATCCTATTAGGTGAATTTCCTGAAACTGCCATGGTAATGTCACTTTTTGCGTTAGCTGAATGGATTGAAGCCAAATCACTGGATCGGGCAAGAAATGCGGTACAATCACTCCTTGCCCTCACGCCAACTACTGCCATCGTACAACAAGCCGATGACAGCTGGTCAGAAATGGGGGCAGATCAAATTACTATCAATAGTAAAATACGGGTACGGCCTGGAGAAAAAATCGCCCTAGACGGCATAATTGAAGAGGGTTCTTCTGAATTAAATCAATCACCAGTTACCGGCGAAAGCCTTCCTGTTGAAAAAACTGTAGGAGATACTGTTTTTGCTGGTTCTATCAATGAATCCGGCTCTTTTATTTATCGTGTAACCGCCCTGGCAAATGATTCTACGCTTGCACGTATTATTCATGCCGTAGAAGAAGCCCAAACCACAAAAGCGCCAACCCAGCGTTGGATTGATAAATTTGCCGCCATCTATACGCCCTCAGCTGTAATATTTGCTTTGCTGATAGCACTTATTCCCCCATTTTTTGATGGTCAATGGACAGAGTGGATGAAACGTGGCTTGACAATTTTAGTCATTGCCTGCCCATGTGCCTTAGTGATTGCTACCCCGGTTTCTGTCGTCAGCGGGCTAACAGCAGGTTTACGGCGAGGCATGGTTATTAAGGGAGGGGTTTATCTTGAGCAAGGACGTTTATTAAAAGCCATTGCACTAGATAAAACCGGCACAATTACCCATGGTAAACCTTTCTTAACAGACAAAATCATCCTCAATGAAGAGTGCCAAGTAGAAAACTTCGCCTATTCCCTTGCTTCACACTCCGATCACCCCGTATCTAAAGCCATTACTGCTCTTACGGGAGAATTGAAAACAGTAACAGACTTCACTGCACTACCGGGGCGTGGTAGTGAAGGGGTTATTGAGGGGGAGCGTTACCGTTTAGGTAACCACCGAATGATCCATGAAGATGGACTCTGTTCTCCTGCATTGGAATCCCAGATCGAACATTTTGAAAAACAAGGTAAAACAGTGGTGGGTTTAACCAATGAACAGCATGTATTAGCATTATTTGCTGTAGCAGATACTATTAAAGATACCTCCCGTCAAGCGATTGCATCCTTACACAAATTAGGCGTACGAACCATTATGCTCACGGGGGATAATAACAATACAGCTCAACAAATTGCCCAGGAGGCAGGCATCGACACTGCCATAGGAGAAATGTTGCCCGAAAATAAGCTCACTGAAATTACCCGCTTAAATAAGCAGGGGGCTACGGGAATGGTAGGTGATGGTATTAATGATGCCCCCGCTCTTGCCCAAGCTGATATTGGTTTTGCTATGGGACACGGTGGGAGTGACAGTGCAATTGAAACTGCTGATGTTGCGATTATGGACGACGATTTGAAGAAAATTCCTGAATTTATCAAACTCTCCCAGCGTACCTACTTTATTCTTTGGCAGAATATTTTATTTGCGCTCGGCATAAAAGTGGTCTTTCTTATTTTAGTACTTTGGGGAATGAGTTCTATGTGGATGGCTGTTTTAGCTGATGTCGGTACTAGTTTGTTAGTGGTTGCAAATGGTTTGCGTCTTTTAAAAACGCCTGACCATCTCATAGACTAAACTTCTTTATACAAAAAGCCCGAATACGAGCCTATCCCACATATTGTGTAAATACCTATTCCACTTAAAGGTGATCGCTTAGATGATCACCGAATTCAATTATAAAACGGTTTAAAGCCGCGCCAAGAGCCTATACCAACCATTTTTTAAAGGCATTTTCTCGCTTTAGTTTTTGATGTAAAAAAGCTAATTCCATTTCTAATTTTAGGTTTTGTTTTTCTCGTTAATGTAGCTAAAACTAAACCTAATGAAAATTTAGTTATCCCTATTTGACAAAATGCGGTGAGATTTTCCTATTTTTTTATATTCGGATAATCTCACAGCAACATCTAAAAGTTTTTACAGGCTACTAAACCATAAAGATTAAATCGAGCGTTTAACTTCAACCACTTCGAATACCTCGATTTGGTCGCCAACTTTCACATCATTATAGTTTTTCACGCCAATACCACATTCCATATTGCTACGCACTTCTGCCACATCGTCTTTGAAACGACGGAGTGATTCGAGCTCGCCTTCAAAAATAACCACATTATCGCGTAATACACGGATTGGATTGTTGCGCTTCACAATACCTTCCGTCACCATACAACCGGCAATTGCACCAAATTTTGGATGACGGAACACATCACGAACTTCTGCCAAACCGATGATTTCTTGTTTGAATTCAGGTTGTAGCATACCGCTCATTGCTGCTTTGATTTCGTTAAGCAATTCATAAATTATTGAATAATAACGTAAATCAATATTTTCACTTTCGATCACTCGGCGGGCTGAAGCATCAGCACGAACGTTGAAACCGACCATAATAGCATTAGAGGCGGCCGCCAATGTGGCATCGGTTTCCGTAATACCACCTACGCCAGAACCGACGACTTTCACTTTCACTTCATCCGTTGAAAGTTCGTGTAAAGCTTGAACAATCGCTTCCACAGAACCTTGTACGTCTGCTTTAACGATAACATTCAATTCTGCCACATCGCCTTCTGCCATATTGCTAAACATATTTTCAAGTTTTGCTTTTTGCTGGCGGGCAAGTTTGACTTCACGGAATTTACCTTGACGGTACAACGCAACTTCACGAGCTTTTTTCTCATCACGCACGACTGTGGCTTCGTCACCGGCTGCCGGCACGCCGGAAAGTCCGAGTACTTCGACAGGGATAGACGGTCCGGCTTCGTCAATTTCTTTACCATTTTCGTCACGCATCGCACGAACACGACCATACTCAAAACCGCAAAGCACAATATCGCCCTTACGTAAAGTACCGGATTGAACCAGAATCGTTGCTATAGGGCCTCGGCCTTTATCAAGGTAAGATTCAATCACAACACCACTTGCCATACCATCTTTCACGGCTGTTAATTCCAGCACTTCGGATTGAAGAAGAATCGCATCTAACAAATCATCAATACCGAGACCTTGTTTCGCTGAAACCGGCACAAATTGAACGTCCCCCCCGAATTTTTCCGCAATGACTTCATGTTGCAGTAATTCTTGTTCTACCCGATCCGGGTTAGCTTCCGGTTTATCAATTTTGTTTACCGCTACAACTAATGGAGCCCCCGCCGCTTTTGCGTGTTGAATTGCTTCAATGGTTTGAGGCATCACACCATCATCTGCAGCCACCACAAGAACCACAATATCCGTTGCTTTTGCACCTCGTGCACGCATTGAAGTAAATGCGGCGTGTCCCGGCGTATCAAGGAAAGTAATCATTTTGCCATCATCCATTTCCACATGATATGCACCGATATGTTGGGTAATTCCGCCTGCTTCACCGGCAGCCACTTTAGCTTTACGAATATAGTCAAGTAGGGACGTTTTACCATGGTCAACGTGACCCATAATAGTCACTACCGGTGCACGGGTTACTTTTTCCGCATTGACATCACGATCTCCTAGTACCGCTTCTTCAAGTTCATTTTCATTTCGAAGAATCACTTTATGACCCAGTTCTTCCGCTACTAATTGCGCAGTTTCTTGATCAAGCACTTGGTTAATTGTCACCATTTCGCCCATTTTCATCATCATTTTGATGATTTCAGTGGCTTTAATTGCCATTTTATTGGCAAGTTCTGCAACAGTAATAGTTTCGCCAATCACGACATCTGCTTTAGCAACTTGAACAGGTTTTGTGAAAGCCTGTTGTAATGCCGCACCTTTCTTAGCATTTTTACCTTTACCTAATTTACCTTCTTTTTGGTTTTTACGGTTAGATTCACGCTCATTTCGACTATTCTTGCTATTATCGTCATCGCGACCGCCTTTTTTCGCTTTCGCTACTTTATTTTTTCCACGACCACGATTTTCATTACGGCGTTCTTCTTCATCTTCCGCCTCAAGCGCATATTTTGAACTTAAATTATAGTCGGAATAATCTTCTGACGAAGATTCGTTATCCTCATCATCCATTTCAGCATAGCGTCTTGCTTCTTCAGTAGCCTTACGGGCTTGCTCCTCTGCTTTTTGACGAGCAAGCTCTTCCGATTTACGGCGAAGTTCGGCTTCTTCCGCTTTGCGTTTTTCTTTTTCTACAGCAACGGATTTAGTTTTAGAATTGACCGCACTTTGTGAGCTTTTAGCTTGGAATTCCTTCTCCGTTTTTAATTTCTCTGCTGTAGCTTTTTCTGCCTCCAAGCGCGCTTTTTCCTCCGCGACTTTCTTTTCCGCTGCTTTTTTAGCTTCCAATTCTTCTTGTTGCGCTTTTAATTTTGCAGCTTCTTCTGCTTTTTGAACCGCATCAGTTTTCACCGTACGTTTTTTACGTACTTCTACTTGAACGGATTTACTTTTACCTGCCGTTGTTGTTGCATTTACTACCGTTCTAGTTCTACGTTGAATACTTAATTTTTTCGGTGCTTCGCTATCTGTTTTTTTTACTTCATCAGTCATAATTAATTCTCCTTATTCTTCGCTGAACCAACAGATATTACGCGCAGCCATAATTAAATCAGCGGCTTGTTCTTCTGTTAACTCTTCAATATCCGCTAAATCATCAACACCTTGTTCGGCAAGCTCTTCAAGAGTGGTAATTTGTTTTTCGGCGAATTTGAACGCAATATGACGGTTCATACCATTCAAGTTTAATAAACGTTCTTCAATATTTGCTTTTTTCAATGCTTCTTCTTCCGCCACGGCTACTGCAGTGATCGCATTTTTTGCACGGGTTTGAAGCTCTTCAACAAGATCTTCATCTTCCAAACCATAAATTGCCGTTAATTCACTTACCGGCACATAAGCAATTTCTTCTAAACTTGTAAAGCCTTCTTCTACAAGGATTTGTGCAAACTCTTCATCAAGCTCTAATGTATTCATGAATAAATTCAATGCCTTGTTATCTTCTGCCTGATGTTTCTCATTAAGTTCTTCCGTAGTCATTACATTTAATGCCCAGCCGGTTAGTTGGGTGGCTAAACGCACATTTTGACCGTTACGTCCGATTGCTTGCGCAAGATTTGCTGCGTCAACAGCAATATCCATTGAATGATTATCTTCATCGACAATAATGGAATTGACATCCGCAGGTGCCATAGCGTTAATGACAAATTGTGCCGGATTATCATCCCAAAGTACGATATCGACACGTTCTCCTCCCAATTCATTGGTAATAGCTTGAACTCGAGCCCCACGCATACCTACGCACGCACCAACAGGATCGATACGTTTGTCATTTGATTTCACTGCAATTTTCGCGCGAGAACCCGGATCACGGGCAGCTCCACGAATTTCAATCATTTCTTCGCCAATTTCCGGCACTTCAATACGGAATAATTCGATCAGCATTTCCGGTTTCGCACGTGTAACGAATAATTGTGCGGTTTTACTTTCCGGAACGACTTTATAAAGCACGCCACGGACACGATCTCCCGGTCGGAAATTCTCACGTGGTAACATATCCTCACGAGCAATAACTGCTTCGGCTTTATTGCCTAAATCCAAGATAATACTCTCGCGACTCACTTTTTTTACCGTACCGGTGACAATTTTGCCTTCTTCGGAACGAAATTGTTCCACTACTTTCGCGCGCTCCGCTTCGCGAATTTTTGTGCTGATAACTTGACGTGCAGTTTGCATTGCAATACGGTCAAAAGCGATAGATTCAATTTGATCTTCAACATAATCCCCAAGTTGGATTTCAGGATCATCAAATTGAGCGGCTTCTAAAGTAATTTCTTTTGTCGGTACCTTTACTTCATCTACGACTAGCCAGCGACGGAAAGTATCAAACTCACCATTTTTAGGGTTAATTGAAACGCGAATATCGGTTTCATATTCGTATTTTTTCTTAGTCGAAAGTGCAATCGCACTTTCTAACGCTTCAAAAATTTTTTCACGCGGTAATAATTTTTCATTAGACACCGCTTCTGCCGCTAATAAAATTTCTTTACTCATTTTTCCTTTTTCTCCTTTTAAAATTTTGCAATAACATTTGCTTTTTGAATATTACCAAAAACAAAAGTTTGTTCTTGATTGTCAACGTTTAATATAAGCATATCGTTTTCAATACGCTCTAATTTTCCTTGCCATTTACGACGTTCCATCATTGGAATACGTAAATGAATGAGAATTTCTTCACCAAGATAGCGTTTGTATTGTTCAAGTGTAAATAATGGGCGATCCAAACCGGGTGATGACACTTCAAGGTTGTATTTATCTGCAATCGGATCTTCTACGTCCAAAACAGCACTGACTTGACGGCTTACATCCGCACAATCATCTATGGTTACTCCTCCCTCTTTATCAATGAATATACGTACGGTCATAAAACGACCGGCTCGTTGGCATTCAATACCCCAAAGTTCGCAGCCTAAATCTTCTACCGAACTTTGCAATATTTCTTGTAAATTCTGTTCTAACCTAGCCAATTTCTACTCCTATTTATCTAAACCCTTTATTCTTAATATATGGATAAAACCACGCTATATTGAATTTTGGGCGTAAAAAAAGGGTTAGGTTCATAGAACCTAAGCCCAGTTTCTAAAATTTCTCGTACAAAAAAACCCCAAACTTGGGGTTCTTTTACTGAACTTGTATTGGTTGCGGGGGCTGGATTTGAACCAACGACCTTCGGGTTATGAGCCCGACGAGCTACCAAGCTGCTCCACCCCGCGTCCGAAATATGCGCATATTATAGTGTTCCCTATCAAAAGATCAAGGCTTTTCTCAAAAATCTAAAAAACACGACAATTTTCGACCGCACTTAACCTCTAGAAACCGAATCCGGTACTTACTCCCACCCCTGCACCGATGCCGCCACTGCCACCACCGACACCGATACCTCCGCCAACAGAACAAGCACCGAGTAAAACAGACAAAATAAAAATTAAGAAGATTTTTTTCATTATTTTTCCTTACGATGTAATAATGCAAATAAACGATAAATCGAAATGAGATCTTTCTTTGCAATTGGTTTAAAAGGCAATAGTAAGTAATATACCCATCTAAATCGCGATAAATAGTTTTGCATTATTTCCCAATTTCGGGAGTCACAATGCGTCTGATAATAAATCGCTATTTCCGCTATTAGTTCATCGGAAATAGTTTCTTTATGACATAAACTGTCGAAGAAAAATAACATATCGCGCACAACTAACCAATCTTTATTTTGGCTTTTTGAACGCGATTCAAAATCTAAAAAAATAGTTTTACCATTATTCCATACAATATCTCGTACGGCAGGACGACCATGCACCAATCCTTTTTTGTGTAACCCGATTAAACTTTGGCTTGCATCGGAGAGAATTGAAAATTTTTGTTTTTCCGAAGTGTTTGGGTTATCCATCCATTGAGAAATACTCGTTCCCACATCTTCTAAAACAAAAAAATCTTTTTCATGGTAAACAACCTTGGGCACAGGCACGCCCCGTTTAACTAAATCTAAAAGGGTCATTAGTTCGTTTGCAAACGACTTTTTGGGATAAGGCTTTAATAGTAGCCAAACACCTGATAGTTTTTCCGGTTGCTTCAACCAATATCCTTTTCCTTGGTAGCTAAATTGATAAACTCGTTTTCCTTTTTGTTGCTCGAAAACACTCTTAACATATTCCTGAAATTCGGTATTAATACAAGATTCCGCCACAATACTACTCCAAACCCACTTATTTCATGCTATATTTTATACCTGTCATGAAACCTTGAATATTCTAAGGGTTTATTTCAATCTTTCAACTAAATTAGGTATTTTATGAAAAAACTCAATATTTCTCTCTTTACCCTGTTACTCGGGTTTTCCATTTTTACCTCGGCACAATCTTCACCTTTTAGCTTGAGTGAAAGTCAAATTAATCAATATCTATCGGAAAAAGGGGCAATTAAAGATAAATTTAACTTCCCCGGATTGTTTTCGTTAGATTATCAGTTAAAGGATCTCACGACTAAAATCGGACGAGGCACAGAAAAACGTGTTGAAATAAATGGTACTGCCGAAGGGTTATTCAAACTGGGAAATAAACAATTTCCGGCCAAATTAACGCTCACTTTTGATACCGTTCCTTATTATAGCCCGGAAAAAGGGGCGATCTATCTACGTAATTTACGTATATTGCAGTGGTCCGGCGAGCCTAACGAATACATGGAACAATTACAAATTGCCATGCCATTTTTAAGTGAAAGTATTGCATTGTTACTTTCTTCAATACCAATTTATACCCTTGATGAAACAAACATCCGAGATGTTTTAATCAAAAAATTTGCTAAAGGTATTAAAATAGAGCCTGGGGTTTTAGAACTGGAGACCAACGTTCTATAAAACCTTAGAATAGCTCCCATTGCTGATGAGGTACTTCATCTATCTGTGTTTTCATTTCAAAGCCAAAAGGCAGCAGGAGATTTTTCAGCGTTGCAATATTATAAAACGAATGGCTTTGAGTGGTATTTTGAAAATAAATAAACAATCGTTCAAATCGATCTTTTTGTTGAACAATCAAATTTGCTATTTCGGCAAGCTCATCTTCGGTATAGCGATAATTATGCCTTGCTTGAGCAGAATTTTCATTCCACCAGTTTGCATTACGACCGTGTAGGCGTAAATAGCCCGTGTGTCGATTGATTTTTAGCTGAAACATCGGTAGCCCGATATTGGCGGGGTAATCTACATTTCCCCAAATTAAATTGGGCTGTCGGCAGAATGTCTCAAATACCGTCTCGCAATGCCAACTGGGATGACGAAACTCAACTGCTATCGGATAATCAATGAACCATTGGGTCAATTCCGCTAAATAGCGACGATTGTTGAGAGTACGTTCAAAGCGATGGGGAAATTGTAAAAATAACGCCGCAAGTACTTGTTGTTCAACTAACGGTTGCAATGCATTTAGAAACTGTTTGGCATTTTCCCTTGTCGCAACCCGAGTATGGCTAAAGTCTTGATGTAATTTAATCGAAAATTGTAGTTTGCCGCCAGATTTTTCCAACATTCCTTGTATTGCTTTCTGTCCAATAGGTGCGTGAAAACTACTATTGATTTCTACCGTGTCATAATGGCGGCAATAATGAGTCAGAAAATCCTCTTTTGCCGTCCCTAAAGGATAAACAGTGCCGAGCAAATCACTATCTGCGTAACCGCCCGTGCCAATGTAAATGTGAGGCATTTAATGTTTTTAATAAGAATTGGGAGAATTATTGTAAGAGAGAAAGTGAAATTTTAAAACCTTAAAAGGAGGTGAACAGCATTTTCTTACGCCAAATCGCCTAGGAGATATTTTTACTACAAGCCAATAATTACTCTAAATCCAATGATTTCTCCGCAATCCATCACGTTTTCCAACCGCACTTTATAGTGATGCAGTTCTGCAATGCGAAATACAATAGATAAACCTAATCCACTCCCCTTTTCATTTTGCCCTGCCGGACGGTAAAAACGTTGTCCTAATCGGGCTAAATCGGTTTCACTCACCCCACAGCCATTATCTTCGACAATAATTTTTTCTTTGAATAAAACAACTTTCACCAAAGCACCCGGTTGTGCATATTTAATCGCATTATCCAGTAAATTTCTCAACATTTGCGTTGCTAAAATAGGTTGACCGTTCCTCGTTTGAGGCTGCGACTTTTCTTCAAAGGATAATTCAATGTTGCGTTTTTGCGCATTAAAATAAAATTCACTTATTAAAGAAGGAATAATTTCCTGCCATTTTATAGGCTGCAATTCATCAAGTTCCTTTAAATTATCTAAACGGGATAAGGTTAAAAGCTGCTCGATTAATTGGTTTGCCCGATCAATACCCAGTGTTAAATTGCTTAATGCTTGTTCTCTCATGACCTTATCGTCACCGGCAAGTTGGGCAACTTCGGTTTGAATACGTAATGCGGCTAACGGACTACGTAATTCATGGGCGGCATCGGAAGTAAAACGACGCTCTCTTTTTAACATAGTCGAAGTGCGGTCAAAAAATTGGTTTAAATTTTTCACCAACGGCAAAATTTCTGCCGGTACGTTTGACGTATCAAGCAGCGAAACATCCCCCGGTTTTCTTCGCAAAACTTCACGGCTAAGCTGATTAATAGGATTTAATGCTTTATGAATCAAGTAAAAAACCACTGCCAGTAAAAAAGGTAAACTTGCGAACCAAATCGCCGTTTGCCCGAATACCATTTTATTTACCAATTCTTCTCGATACTCTATTTCTTGACCAACTGCAATTCGTAACTCTCCTTGTGCCACAGGCAACCAATAAATTCGCCATTTATCATCATCGTTTTCAATATAGGCAGAACTAAATCCCTCTTTATTGCTAAAAATGAAATTATCACCGTTATCGCCATCACTTAACAGTCGCTCCCCCGTTTTAGAAAAAATCGCAAAAGCAAGAGCATCGTCATCATATTTCCGTTTTAACGGTTTAAATCCGCCATGATTAAAGTTTGTCTTATCCAACAAAATATTTTGTAAATCGGAGGTGGCAAGACGTTCTGCAAACAAAATCTGCTGCGCATCAAAAACATCATAGGCCTCTTTTTTTGCCACTTTCCAAGCAACAAAGGTTGAAATTAACCACACGAAAAGTGCAATCAAAAATAATCCGCCCATTAAGCGGAATTTTAAACTTTTATTTGTCATCACCTTGCCCTAATGCGTAGCCCACGCCGTGAACGGTACGAATAAATTGTTTCCCCAATTTTTGGCGTAAATTATGGATATGAACCTCTAATGCCGAGCTACTAATTTCCTCTTCCCATGTGGATAATTTTTCTTCAATGGTTGAACGGGAAAGGACACGATCTTTATTCAACATAAAAAGTTCCAACAACTTATATTCTCTGGTCGTGAGAGAAAGCGGTTCATTATTTACTCGGACACTTCGTTGATTAGAATCAAGCGTAACATTCAGATGAGTTAGAACCGGTGTCGTATGTCCATAGCTACGGCGAATCAATGCTTGCAAACGGGCAACCACTTCAGCCAATGCAAAAGGTTTACAAAGATAATCGTCCGCCCCTTTTTGCAATCCTTTCACACGCTCATCTAAGGTATCGCGCGCCGTCAAAATAAGCACGGGAGTAGATTGATTGTTCATTCGCCATTGTTGCAAAATGTCTAACCCGTCCATTTTCGGTAAAGTCAAATCCAACACAACGGCATCATAAGGAGCGGAATCCAGCGCATTTAAGCCGGTTTTGCCGTCCGTGAACCAATCCACAATAAATCCGGATTTTGATAGCCCGATTTGTAACCCATTGCCGATTAACACATCATCTTCAATTAACAAAATTCGCATAAATTTGACCGCTCTTTCAATGTAAAATGGTGAGCTAAAACACTCACCATTTTTTAATTATTAATTTACTTTTTCAATACTATATACTTCAATTTCGGCTTTTTCAAAGGCTTCGTTATCAAGTTTTCCACTGATACGAATTTTATCTTGTGGACCGACATTTAAACCGTTCCATACACGATCTTTAATTTCCACTTTGATTTGTGCGGAGCCGTCAGTGAAAAGGTAGTCATCTTTGCCAATTTGTTGGGTAATGCTACCGACCAATGTCACCATGCTATTATCTTTTTCCGATAATGCTTGCTTTACACTAATCGCCTGCATTGCACTTTGTTTAAACCCGCCTTGAGCGGTATTTCCATTACCATTGAAACCTGCAAATGCAGTTGAAGTGGCGATTGCAAGAAGTGTTGCTAGAGTTAATTTTTTCATCAAGTTTTCCTCTTAAAATTTTAGGTTAAAATCATTGTTTAAAGCATTGCTGCTTTGTTGAGGTCTATTAAACAACACAAATCTTAAGAAAACCTTAAGAAGGGGAGATTTTTCTTAAGGTTTATAAAAAAGCTAGTATATAACCTAGCCTTTCATTATATCTCCGCAAAGTGCGGTCAGTTTTGAATGTTTTTTTATTCTTCATTCAATAATTTTAATTCACGATTTCTAACTTGTTGTTTCAAAATTTCCGTAAACTCTTCTATGGTAAAGGTACCGAGATCCACGCCTTTACGGGTACGTACCGCAATTTTACCTTCTGCGATTTCTTTATCACCGCAAACAAGCATATAGGGTACGCGACGTAAGGTATGTTCGCGGATTTTAAAGCCTACTTTTTCATTTCGTAAATCCGTTTTCACCCGTAAACCGGCATCAGATAACTGTTTTGCCACCTGTTGAACATAATCCGCTTGGCTATCGGTAATATTCATCACCACAGCCTGTGTTGGCGCTAACCAAGCAGGGAAGAAACCGGCATATTCTTCGGTAATAATCCCGATGAAACGTTCGATCGAACCTAAAATCGCACGGTGGATCATCACCGGGATTTTACGTCCGTTATCTTCAGCAACATAAGTGGCATCTAAACGCCCCGGTAAAGCAAAGTCTAATTGCACCGTACCGCATTGCCATTCACGACCTAAACTATCACGCAATGCGAACTCAATTTTTGGCCCGTAGAATGCCCCTTCACCTTCTTGAACTTCATATTCAAGATGATTGTGTGCCAAGGCTGCAGCAAGGCCTGCTTCCGCACGATCCCACATTTCATCCGAACCAATACGGTTTTCAGGACGGGTTGAAAGTTTCACATAAATATCGGTAAAACCGAAAGTGCTGTAAATGTCATACACCATTTTAATACAGCTGGTAACTTCACTTTCGATTTGATCTTCCGTACAGAAAATATGGGCGTCATCTTGGGTAAAACCACGCACACGCATTAAGCCATGTAAAGAACCGGACGGCTCATTACGGTGGCAAGAACCGAATTCCGCCATACGGATAGGTAAATCACGGTAAGATTTTAATCCTTGATTGAAAATTTGCACGTGACCCGGGCAGTTCATCGGCTTAATCGCATATTCACGATTTTCCGATTGTGTCGTGAACATTAAATCACCGTAGTTTTGCCAATGTCCTGTTTTTTCCCACAACACACGATCCATCATAAATGGACCTTTCACTTCTTGATAATCGTATTCTTTTAATTTCGTGCGTACAAAGGTTTCCAGCTCACGGAAAATCGTCCAACCGTCATTGTGCCAGAACACCATACCCGGCGCTTCTTCTTGCATATGGTACAAATCTAAGGCTTTACCGATTTTACGGTGATCACGTTTTGCCGCTTCTTCCAAACGCTGTAAATATTCTGCTAATTGTTTTTTATCTGCCCAAGCGGTGCCGTAGATACGTTGTAACATTTTATTTTTGCTATCGCCACGCCAGTACGCCCCTGCCACTTTTTGTAATTTGAAATGATGGCAGAAACGCATATTTGGCACGTGCGGCCCACGGCACATATCAATATATTCTTGATGATGATATAACGCCGGTGTTGCCGTACGTTCAATATTTTCATCTAAAATTGCCATTTTATACGGCTCACCACGTTGCTCAAATGTATCTCGTGCCTCTTGCCAACTCACGCGTTTTTTCACTACATCATAATTGGTTTTCGCTAATTCAAGCATACGTTTTTCAATCGCTTCTAAATCTTCTTGGGTTAAAGAGCGATCTAAATCCACGTCATAATAAAAGCCGTTTTCAATGGTTGGGCCGATAGCCATTTTCACATCAGGGAATAATTGTTTGATGGCATGACCTAATAAGTGGGCACAAGAATGGCGGATAATTTCCAGACCATCTTCATCTTTTGCCGTAATGATTTCCAGTGTGGCATCTTGATCGATAATATCACAGGCATCACGGCGCTCACCGTTTACACGACCGGCAATGGTTGCTTTGGCAAGACCTGCACCAATATCTTGAGCGACTTCAAGTACGGAAACAGGGCGATCAAATTGACGTTGGGAACCGTCAGGTAAAGTAATAATTGGCATAATTTTTCCTTATACAGTGGTCACCCATACGAAAGGTGACATGCTCGTTTAAAAATTCAATAAAAATTAACCGCACTTAGCTTCATTCCTACCATTGAATGAGAAAAGTGCGGTCGCAAATTCTATCACTTTCTTACGATCTTGTTAAATAGAAAACAGCCTTGATTTTTTCATAAAAAGAAATAATGTTTTTCTTAAAAAGAACTTTATCTATGAAAAAATAAACACTAGAATCGCAACCCTTATTTTACGCAAGTTAAAGGAAATAAAATGAGCAACGTATTGGTGTTAAAGTCAAGCATTCTTGCTGATAATTCTCAGAGTAACAAATTAGTGGATTATACGATCGAAAAACTACAAGGTAACAATATTGTGGTTCGGGATTTAGCCAAAGAGCCACTTCCCCACTTCGATGCCAAAGCGGCTATTGCGGTGCGTGGTGAGCCTCAAACAGAAGAAGAAAAACAACTTCTTACACTTTCCGATGAGCTGGTTTCCGAATTAAAAAATGCGGATACTCTTGTCATTGGTGCGCCAATGTATAATTTGAATATTCCCACTCAATTAAAATCTTATTTTGATTTCATCGCCCGTCCGCGTGTCACATTTCAATATACGGCAAACGGCCCGGAAGGTTTATTGAAAGGTAAAAAAGCCATCGTATTATGTGCATTTGGCGGACTATACGATGATGAAAACCTCGTCACACAATATATGAAAGCCATTTTAGGTTTTGTCGGAATTACTGACGTACAGTTTGTGTATGCACAAGGTATTGGCTTTGGTCCGGAAGCGGCTGAAAAAGCATTACAGTCTGCCAAAGTAAAAATTAATGATATTGTGACCGCACTTTAATTTGAATATTGCCCTTTTCTAAGCCATCTTTGTATAGATGGCTTTTTTAGGATATTTTAAAAGATATAACCTGTTAAATGTACTTTAAAGGGGGATACATGATGCTCATTACAAACCCCAAAATACTTTCCCCTTCAACTAACGTTTATCGTAGTGATGAAGCCTATAATTTATTAACCGATATAAACAAGTTCGTTCACGCATTCAGCAAGGCTTTCAGCCAATATAAAAATTCAATAACACAAGATTTTTTAAATCTCTTCTTGACTTATTTAATCTGTACTAGTTTAATAGTACAAAATTATTAAAAAGGATTTAAAAATGCAAAACAATGCTTTTATTGCGGTTACCACACAACCTGTTCCTTATCATTCAGATACCACCGCAATTTTTAACACATTATGTCATCATCCTAATACGCTGCTCCTCGACTCTGCTGAAATTGGCAGCAAAAATAGCTTACAAAGTCTGATATTTATCAATGCGGCAGTCAAAATTACTTGCATAGGTCACAACGTCACATTTAAAGCATTAAATGCAAATGGTAAACAGGTTTTAAAAGAGATTTTTCCTGTTTTAACTCAGCATAATCCGTTAAGTGCGGTCGATTTTGATGAGGAATTTTCCGTAGATTTTCCCCCACTTGAGAATCAATTGGATGAAGACAGTAAATTACAATCAGCGACAATTTTTGATGGATTACGGGTTATTTCGAATCTTTACCAACACAGCGATACGGCTGTTTTTTTAGGAGGTTTATTTGCTTATGATTTAGTGGCTAATTTCATCCCGATGAATGACATCAGATTAAAAGATGACGGAATTTCTTGCCCTGATTACAGTTTTTATCTCGCCGAGCATCTCATCACGATAGATCATCAAAGCCAACAAGCCACACTGAAAAGTTACTGTTTTGCACAAGAAGAACAAGTCAATGTCGCCAAAACAGCCCTCGCTATCGCACAAAAATTAAAAAATATTGATCACATTTTATCTATTAAACAAGCAAGCGATGAGGTGAAAACGAATTTTGAGGATGCTGAATTTATCAATGTAGTGAAATCTTTAAAACACCATATTAATATTGGGGATGTTTTCCAAATCGTCCCTTCCCGTCGCTTTTCTCTAGCTTGCCCTAACGCACTGGCAAGTTATGCTCAACTTAAACAAAATAATCCAAGTCCTTATATGTTCTATATGAACGATGAAGATTTCATTTTGTTTGGTGCCTCACCGGAAAGTGCACTCAAATATACGCCGAAAAATCGTCAGTTAGAAATTTATCCGATTGCCGGCTCACGTCCACGTGGATTTGATGCGCACGGTAATATTGATCCTGAATTGGATACCCGTTTAGAACTGGAATTACGATTAGATCACAAAGAGCAAGCAGAACATCTGATGTTAGTGGATTTGGCACGTAACGATATCGCCCGAGTTTGTCAAAGTGGTACTCGCCAAGTTGCGGAATTAATGCAAGTGGATCGTTATTCTCATATTATGCATCTTGTTTCACGAGTGGTGGGTAAACTTCGCCCTGAATTAGATGCACTTCACGCCTATCAAGCCTGTATGAATATGGGGACACTCACCGGCGCACCGAAAATCAAGGCAATGCAACTTATTTATCAATATGAAAAGCAAAAACGCCACAGCTACGGTGGTGCGGTGGGTTATCTCACCTCCGATGGCAATTTAGACACTTGTATTGTGATTCGTTCTGCCTTTGTACAAAAGGGTATTGCTCATGTGCAAGCGGGCTGTGGTGAGGTGTTAGATTCCGATCCGCAAATGGAAGCGGATGAAACCAGACACAAAGCTGCCGCAGTATTAAAAGCAATTCGTCAGATCAACACACAAGCCAAATAAGGGATACGTTATGGCAAATATTCTTTTTTTAGATAACTTTGATTCCTTCACTTATAACCTTGTGGATCAATTTCGTGTCTTAGGGCATCAAGTGAAAATTTACCGCAACGATTGCGATTTAGAACAATTAATCGAAACCGCATTGAATACGCCCGAAACAATTCTGGCACTTTCCCCCGGACCGGGTACACCGGCCGAAGCAGGTATTTTGTTGCCGTTAATTGAACGCTTAAAAAACCATGTTCCCATTATCGGCATTTGTTTAGGTCATCAAGCCTTAATTCAAGCTTTTGGCGGCAAAGTGGTTCACGCCGGCGAAGTATTACACGGTAAAGTGTCCAAAATCACTCATGATGGCGAGGCAATGTTTAAAGATCTTCTCAATCCGATGCCGGTTGCCCGTTATCATTCCCTTATGGGACAAGATTTACCTCAGGAATTTGTCATCAATGCACAATACAATGGTATTATTATGGCAATTCGCCACCGAGAGTTGCCTATTTGCGCATTCCAATTCCATCCGGAAAGTATTTTAACTGTGCAAGGATCACAATTATTACAACAATCCATTGAATGGTTACTCAATCACTAAAAACAATGATAGGCACTCGCCCATCCAACCTAAAAGGAAAACAACATGATTACTGTATTTGGACTTAAATCCCAACTTGTACCACGCAGAGAAATGTTAGCTGACGTGATTTATAACAGCCTCTATTTAGGCTTGGATATTCCCAAAGGAAAACACGCTATTCGTTTTTTAGGCTTAGAAAAAGAAGATTTTTATTACCCGTTTGATCGTAGTGATGATTACACCGTCATTGAAATCAATTTAATGGCAGGGCGAATGGAAGGGACAAAAAAACGCCTAATCAAAATGTTATTCAGTGAACTGGAATATAAACTCGGTATTCGTGCCCATGATGTAGAAATTACCATCAAAGAACAACCGGCACATTGTTGGGGCTTCCGTGGTATGACGGGCGATGAAGCGCGGGATTTGGATTACGATATTTATGTCTAATAGCCATGTGCTATTTACGACATCATAATAAAATTTTCAATCTAAAAAGCAGTAAATAGCACGATAAATTAAGGAACAAATTATGCAACACAACCTCTTATTAGAACAACTTTACAATGGTCATCCATTAAACCAATCAGAAAGTACTGCACTTTTTAATGCGGTCATTCAAGGTCATCTTTCGAATGAACAAATTGCGGCAATGTTGATCGCTCTAAAGGTTCGTGGTGTATCCATTAAGGAAATTAGCGGTGCTGTATCGGCATCACTGCAAAATGCAAAACCTTTTCCTCGCCCTGACTACCCTTTTGCCGATATTGTTGGCACGGGTGGCGATGGTCAAAATACCATAAATATTTCTACGGCAAGTTGTATTGTGGCGGCGGCGATGGGTGTAAAAGTGGCTAAACATGGTAATCGCAGCGTGTCCAGCCAATCCGGAGCAAGTGATGTATTAACCGCATTAGGTGTCAATATCAATATTTCTGCACAATCGGCACGTCAAGCCTTAGATGAAATCGGCGTCTGTTTTTTATTTGCACAACAGTATCATTCCGGCTTTCGCCATGTTGCCCCTGTTCGTGCTGCATTGAAAACCCGCACAATATTCAATATTCTCGGTCCATTAATTAACCCGGCCCGCCCCAATTACCATTTACTCGGCGTTTATGCGCCGGAACTGGTGAAAACCTATGCGGAAACCGCCGTGAGTTTAGGCCATGAACACACCTTTGTTGTTCACGGTTCAGGCTTAGACGAAGTAGCGCTACACGGCAATACACAAGTGGCAGAGGTGAAAAAAGGGAAAATAGACTACTTCACATTAACACCTGAAGATTTTGGTTTGAAAAGCCAATCTCTTGAAAGCCTACGAGGTGGCGAGCCACAAGAAAATGCCAAATTATTAACCGAACTTTTACAAGGCAAAGGAAAAGTGGAACACGCCAACGCCGTTGCAGCCAATACCGCATTATTGATTAAACTATTCGGCTATCATGATCTCAAACAAAATACCCAAAATGTATTGGAAACCTTAGCCGGTGGCAAAGCATTTGAAACCTTGCAAAAATTAACCCAATATTAGCCCTGAAAATCCACCTGAATTTGTATTAAGTAGAAAACAAGATGATTACTCAAGACTTCTCAAAACCCATTGATTCGGCGACCGTACTACAAAAAATCGTCCTTGATAAAGCCGCCTGGGTGAAAGCCAAGGAAGCGGAATTGCCGCTCAGTGAATTTCAACAAAAAATCACAAAATCCGCCCGCTCTTTTTATGAGGCTTTATCAAAAGGTTCGAACCAAAAACCGGCTTATATTTTGGAATGTAAAAAAGCCTCCCCTTCAAAAGGATTAATTCGGGCTAAATTTAATTTAGAGGAAATCGCCAATGTCTATAAACATTATGCCTCTGCAGTTTCGGTGTTGACCGATGAAAAATATTTCCAAGGGGATTTTAAATTTTTGCCTCAAGTGCGAAATATCGTGCCCCAACCGGTACTTTGTAAAGATTTTATGATAAGCGAATATCAGGTCTATCTTGCCCGTTATTATCAAGCAGATGCCATTTTGTTGATGCTCTCCGTGGTAAATGATGAAACTTATCAGGTGTTGGCAAATCTTGCCCATTCTTTGGGAATGGGGGTATTAACCGAAACCAGCAATGAAGCCGAATTTGAGCGAGCCTTATCCTTAGGGGCAAAAATCATTGGGGTGAATAATCGTAATTTGCACGATTTAACGGTGGACTTAAATCGGGTTGTTCAATTAACAGAAAAATATGCCGATCGTATCTCGGCGGATGTTCGTATTATCAGTGAATCCGGTATTTATGATCATCAGCAAATTCGTCAGCTACAAAGAGTGGCACAAGGATTTTTAATCGGCAGCAGTTTAATGGGAAGTGATGATTTGAACAATGCGGTTCGTGCCGTGATTTTTGGTGAAAACAAAGTCTGCGGCTTAACACGCACTCAAGATATTAAAACCGTTTACGCAAACGGTGCGCTTTATGGCGGGCTTATCTTTGCTGAAAAGTCAAAACGTTGTATCAGCCTGCGTCAAGCCCAAGAATTAGTCACGGCTGCGCCACTTCGTTTTGTCGGCGTATTTCAAAATCAAGAGATTGATTTTATCCTAAAAATCGCCCAACAATTAAGCCTTTATGCCGTGCAATTACATGGTGTGGAAACACCGGAGTTTATCGCTGATCTTCGTCGTCAATTACCTAAAAGCTGCCAAATTTGGAAAGCCCTATCAATCGACACTGATGAAAAAAGTGCGGTCAATTTTGCAGATGATTTAAATGTTGCCCGCTATATTTTCGATAGCCAAACCGCAAACCAGCAAGGGGGGACAGGTAAAACCTTCGATTGGTCATTAATTCCGGAAAATCTCAAATACAAAACGATTTTGGCCGGTGGGATTTCACCGGAAAATATTGAACAGGCAATGGCTCAAGGCTGTTTAGGGGTAGATCTAAATTCCGGTGTAGAAAGCACTCCCGGTGTGAAAGATGAGGCAAAAGTCCGGTCAGTTTTTGAGAAAATTTTTAATACCATATAGTTCTTTTAATTCAACACTGCAAAAGTGTTGTATAAATACCCTGAAACTTTACTAGGAGGTGGTTATGTCTAAAATAGCATTAGTCACCGGCGCAACAGCCGGATTTGGGGCGGCAATTTGTCGTACATTAATTGGCGCAGGTTACCGTGTCATTGGTACAGGTCGCCGAACCGAACGATTAACCCTTCTCCACGCCGAACTTGGCGAACAATTTCTTCCTCTTGCTTTCGATATTTCTGATCGCGAAAAAACACAACAGGCCATCCAATCGCTCCCCACTGAATGGCGTAATATTGATTTGCTCGTCAATAATGCCGGTCTCGCTCTCGGTTTAGAAACAGCGGATCAAGCCAACCTTGATGATTGGGAAAAAATGATTGATACCAACATTAAAGGTCTTGTTAACATTACGCGCTTTGTTTTACCACAAATGGTAGAGCGTAATACCGGTCATATCATCAATCTTGGATCAATTGCAGGCAATTATCCTTACCCGGGTGGTAACGTGTATGGCGGTACAAAAGCGTTCGTTAAACAATTCAGTTTAAATTTACGTGCCGATCTGGCGGGTAAAAATATTCGGGTGACTAATGTAGAACCGGGACTTTGCGGTGGGACGGAATTTTCTAATGTTCGTTTTAAAGGTGATAATGAACGGGCTGAAAAACTCTATGAAAACGTTCAATATGTGACACCACAAGATATTGCCAATATTGTGTTATGGCTTAACCAACAACCTGAATATGTCAATATTAACCGCATTGAAGTGATGCCAACTGCACAAACCTTTGCACCCTTGAATGTCGCAAAAAATTCAAATTAATAAAAAAGGAAACACAATGTCAGATACGTTATTAAATCCCTATTTTGGTGAATTTGGCGGTATGTATGTACCGGAAATTCTCGTACCGGTGCTTCAACAATTGGAAAAAGCCTTTGTTGAAGCGAAAGATGACCCCAATTTTCAACAGGAATTTCAAGATTTACTTAAAAATTATGCGGGCAGACCCACCGCACTAACGCTTTGTCGCAATTTGACAAAAGGCACAAAAGCCAAAATTTATCTTAAACGTGAAGATCTTTTACATGGCGGTGCACATAAAACCAACCAAGTCCTCGGTCAAATTTTACTTGCAAAACGTATGGGGAAAACCCGTATTATTGCCGAAACCGGCGCCGGTCAGCACGGTGTGGCAACGGCTCTTGCTTGTGCAATGCTTGATATGCCCTGCCGTGTTTATATGGGAGCGAAAGATGTGGAACGCCAATCCCCCAATGTATTTCGGATGCGTTTAATGGGAGCTGAAGTCGTGCCGGTGCAGAAAGGTTCTTGCTCATTAAAAGACGCTTGTTGCGAGGCAATGCGTGATTGGTCGGCAAATTATGAAAATACACACTACTTACTCGGTACGGCAGCCGGCCCTCACCCTTTTCCAACTATTGTACGTGAATTCCAAAAAATGATTGGTGAAGAAACCAAACGTCAAGTTCTGGAAAAAGAAGGTCGTTTGCCGGATGCCATCATTGCCGCTGTTGGCGGCGGTTCCAATGCAATAGGGATGTTTACCGATTTTATTGATGAACCCAACGTGCGTTTAATCGGTGTAGAACCGGCAGGTAAAGGCATTGATACGGGCGAACACGGTGCACCGCTAGGGCATGCCAAAGTCGGTATTTATTTCGGAATGAAATCGCCATTAATGCAAACGGATGACGGACAAGTTGAAGAATCTTACTCAATTTCCGCAGGATTAGACTTCCCTTCTGTCGGACCTCAACACGCCTATTTACAAAGCATTGGACGAGCGGAATATCCTTCTATCACCGATGACGAGGCCTTAAATGCTTTCCAACAACTCGCTAAACACGAAGGGATTATACCTGCATTGGAAAGTTCACATGCTCTTGCATATGCACTGAAGATGATTCACCAAGAGCCGAATAAAGCACAAATTCTTGTGGTTAATTTATCGGGACGAGGTGATAAAGATATTTTCACTGTGGACAAAATTTTAACAGAAAAAGGAATCAAATCATGAGTCGTTTTGAAGCTAAATTTGCCGAACTCAAAGTAAAAAATGAAGGCGCATTTGTTCCCTTCGTAACCCTATGCGATCCTACTTTTGACCGTTCTTTTGAAATTATTTGCACACTTATTGATAATGGTGCCGATGCCCTTGAATTAGGCTTTCCTTTTTCTGATCCGCTATTAGACGGGCCGGTTATTCAATCGGCAAATAATCGTGCATTAAATGCCGGACATAGCACGGAAGACAGCTTTAAATTACTTAAAAAAGTGCGGTCAAAATATCCTGAGATTCCAATTAGTTTATTACTTTGTGCCAATCTTATTTTTGCCAAAGGGCTTGATAGGTTTTATCAACACTGTGCCGATGTCGGGGTAGATACCGCGTTAGTCGCAGATATTCCTCTATTAGCCAAGGATGAATACATTCAAGCTGCTAAAAAATACGGTATTCAACCTGTCTTTATTTGCCCGCCAAATGCTGATGAAAAAACCATACAAGGTGTGGCGGAAAATACGGAGGGTTATACCTATCTAGTTTCCCGCGCCGGGGTTACCAGTGCTGAAAATCAAGCTCATGCAACAAATTTAGACAGACTTGTGGAACAATTGAAAAATTATAATGCCCCTCCTATTCTACAAGGTTTTGGCATCGCACAACCGAATCAAGTGAAAGAAGCCTTGCAATTAGGCGCTGCCGGCGCGATTTCAGGTTCTGCAACGGTAAAAATCATCGAATCTAATTTGGGCAATCATACAAAATGTTTAGCCGAACTCGCTGAGTTTGTTCGGCTGATGAAAGCGGCAACAAAATAATAAAAAATAACCCGCACTTTTCAAAATACGGGTGATTTTCTATTTTTAGCTTAATCTACAATTCTTAGATGAGAAGCCGATTTTGCCGAAGTTTTTTTATTTGTTTTTGGTTTATCAACCGCTTCGGTAAAATTCTTCGGTTGATCAGATTGTGGTTCACGGTTTAATTCATCATAAACCGTTTCAGGTTCAAACATTACACCATCACCATTTTCCCGAGCATAAATAGCAAGTACGGCTCCCATAGGAATATAAAGCTCCCTGGCCACGCCGTTAAAACGCGCATTAAATTGAATAAAATCATTCGTAAGTTGTAAATTTCCCGTGGCACTTTCAGAGAGATTCAGCACAATTTGCCCGTCTTTAACATACTCAACAGGTACATTCACACCCCAATAGGTGGCATCTACAACCAAATAGGGCGTAAAATCATTATCGACCAACCAGTCATAATAAGCCCGTAATAAATAAGGCCGCTTTGGAGAGGATTTATATTCCATTATTTATCGTCCATCAGATTTTTAGGTGCCGCTTCACCTACTGATTGTAAAAAGGAATCCCGACTAAATACGCGATCCATATAGCCTTTTAAAGCTTTGCTGCCAGCACCGGTAAATTCCACCCCCAATTGTTTTAATTTCCATAGTAATGGGGCGATGTAGCAATCAACCAAACTGAATTCTTCACTCATAAAATAAGGCATTTGTTGGAAAATAGGCGAAACCGCTAATAATTCTTCTTTTAACTGTCTTAATGCTTCCGCACGTTCCGATTCATTGCCTTTTTCCGCTTTCATTAAAGTTGGGTACCAATCTTGTTCTATACGCAACATTAAAAGGCGGGTTTTCCCCCTTGCAATAGGGTAAACCGGCATAAGCGGCGGATGAGGGAAACGTTCATCAAGATATTCCATAATAATACGTGAATTAAATAATACTAAATCACGATCAACCAATGTTGGTAAAGAACCATAAGGATTTAATTCCATTAAATCCTCCGACAATGCTTGTGGGTTAACTTCTTCATTTTCATAAGCTACCCCTTTTTCTGCTAACACAATTTTCACTTGATGACAGTAAATATCATCTTTATTTGAGAAAAGAGTCATAACAGAACGTTTACTTGATGCATTGGACATTGATTCCTCCGAAGATTCAAAATGCTATATTATTTTTCTTAAAAAAGGTTGAACATTCTAACATAAATTCACTTTATATTGCCAAATAAATCTGACTTTTTCTTTAATTTCATAAAGTTACATAATTTTATAAATATAAAAAAAGCAGGGACACTTCCCTGCTTCTGAAACGAAAATAAAAAATTAACGTTTTGAGTATTGTGGACGACGACGTGCTTTGTGCAAGCCCACTTTTTTACGTTCAACACGACGTGCATCACGAGTAACGAAACCGGCTGCACGAAGTGCAGGACGTAAAGTTTCATCGTATTCAATTAATGCACGAGTAATACCGTGACGGATTGCACCGGCTTGACCGGAAATACCACCGCCTTTCACAGTGATATATAGGTCTAATTTGTCGGTTAATTCAACCAATTCTAAAGGTTGACGTACAATCATACGTGCAGTCTCGCGACCGAAATACACGTCTAACTCACGTTGGTTGATAGTGATTTTACCACTGCCCGGTTTAATAAATACACGAGCTGAAGAGCTTTTGCGGCGACCTGTGCCGTAGTTTTGATTCTCTGCCATATCCTAAACCTCGTGATTAAATGTCTAATACTTGTGGTTGTTGTGCAGCGTGTTGATGTTCACTACCCGCATACACTTTTAATTTACGGAACATTGCGCGACCTAATGGTCCTTTCGGCAACATACCTTTAACCGCAATTTCAATCACAGCTTCAGGACGGCGAGCGATCATCTCTTTGAAAGTCGCTTGTTTAATACCACCTACATAACCGGTGTGCCAGTAGTAAAGTTTATCTGTTTCTTTACGACCTGTTACCGCCACTTTATCTGCATTAATAACGATGATGTAATCACCGGTATCTACATGCGGAGTGTACTCTGCCTTGTGTTTACCACGAAGACGACGTGCTAATTCAGTAGCTAAACGACCTAAAGTCTTACCTGTCGCATCTACTACATACCAGTCGCGTTTTACCGTTTCTGGTTTTGCTACAAAAGTTTTCATTAATTAATTACCAAAAATTAAGTTTGATACCCAGTGTTTCCATGAAACACAACCATTAATCTTAATCATCACCCCTTCAAGTGTGATATAGATAAAATAATGCACGGTGGGAATCCGTGCATTTACAGGGTCGACGTATTATACATATTTTTCCATCAAATGCTAATTTTTTGCGTAAAAAATCTTCATATTTATGTTTATCTTCCGAATATTAATATAATTAATGT
>NZ_MLHS01000042.1 GCF_001999335.1 Rodentibacter sp. Ppn85 | reverse complement strand
AATCTCTTTTTCAAAGAGATTATCTTTAGTATTAAAATTAGTGAGGAGATCTATCAAAAGAATTTTCATAAAAATCTTCCTCTTCATGTAATAAACCCCACCAAAAGGCGGGGTTATGAAAAAATCCAAATTATTTTGAACTTGGGATTTTGAAGCGGCTGTTGAAGCGCTCAACACGACCACCCGTATCTACAACACGTTGCTTACCGGTGTAGAATGGATGGCAATTGCCACACACATCAAGATTGATATCTTTGCCTAAAGTTGAACGGGTTTTAATCACATTACCGCATGAGCAAGTCGCTGTGATCTCTTTATATTCCGGGTGAATACCTTGTTTCATAGAAAACCTCAAAATGAAGCCACGCCGCTATAAGAACTCTCTTCCTACACCGCGTGAGTTAATAATCGCCGTTATCCGGCACCAAACAGACCGCAGATTATACTGGAAAAATGAGATTGATCAAGAGGGCGGAAATGGTAAAATCCGCCCTTATTGTTTTTGAGAAACAATAAAAATTCATTTAATTTTTTGACCGCACTTTTAATCTAGTAATTTAGGAAAGTTATGTTAGCCAAATCTTCCCCTAATGCACCTTTTGCTAAATCCGTACTACAATGGTATGGCAAATTCGGACGCAAACATTTACCTTGGCAACAAAACAAAACATTGTATGGCGTTTGGCTTTCGGAAGTTATGCTACAACAAACTCAAGTCGCCACTGTCATTCCTTATTTTGAACGATTTATCAAAACTTTTCCAAATGTGACCGCACTTGCTAATGCTTCACAAGATGAAGTGCTTCATTTATGGACGGGGTTAGGTTATTACGCACGGGCGCGAAACTTACATAAAGCAGCACAAAAAATTCGAGATGAGTTTAATGGAGTTTTTCCAACAAATTTTGAACAAGTTTGGGCATTACCGGGGATTGGGCGCTCTACTGCCGGAGCAATTTTATCTTCCGTATTGGATCAACCATACCCAATATTAGACGGGAATGTAAAACGCGTACTCGCACGTTATTTTGCGGTGAGCGGTTGGCCGGGCGAAAAGAAAGTAGAGAGTCATTTGTGGCATTTAACGGAACAAGTCACACCAATAGAGACTGTAGCAGATTTTAATCAGGCAATGATGGATATTGGTGCGATGGTTTGTACGCGAACAAAACCAAAATGTGATCTTTGTCCTCTGAAAAAAAATTGCTTAGCCTATAAAGATGAAAGTTGGGCGCAATTTCCCGCTAAAAAACCTAAAAAAATGTTACCGGAAAAAGAGACTTATTTTTTGATTTTGTCGAAAAATGGCAAAGTATGGTTAGAGCAACGGAAAAACTCGGGGATATGGGGGGGATTATTTTGTTTTCCACAATTTGAATCACAAGAAGATTTGCTAACTTACTTATTAAGCGAAGGTATTTCTCATTATCAGCCGTGGCCGAGTTTTCGCCATACATTCAGCCATTTTCATTTAGATATTCACCCAATTTACACCGAAGTAAACAATATTCGAGCCGAACAGGAAAATCGAGATTGGCATAAATTGATGGAAAAACCAAAAGAATATAAACCAAATCTATCAAGTGCAGTCAAATATTGGTATGATCCGAAAAATCCTGAGCATATCGGGTTAGCTCAACCTGTAAAAAATTTATTAACACAATTTGTAAGGAGTAATGATGGCGAGAATGGTATTTTGTGAATATCTCAAAAAAGAAGCCGAAGGCTTAGATTTCCAACTTTATCCGGGAGAATTGGGTAAGCGAATTTTCGATTCAATCAGCAAACAGGCTTGGGGAGAATGGATCAAAAAACAAACGATGCTCGTCAATGAGAAAAAACTCAATATGATGAATACGGAGCACCGTAAATTACTCGAACAAGAGATGATAAATTTTTTGTTTGAAGGCAAAGATGTACATATTGAAGGTTACATTCCTCCGTCAAATTAATCGGCAATAAGATAATGAAAAAGTATTTGTTATTGGCATTACTGCCATTTTTGTATGCCTGTGGTGATTCCTCTCACCGTCATCGAGGCATTAATTACGATGAAGTGTTTGCGAAAGATACGCAAGGCTTAGATATTCTCACCGGACAATTCTCTCATAATATTGACCGCATTTGGGGGGTAAACGAATTACTCGTCGCCAGCCGTAAAGACTACGTGAAATACACGGATTCTTTCTATACTCGCAGCCATGTGAGTTTCGATGAAGGTAACATTGTGATTGAGACGCAAAGAGACCTCAATCGATTACATAATGCCATTGTACACACTTTATTAATGGGATCTGATGCAAAAGGGATTGATTTATTTGCCTCAGGAGATGTACCGATTAGTTCAAGACCCTTCCTTTTAGGACAAGTAATCGATAATAACGGACAACAAATTTCAAACCAATTTATTGCCGGCAATTTTGCTACCTATTTAATTCAAAATAAACTACAAACCCGCCGCCTACAAAACGGTAACACGGTACAATTTGTTGCAATTCCAATGATTGCTAACCACGTTGAAGTTCGCGCACAAAAATATTTACCATTGATACGAAAAGCAGCACAACGTTACGGTATTGATGAAAGTTTAATTTTGGGAATTATGCAAACCGAATCCAGTTTCAATCCTTATGCGATTAGCTATGCCAATGCGATCGGCTTAATGCAAGTCGTACCGCACACAGCAGGACGTGATGTTTTCGCAATGAAAGGGCGAGGCGGCCAGCCTTCCGCACGTTATCTGTATGATCCGGCAAATAATATTGATACCGGAGTATCCTACCTATGGCTTCTACAAAGTCGATACTTGGATGGTATTACGAACCCGACATCTAAACGATTTGCTATGATTTCCGCTTATAATAGCGGTGCGGGTGCGGTATTACGTGTGTTTGATAACGATAAAGACGAAGCTATCTACAAAATCAATCAAATGTATCCGGAACAGGTTTACCGCATTCTAACAACGGCGCATCCGTCATCACAAGCTCGTAACTATCTTTTGAAGGTCGATCAAGCGCAGAAAAAATTCCGTGTAAGACGATAATCTATCATCAAAAATTCCATAGCCCTTCTTAACTTAAAGGTGATCGTTTAGGCGGTTACCTTTAAATATCGTTTATAAATCTATCCTAAAACACATATCGAATGTTCCTAAACTAATTTGATCAATGATCATGTAGACCCCCCCCTAAAAAATCACGTCCATACGGCATTTCCTATTATGCCGAGCTTAAAAACCAACCTCCTTTCACCTCAATCCGCTTAATAGTAGCGTTTTCCAATAACGGAATGAGATAAGGCATCAAATCATCAATAGTTGGCAGTCCGAATGCGTACTGAATTTCAATCGGGGAAATCAGCTTGTGTTTTTCGATCAACTTTTTGACCGCACTTTGGCTAATGGCAGGTGCTTGGGGTTGCAATTTGCCATCGGTTAATTTGGTAATGATGGCGAACAACGCTTGATCGTCTAACACGCCCTTAACTAACTGCTGTTTGCCTTTATATTCAAAGAGATAGGCAGGCAAGCGGTCTATGTTCAGTGATTTTTTGGAACGGAAATCGTGCTCTAATGCCGCTTGTGCCGTGTCGCTGTGGTAGCGCCGTTCAAAATGGGTTTTGTCTATACCGACCTGCTCGACGACGCGTAATATTTCATTGAACTCGGTCGTCGGCCGTTGCTCGGCGATGGTCGCGAACCTCAAGCGGTAAAGAAAGGCTGCCGCTTTGTCAGGCGCAATGAGCTCAACGGCTTTATAGGCTAAATTTAGCGGTACGCTTGAGGGGCGCTCTGTCGAAAAAAGGGCGAGCTCGGTAATTTGGATCGGCATTCCACTAATACTTTGCTCCGCATTATAAATTTGGGCAAGGCGGGGGAGGTATTGGGCAATCGCATATTCCGGGCTAATCGCCAAGTCGTTGGGATCGACAAAATCGTATACATTGCGCACTAAACCGCTCATCACGGGACGGCATTGTACTTGCCCGCCAAAATGGGTTTCTACCTTGCGTAAAAAGGGTTCACTTTCATAGGATAGCCCCATCATCGGATCGGTAAAAAGAGAAATTGTCAGCATTTTGCCCCCGAAAATAACTGCCCCGCCACGCTCCACGCCGGAATATCTTCAAATTTAACATAAACCTGCTCAAGGGGAATGCCCAATATGCGATAAAAAAGCTGTGCGATGCCTTGGACTAATGGCTGATAGCCCAAGTGTTGAGGGCTTGCGAACACAGATACCGTTATCAACGCCGTCGCTATGCGATGATCGCCTTTGAGATAAAGGCGGGCGTTATCGTGAAAGTTGATCATCAAGGATTGCTCGGATTTATGCGGAATATATGCAATCAATTTGCCCAGCCCGGCTTTGAGGGCGGTGATGTGTTCCTCACTGATTGTGAGATTGGTTTGAACATCAATAAACGGCATTTTTCCTCCTATTTCTGCCATTTTTGCAGAAGATCGCGTAAAATATCCGCTAGTTTTTGCTCTTTTTGTTGGTAAGTATGCCCCGTTTGGTCAATAAAAATCAGCTCGTTCTGTGCGGCATTAGGGAAATGGGCGTTAATATTCTGCAAAAAGCCGGCCGGATCGCCATAAGTAAAGCGATCATAGCGGCCAATCAGCAACGCGCCGGTATGTTGAATGCGTTCAACTTGGGTAAAATCGCCGTCCGCTTCAACGTGGACATTATTTAATAAATCTGAATAAAGCCACTGATACGCGGTGTTTGCCTGAGCCGGCAGCCAGCCGAAGAGCTCAAACGGCAGTAACGTTTCTCCCCGGCCGTTTTCGATGTGTTGGCGAATAAACGCCCGCTCTTGCTCGCTCACACTATTGGTGAGGTGCGTGATATTGGCGGGGCTTAATAGCACGAATTTGGCGATACGGCAGTCGGCGGTGTGCGAAAGGTAATAAATCACCTTATTCGCCCCCAGTGAATGGCCGGCTAAAATAATCCGACGATAGCCCGCTTGTTCCGCGTAATCTACATAGGCTTTGACATCATCAATCGCGTTAGCAAAATCCTCATTAAACGAACCGATGATCTCTTTTTGGTGCGTTTGCGTATTGATCACCGCCATTTTGCTAAAGGCATCACGGGTTTGTGCGTAGATAAAATCGATGCCGTGTCGGCTTAACGTCTCGCCAATGTTGCGATAAAACGGGTTGGAATAAAAATTACCGTGAATGCCGGTAATGGCAATCATCACTGTGTCGGACGGTTGTTCGGAAAATAACGCACCCTGTAACACAGTGCCGCTTTGGGTTGAAAGATGGAGTGGTGTCATTTTTATTCTCACGCTGAATTTTAAGTGAGAACATTATATTAGGGATGTTAAACTTGATTAAGGCGGATTATAGATGGTAAGTTTGGAATTTTATTCCATAATTTCAAAAGAGCGGTTAGATTTTATAGATTTTTTGCAATCATTTAACCATTTAGATTCACTGTTTTTTTGCGTAAAATCAGTCAGTTATTATCAAGGTATTTTCTTATGAAGAGAGCTAATAGTCTTCAAATAATCCAACAACATATTGCTAACTATCGTTTATCCTTATTGTATGTTCAAGCCCCAAACTGTGGGGTTTGTACCGTATTTCATACCCAAATCGAAAAATTATTATCTGAAATGCCTCAAATTGCAGGGATTGAAACCAATATTGTCAATGTTCCAAGCATCGCAGGAGCATTTCAAGTTATGAGCGCCCCGGCTGTGTTAGCCTTTGCTGACGGTAAGGAAATTTGGCGTGGAGCAAGATTTATTGATATGAAAGCCTTGCAAGATATTTTAGAAAAATATAGCCAAGAGTACACAATATAACTCTTACTGCTGATTAAATTTCTCCAACAAAAAATCGATAAATACTCTAATTTTCAAACTAACAGCTTGATCGCTATAATAAACGGCGTGGAAAGGGAGAGGAATATCGATGCGCTTTTCAGGCAATAATTCCACTAAGCGTCCCGTGCTAATATCGTCATTGACCATAAAGTCGGAGAGACAAGCAATACCTACGCTTTCTAAGCAAAGACGACGGATAACTTCTCCATTATTCGCTGTAAATTGTGGCGTGGCAAGGTAGGGAATATTGCTGTCAGAAAAGAACCATTCATTCAAACTTTTTAAATCGGAATACCCGATAGTCGTGTGTCGATCTAGGCAAGAAACGGTTTTAGGAATACCGTTTTGAGCAAGGTAATTCGGAGAAGCAACCAATTTATGGTAGCTATTAAACAGATGACGAACACGCAAGCTCGAATCATCTAATTTACCAGCCCTAATAGCAAGATCGACTTTACGTTCAATCAAGTTGATATAGCCTTCGGAAGAAACTAACGATAAATCAATCTGTGGATAACGCTGTTTAAATTCCGCAATATGCGGAGCAATAAGATGTAACAACATTGGTGAAGCGGAATCAATGCGTAAAGTCCCTTGAGGTATGCTATTAGCCGATAACATCTCCGTCTCTGCAGCAGCCATTTCCTGTAAAATCTTTTGCGCTCGTGCAAAAAAACGGCTACCTTCTTCGGTTAGGCTTAACTGACGAGTTGTACGATTGAGCAGATTAACCGCCAACTTATCTTCTAATTTTTTCACTGTACGGCTCACAACGGAATTTGCCATTTCCAAATGTTCAGCGGCACGGCTAAAACTGCCGCTTTCTACCACTTGTACAAAAATAGCCAATTCATCAGAATGGATCTTCATTATTGCTCCAATAGCAAAAGTATTTTGAATTTTTTGCTATTTTCTTATATTAGTAAAATAAATACAATGCGCACATCGAAACTTAATATCAAAAACTATTTATGGAGAACTTAACTATGACCATACCTGCATTCGGACTTGGCACTTTTCGTTTAGAAGGCGACATTGTAAAAAATAGCGTGAAAATGGCGCTTGAAGAAGGTTATCGCGTGATCGATACGGCACAAATTTATGGCAACGAAGCCGACATCGGCGCAGCGATCAAAGAATCAGGCGTGCCACGCAGCGAATTATTTATTACCACTAAAATTTGGACGGAAAATCTCGGCAAAGACAAATTAATTGCCAGCTTAAAAGAAAGTTTAGCGAAACTCGGTACAGATTATGTAGATCTCACTTTAGTGCATTGGCCTTCTCCAAACGGCGAAGTAAGTGTAGCAGAAACAATGCAAGCCTTGATGGAAGCCAAACGTCAAGGTTTAACCCGTAAAATTGGCGTATCGAATTTCACTGTTGCACTAATGGAAGAAGCAATTGCTGCGGTCGGTGCAGAAAATATTGCCACCAACCAAATTGAATTATCACCTTATTTACAAAATCGTACGGTAGTGGAGGCTGCGCGAAAATATGGAATCCATATCACATCTTATATGACGTTAGCCTACGGAGAAGCCTTAAAAGATAAGACGATTTTAGCCATTGCAGCTAAACATAACGCCACAGCCGCTCAAGTGGTATTAGCTTGGGCATTGGCACAAGGCTACGCAGTGATTCCGTCTTCTACCAAACGTGAGAACTTGGCAAGTAATTTATTGGCCCAACAACTCACCCTAGATGCTGAAGATATTACTGCCATTAACGGATTAGAACGCAATGGTAGATTAGTTAGTCCTGAAGGGCTTGCGCCGATTTGGGATAATTAATTAACAAAAACACAAAATAAAAAATCAATACAAAACGTCGGGCGTACTGCATACGCCCCGACCAATAAGCGATTGAAATTATTGATATTGGATACATAGTGTGTCCCTATACTCACATTAATATGTCAGTTTTGTACAACTGACACATAATATCGAAAAATTTGACCGCACTTTCGGTCAAACCAAATTAAAAATTGATTAGGAGCAATATGACCACTCAAACACACCGCTTTGCCCTGTTTGCCTTAGCAGCAGGCGCATTCGCAATTGGTACAACTGAATTTTCGCCAATGGGCTTTTTGCCCGAAATTGCTAATGGTTTAGAGATTTCCATATCTCAAGCCGGATTGTTAATTACCGCTTATGCCGTCGGCGTAATGGTGGGCGCACCGTTAATGACACTGGCATTTAACCGCCTTAATCGCCGTCTGGCCTTGATTTTATTGATGATATTATTCATTGTCGGTAATTTACTATCGGCGATTGCCCCCGAATTTTTTACTCTAACATTAGCACGCTTAGTAACCAGTTTAAATCACGGGGCATTTTTCGGCATCGGCTCGGTAGTTGCAGCTCAACTTGTCTCGAAAGAAAAACAAGCCAGTGCTGTGGCAGCAATGTTTATGGGCTTAACCATTGCCAACATTGGCGGTGTGCCTTTCGCCACTTGGTTCGGGCAACATTTTGGCTGGCGCATAGCGTTTGCTTGTATCGCACTACTTGGCATCATTACCGTACTCTCGCTTGCTAAAGCATTACCGCCAATGACAGCTGCACCTGTTACCAACATTCGATCAGAATTGAAAGTTTTAACTCGTCGTCTGGTATTATTGGCAATGGCAACGACCGTAATGGGTGCCGGTGCAATGTTTAGCCTCTATACCTATATTGCGCCAAGCCTACAAATATTCACACAAGCATCATCAGGGCTAATCACATCAATGTTAGTGCTAATCGGTGTAGGATTTTCGATTGGAAATTATGTCGGCGGACGTTGGGCGGATAAATCTATTGATAAAACCTTAGTCGTCTTCTTGGTTTTATTGGCTATAGTGATGTTCCTATTCCCAATGCTCGCTACAACCGCTTACGGTGCAGGAATTTCATTAGTTATTTGGGGTATTGCCGCCTTTGTCATTGTCGCCCCACTCCAAATGCGTGTAATGTCCGTTGCTCACGAAGCCGCCGGTTTGGCTTCTGCCGTCAATATTGGTGCATTTAATTTGGGCAATGCGTTAGGTGCAGCGGTAGGCAGCTTGATTTTATACTTAAGCGACAGCTACACAGCAGTAGCTATCGGAGGAGGAATAATGGCATTGCTTGCCTTAGTATTGGTTTGGGCTCAACGCCGCGATCGAATGCTTGTAAACGCCACCCCTTTGTTGGCATAACCCATAAGCGGTCTTATTTGGAGAAAATGTTGCAAATAGTAAAAAATCTCCCAAATCTGACCGCTCTTTACTTTATTCTTGATATTATGTAGTCGTTACATAAACTTAAATTTTATCTCATCTGTAGGGACGCCACGCTGGCGTCCGCTACTCCCATTGACATCATTTTATTTTTTACGGATGCCAGCGTGGCGTCCCTACACTTTCTTTAAATTGTGCGTTTGGCTGAACAACCAATGAGAAATGGCTAGTAGCAATGAGCTTTGTTTTAGCTTGGATCATTGTCGCAAAAGAGCGTTGTACATTGAACGGTAACGCATTATCTTGTTCGGTTAGCAAATAGTAACTTGGTTTCGTTTTCCACGCGGCTTGACCTATGCGACCGCTAAAAGCTGCCACATTTATTGGTGTTTGTGTTGCAAAAAGGAGATTAACCTCTTCAATTGGTAAATCCTGACCCATTACATTTTGATAGGTTTTGACATCAGGCAACCAAATCATACCGCTTTCATCGGGACTTAAACTCTCCGTTGAAGCCTGGTGGCGAGCTAAAGCATCTGTGGCATTCTCGTTGCTATCTGGCACAATGGCAGATAAATAGGCTAATTTCTTCACATTCGGGTGATTGCCTGCCTCACTAATGACAATGCCCCACTAAAATAACATCTTGTTTCTGACGATCAAGCACCTGCTTTACTGCACTAACATCAGCCTCTAATGAGGATAGCGGGTTTTGTACAGAGGTAACTTGATAACCTTTTTGTTGCAATAAATGGATTACTTTTTGGTAGGTAGAACCATCAGTAAATGCGCCGTGAACCAATACAACATTCTTAATCATTGCACTTTCCTTATTGGTTGTCTCTCCAAAGACAAAAGACGAAAAAGAAAGCATTATACTCAAAATTAGACCATATTTTTTCATCATTAAATCCCATACTCAATTAGTAAACGAGGCGATATTCTAATAAAGTAGGATTAAAAAACAAAGCAAGTATATGAAACAGATTGTTTCTATTTAAGAAAAACCGCCGATACACCTAGGCGGTTTTCTGATACGTTAGAAATGCGTCGATCTATATTTGATCCCGATTTGCTTAGAAGGCGGATAGAAATCGTGGCCCATTCGTGTGCCGTGTAGCATAGCCGGCGTGTAGCGGTAATCATCGGCTTTTTCCCAATTGAATGTGTTTTCGATTTCGTGTTCACGGCCGCTTTGGATCAATTCGACTAAATTCGGGTTGAGCATAATGCTTTTACCGATGGAGACACTTTCCACCCAGCCCGTTTGATAGGCGTTGAGCATATCATCGGCGGTGTAAAGATTGCCTGAGCCGAAAAACGGCAGCCTGCCGTTGATTTTGTCGTGTACCACTTGCATACGGGTTAAACGGGTATCCGCCCCTCGGCGCACTTTTTTGTAAAAATCCCACAACGAAATATGCAGATATTGCAACGGTTTTTCCACCAGTGCGTCCACCAATGCCAGCGTTTCTTGCATTGTAATGCCGTTTTCACCGGGCTCTTCGGGGGAAAAGCGGTAGCCGATAATAAAATCGGGGCGATGATGTTTTTGTCGCATTGCGTCAATAGCATCGACAATCGCCAACGGAAAACGCATTCGTTTTTCTAGGCTGCCGCCCCAGTAATCGGTGCGCAAATTGGTTTGGGCGGAGAAAAATTGTTGAATTTGCCAGCCGTTCGCGCCGTGAATTTCCACCCCGTCAAAGCCGGCTTTTAGCACAAGTTCCGCCGCATAGGCATAGCTTGCCACCATATCCCAGACTTCCTGTTCTGTCATTGTGCGAAAACGGCCGTAAATATCGCCCGTGGCGGCGAATAGTTCTGCGCCTTGCGTCATTGCCGGATCGGCTCGTAAACCGGCGTGGGCAATTTGCACGACCGCTTTTGCCCCTTGGGCGTGAGCGAGCTCGGCATATTCGCGCAAGGTCGGTAAGTGGCGTTCGTCAAAGGCATTTGGGCTTTCAAAGCCGATGCCGCTGGGGTGGACGTTGGTAAACGGCATAATGTATAAGCCGAAACCGTTAAAGCGGTTCTGCCAAAAGCGTCTGCCCGCCTCGGTCATTTCACCGTCTGCGCCGGAATCGTAAATCGTCAGCGGTGCAACGGTTAAGCGGTTTTTAATTTCTACGCCGTTATTGAGGGTATAAGGTTCAAATAAAGGTTGATATTTTGGGTTCATTTTTCACTCCCGTGAAACTCAAAGATTAGATAGGCGCATTATATCGGGAAGAAAAGATGGATTAAGACCAGTTTATTTGCTTGAGTATGGAATTTTATTCCATAATGATTTAAGGAAAGCGCGGGAAACAAGCGGTCAGATTGCGTTAAAAATTGGCATTACATTGTCGTTGTGCAAATGGCACTTTGTGTTCAACGGTAGGGACGCACTGCGTGCGTCTAAAATCATTTTTGTCCATTTGCAAAATAATGGCGAAAACCGACCGCTCTTTGGTGGGGAAACGACCGTTAGTGCGCCATATTGGAAACCGTATTCAGAATAATGACGCCGGCGAGAATGCACCCTAGCCCGATAATACCGGCAATATCCGGTTTTTGACCGAAAAAGAGAATACTGACCGCCGTGGTTAGCACCAAACCTAAACCTGCCCAAATAGCGTAAGCCGTGCCTAGGGGGATAACTTTTAACGATAACGAGAGAAAATAAAAGGAGCAACCAAATCCGATTACGACGCCTAAAGAGGGGATGAGTTTCGTGAAGCCGTGACTCATTTTTAACATAGAAGAGCCAAACACCTCGCTAACAATAGCCAGAATTAAAAATAACCAAGTCATTGAAAATACGCCTATTTGTGTTGAATAGGCGGTTATTTTACTGAAAAATGAATTGAAATTGCAGTCTTGTTTTTTCAAAAAATCTGTGCGCAAAATGCGCTGAATTTTACCGCTTGTGTCGCTTAGGTAAGTGAAACTGCCGTTTAAGACTTCGCTCAAACGGCAACGTATGTTACGGGTTATTTTTTCGTGTCAATCGGCCTATATTCGATAGGAATCCAAGAATAGCCACCTTTATCTTCCGCTCGGATATGCCCGATACCCGGGAAAGGTAAATGCGCGCCGGCGACCCACAATTTGCGTTTTGCAATGTCGGGTAAGAGGCGGGCACGACTTTCTTTCGCCCCTTCGGCATCAACGTCAAACTCTGCGGCCACATCGGGTACGGCAAGTTGAATGGCGTGGTTGTGGAGTAAATCGCCCCACACAAATAAGGTTTCGCCTTTTGAGCTAAATTCAAAGCCGGCGTGGCCCGGCGTATGGCCGTGAGATTTTACACTTAGCACATTTGGAAAGAGTTCTTTTCCCGAATCGTAGTATGTCACTTGACCGGCTTTTTCATACGGCGCAACGGCATCTTTTGTCCATTGCACATATTGGCGGACGTGTTCGGGAATGTTGCTTAATGGTGTATCGTACCAAAAGGCTTTTTCTTGGTTTGAAATGTAAAGCGTGGCATTCGGGAATACCATTTTGCCGTTGCGGGTGACGCCGCTAAAGTGATCGAAGTGTAAATGGGTAGGCAAAATAATATCCACTTGTTCGGGTTGATAACCGGCTTTTTTCATGTTTTCGGCGACAAAGCCGACTTTATCGCCAAACACATCGCCGGAGCCGGCATCAACGAGAATAAGGTTTTTCCCCGTATTGATTAAAAATGCGCTCACAGCGGTATGTACGCCGCCTTGTTCGGTGAGCGGGCGAAATTCATTTTCGATCAGTTTATTTAAGGGGCTGACGTAG
>NZ_MLHS01000041.1 GCF_001999335.1 Rodentibacter sp. Ppn85 | reverse complement strand
GGGTTCATACAATATAGTTCTTTATATCAAACTATGTACTATAGAGTGGGGATCTACATCTATAATTTCAATACTTACATTGAACTATTTTTTCCCAAAAAGAATTATTCATACTTAGCAGCATGTATCTAGCTTCAACAAGATAACCCTATGCCAACACTTTTGATTATTTGGGTACATTAGGAAAAATGTACCAGATAACTGTAGTTTACCATCTGTATCTAGCTGCTTAACCAATCCATCACATAAACCACTTCAATTCCATTCAATATCTGTATGTTCACAGTATTCTCCTGTAATTAAGATCTTTTTATAGTTATCCTTAATATACAAAAGATTATCGATTTCGTGGGTGTTTTCGGGGATTTAAAAGGCAACTTGAATATATAAAATTTCATCAGACTTGCTAGCAATAAAGTCAGTTTCTTTGCTATCAAGTCTACCGACATCAACTGTGTACTCTCATTTTAGCAATTCAATGAAAAAACCGTCTGTTTTCTCAAACTTGCACTCTCTCCGTTTTCCGCTATCATACGCCATCTGATTTCCTATTTATTGTTTGACGATGAATAAACTTAAACAACTTTTCCTTTTTGCTACGCTCTTCGTTCTCTTTGCCTGTACCACACAACCGCTGAAGAAGCCCGTTAAAACCCGTTCCTTAAAAGAAAATATCACCCAAGCGGAGCTAAATAATCCCACCGCTTATAAACGCTATTACTATACTTGTAAAAATGCCGAAACCCAGTCCACTTCTTATTTAACAACCTATTTCCCGCTTTCGAGAGAGAGCCGTTTGAAAGAGAATTTTGGGATTTATTTTCAGTTAGATGGGGGTAAGGCAGTGTCGTTTGATCATATTGAGAGCCACGCGTTAAATACTCGTGGTTCGAGATTTGAGGTGATTTACCGTTTCTATCAGCAATTGAGAGGAGTGTTGTGGATTTAGTCGCACGCTAGCATAGTTCGACCTATTACAAACACTATCAAGGCACACAGGTGCGTTGGCTGAGTTGTAAAGAAGGTTAATCGGTCGTGTGGTTGATTTTTAAATCGGAAATCAACTTCAATTCCCCTAAAAAAACCAAGAAGTTGGCATTAGCTTTCCAACTTCTCTACACAAAATATTTCTTTTCGCACTACATCAAATTTGGCACGCACGCCAAAGGCTTTTGCAAGATTTTCAGCATTTAGCACCGCTTGCGTTTCGCCATAGGCTAATACTTTGCCTTGATCAAGCAAAATCACTTCATCGCAAAATTTATATGCCAGTGATAAATGATGGATTGCTACCACGCACGTTTGTTTAGGTGTGAGGGATTTAAGCTGTTCCATAATGTCGATTTGATAATAAGGATCGAGCGGGGCGATCGGCTCATCGGCAAGCAGTAATGGTGCCTCTTTAATGCAGCAACGTGCCAGTTGTACACGGGCTTTTTCACCGCCTGACAGTTGCTGAAAGGGCTTATCCAATAAGGCAGAAACAGAAAATCGATCTGAAACTGACCGCACTTTTTCTTTCTCTTTAGCTGGGGGAAGCGGGTAAGGTAAGCCGAGGGCGATCACGTCATAAACACAGAGATCCCAGTAAATTGCTGTATTTTGTGCCAAATAGGCAAGAGATTGGCTTTTTTCGATGGGTAGCATTTCGCTTAATTTGCAAGAGTTGAGCCAGATTTGACCGCTTGCAAGGGGTAAGATACCTGCAATGCTTTTCAATAGCGTGGATTTGCCTGCGCCGTTTGCCCCCATTATGCCGACTAATTTGCCTTGTGGGATATGGCAGCTTACATTGGTTAAGCCGTAGGGCTGGCTGACATTTTCAACCTTAATCACGGGCAAGCCTCCGTTGTTGCGTGAGCAAAATCCAAATCAACACGGGGGCGCCAATAATGGCGGTGAGCGTACCGATATAAATATGCGAGAAAAATGGAATATATTGCACACATAAATCCGCAATAAGTAGCGTTAATGCACCAATTAAGCCACTAGTTAAATAAAGCTGAGATGGTCGTTTTTTCAATAAAATACGAGCAAAATGGGGGGCAATTAAGCCGATAAACCCAATTGTGCCTGTTTGCGGAATGGTCGCGCCAACGAGCAATGCAACCCCTAGTGCGGTGAGGAAAAAGCTCCGTTTGGGGTTGATGCCCATTGTGGCGGCGGTTTCTTCGCCAAAGGTGAGAAAATCCACATAGCGGCGTTGCTGAAACAGGCAAAAAATGCCGAGTAATAGGATCGGGAGCGACCATAATAACGTCTCCGTTTTTGCCCAGACTAGCGAGCCTTGCAGCCAGCGATAGAGTTCCGCCAATGCCCAAGGGCTTTGTGCGTTGGAAAGTAGTAGCGCGATGGCTGACCCCAATAGCATATTAACCGCGACACCGCTTAAAATCATCACCGTTGAGCTTTGTTTGTGGGCGATGAAATAGACCAATGTAAAACTGGCTAATGCCCCTATCACACCGCCGAGCAACAGCAAGGTGGTGGGGAGCGAAAAATAATAAAGCAGAAAAACACTGGCGGTGGTTGAGCCGTTGGCGCTACCGAGCAAGCCGGGGCTGGCAAGGGGATTTTGAAACACGCCCTGCATTGCGTTGCCGGCTAATGCCAAACTTGCCCCGGTGATGACCGCCAGTAAAATGCGCGGCAGGCGAATGTCCCATATCACCAAGGGGCGCATATCGTTGATAATGCCTTCGGCATTGCGTAGTGCACTGAAATGATGAAGTTGGTAATTGAGAGCCAACACCACAATCAATATTAAAAGTATAAACAATAATGGGTTGAGATATTTTTTCATTTAAAGTGCGGTTATTTTTATTTACGTTTATGGGCGAATATCAATTTCAGCATTGTGTATCACTGCGTCAAATAATTCATCGATTTCCTCATTAGTTACCGCAATACACCCGTCCGTCCAGTCTTTGCGTAAATGCTGGCGACCAATATCAAAGAATTTATTTGGTAAGCCGTGAATTTTTATCAATCCGCCGGGCGATTTTCCTTGATATTGAGCATAGGCTTTATCGGCGGAATTGGGGTATGAAATACCTAAATTTTTGTGATAATGACTATTTGCATTACGTTCGTTAATACGATAAACACCTTCCGGTGTTTTTTTATCCCCTTCAAATTGTTTATGCCCCACCGGCGATTTACCAAGAGAAATCGGGTAAATTTTCACAAGCTTATCTTGATGATATGCCCACATTTGACGTTCACTTTTCATCACCACCAACCGAGTGATAGGCGTATTTTCAGGTAATGGTTGCGTATTTAAAACCTGTGGATTCGCTTCTTTTTCGCCTTTTAAAATATGCTCGGGCATCGGCTTCAGCATTGAAAAAGCCAAACCACCAATAATCACAACGAACAACAGTACAACGGAGATTATTTTCTTCATTTTCACTATCCTTAATATAAGGTTTTATGTTGGTTATAAATCAGTTCCGCCCCCTGCCACACGCCGTGATCGAAACAATAGGTGTATTTCATTGGAATACGAAAGTGCGGTCGGTTTTGAAAAAGTTTTTGTAAAATCGGATGATTAAGTAACTCTGCTTGTTGGTTATAACTTTGTTTATCTGAGATTTCAATCAGTACATTCGGTTGGGAAAACAACACTTTTTCGAGTGAAAAATTTTGTGCAGTGAACGGCGTTGTCAGTGGAGTTAACCCAAGCAAACTAAGTAAAGTAGAATATTGTGGAAAATCGCTCTCCGCTACGCCTGTATCCGAAAGCATTAAGGTATCAGTAAGAGATTGATTTAACTTAAAATTCTTTAATTGCAATGTTTTTACTAAATGTTCTGCGCGAATTTCGTTACCGGTGATTTTGCCAAGTTTCAATATCAACGCGAAAAGTTCATCAGGTGTTTGCGGGGTATTGTTAAGGGGGATAACATTTGCTCCCAGTTTTTTCAAATCATGTACAAGCTGAGGATAAAATGTTTCGTTGATAAGTATAGTTTTGTCTAAATAAGGTAATAAAGCGGCGAGCTGCGGCTCAAGGGCGGGCTTATCGGTATTAACTTTGTCTAACATCATCAACGGTTTTTTGGAGTAGGCGGACATCGCTGCGATTTGCTCCAGGCGGGCAATTTCGATTAATAAACGGTCGCTACATAGATTCAACGAAACAAATTGTTCCGCCCGTACTGTTGCCATCATCAAAAAAAGTGCGATTGAACAAACAAAAAATTTAAACATAGCATACCAATTTTGATACCAAATCAACTGCAACATTATTCATAAACAGCCGTTTTTATTTCATAAAACGTGAATTTTTCGAGCAGAATCGCAAAAGTGCGGTTGATTTCTTGTTTATTTTCATAGAAATAGAAAAAATATTGGCGTTGATTTTATCAACATTTTCATCATTAACAAGGAAACACTATGAAATTAATTAAAACCTTAATCAGCTCAATCCTTTTAGGAAGTACATTATTTAGTGCAAGCTCATTTGCAGAAGAAAAAGCTGTGGAGCCTATGGCTACACAAACCGAGATTACCGAAAATGCGCCCTCAAAAAATGTAGGTGATAAGCTCAATATCAATACGGCAACAGCAAGTGAAATTCAAAAATCCTTAACCGGTATTGGTGCGAAAAAAGCGGAAGCAATAGTACAATATCGTGAAAAACACGGAAATTTCACCACTGCCGAGCAACTGCTTGAAGTTCAGGGAATTGGCAAAGCAACTCTTGAAAAAAATCGTGATCGCTTAACTTTTTAAATCTTGAAATATTCAAAGGTCGCAGATGAGCGACCTTTTACTATCTAAATAGATTATTTACTGTAATTTACACAAATAATCTGCGCTGCATTATAAAGCGTGGTTTTGGGTGTTAAACGAATACTATATTTCTCTTGTTTTTTCGGTGCGGCACGTAGTCCCTCTCCCCAAAACTCATCATAGAAATCGGTGCGTACTTGTGTTAGGCGATAATTTTTACAATTCAAAATTTTGTATTGGCGAACAGAACGCGCATAGCGTTTCGATTCTTTTGGATAAACATATAAACCTTGGTCTAAATTAATTACTGCATCAAAATGTACTTCTTTAGGTTCTTCGTTATCAACCCAAATAGAATCCGTATCTATATAATAATTCACATCTTTCACCAACCGCACATATCCCTGACGATCTTGCGTAGGCGGCATCAGCTTAACATCCTGAAGCGCTGAGTTTTGTTGCGAGTGAATAGAACAAGCGGCCAATAACAGAATAGGAAAGGTCAAAATCAGTTTTTTCATCATTTACTCCTTAGCTTTAATGAGTTGATCTTTAATTAGAATTTAACAGTATGTCCGTAGCCCTCTAAAATTGATTTAATATGTTCCAAAGATTCACGTGTCGGCGGCATTACATCTTCAAGCTCATAATCAAAGCCGAGTGTTTTCCATTTATGCGCCCCAAGACGGTGATAAGGCAGTAGCTCAACCTTTTCAATATTTTCCATTCCCTCAATAAATTGTCCAAGTAGATGGACATCATGATCACTATCGGTGTAACCCGGAACTACCACATAGCGAATCCATGTTCTTTGCTTACGTTTTTGTAAATATTTAGCAAATTCAAGAGTTCGTTTGTTAGGTACACCGATCAAATTTTGATGAACTTGATCATTTAATTCCTTCAAATCAAGTAAAACAAGATCGGTAACATCCAATAGTTCATCAATAATGAGATTATAATGACGAACAAAACCATTGGTATCAAGACAAGTATTAATCCCCTTTTTTTTACAAGCACGAAACCAATCCCGTACAAATTCCGCCTGAAGAATCGCCTCGCCACCCGATGCCGTCACTCCGCCCCCCGTTGCATTCATAAAATGACGATAACTCACCACTTCTTTCATTAGCTCGTCAACACTGATTTCTCTACCGCCATCCAAATCCCAAGTATCTCGGTTGTGACAATATTTGCAACGCATAAGACAACCTTGCATAAATAAAATAAAACGAATGCCCGGACCGTCTACCGTACCACAAGACTCAAATGAATGAATTCTTCCTAAAACAGACATAATAAACTCACAATTAAAAATGTAGCTAAATTTTATCAGAATATACAATAATAAAAAATGAGCCCGATTTCACTCAGGCTCATTATTTCGATATTTCCGCTAAAGTGCGGTCAATTTTTTTTAATTTTACATTGTTTCCGTAAACGTACGGGTAATCACGTCTTGTTGTTGCTCTTTAGTCAAAGAGTTAAAACGCACTGCATAGCCGGACACACGAATGGTTAATTGTGGGTATTTATCCGGGTTTTCCATTGCATCCAGCAACATTTCACGGTTTAACACGTTGACATTTAAGTGTTGACCGCCTTCAACTGTTGCTTCGTGATGGAAATAACCATCCATTAAGCCCGCAAGGTTACGACGTTGTGCTTCCGCATCTTTACCTAACGCATTTGGTACGATTGAGAAAGTATAAGAAATACCATCTTTCGCATAAGCAAACGGAAGTTTAGCCACGGATGTTAATGATGCTACCGCACCTTTTTGGTCACGACCGTGCATTGGATTTGCGCCAGGTCCGAACGGTGCACCGGCACGACGACCATCAGGCGTATTACCTGTTTTCTTACCATACACCACGTTGGAGGTGATAGTAAGTACAGATTGAGTAGGTACTGCATTGCGATAAGTTTTGAGTTTTTGAATTTTCTTCATAAAACGTTCAACTAAATCACACGCAATATCATCCACACGGTTATCGTTATTACCATATTGTGGATATTCACCTTCGATTTCAAAGTCGACGGCTACGTTAGAAGCAACAACATTGCCTTCTTTATCTTTAATATCGCCACGAATTGGTTTCACTTTAGCATATTTGATTGCAGAAAGTGAGTCTGCTGCAACGGAAAGGCCGGCAATACCACACGCCATAGTGCGGAACACATCACGATCATGTAATGCCATTAATGCCGCTTCGTACGAATATTTATCATGCATATAGTGAATGATATTTAGGGCGGTTACATATTGTTTTGCTAACCAATCCATAAAACTATCCATTCGGGTCATTACAGTGTCAAAATCTAATACCTCATCTGTAATTGGTGCAGTTTTAGGACCTACTTGCATACCTAATTTTTCATCAATACCACCATTGATTGCGTATAACAAGGTTTTCGCTAGGTTAGCACGTGCACCGAAGAATTGCATTTGTTTACCGACAATCATCGGTGATACACAGCATGCAATTGCATAGTCATCGTTATTGAAGTCAGGACGCATTAAATCATCGTTTTCATACTGAACGGACGAAGTATCAATAGAAACTTTTGCACAGAAACGTTTAAAGTTTTCCGGTAATTGCTCTGACCAAAGAATAGTAAGATTCGGTTCCGGAGAAGTGCCCATGTTATAAAGGGTGTGCAAAATACGGAAGGTATTTTTGGTTACTAATGTACGACCGTCCAATCCCATACCTGCAATGGTTTCCGTTGCCCACATCGGGTCACCGGAGAATAATTGATCGTACTCAGGCGTACGTAAGAAACGTACCATACGTAGTTTCATCACTAAGTGATCAACTAATTCTTGAGCTTCCACTTCAGTGATTTTACCTGCTTTTAAGTCACGTTCGATATAAATATCGATAAAAGTAGCAGTACGACCAAATGACATTGCCGCACCATTTTGTGATTTGATCGCCGCTAAATAAGCGAAGTACATCCATTGGATCGCTTCTTGTGCGTTAGTTGCAGGATTAGAAATATCATAACCATAGCTTGCCGCCATTTGTTTCATTTGAGCAAGTGCACGATGTTGTTCTGCGATTTCTTCACGTAAGCGAATAGTTGCTTCAAGATCGACACCATTTTCAAGATTTTCTTGTAAAGATGAAAATTGAGCATATTTATCTTTCATTAAGAAATCAACACCGTAAAGTGCAACACGGCGGTAGTCACCGATAATACGACCGCGACCGTAAGCATCCGGTAAACCGGTCAACACACCCGATTTACGGCAGCGTAAAATATCCGGAGTATAAACATCAAACACACCTTGGTTGTGGGTTTTACGATATTCGGTAAAGATTTTTTTCACTTCCGGATCAAGTTCGCGACCATAAACTTTACATGAACCTTCCACCATTTTGATACCACCAAATGGCATAATTGCACGTTTTAAAGGCGCATCGGTTTGAAGACCAACGATTTTTTCTAAATCTTTGTTGATATACCCCGGTGCATGAGAAATAATCGTTGATGGTGTATGCTCATCAAAGTCTAATGGCGCATGTGTACGGTTTTCAATTTTAATCCCTTCCATAACCGTTTCCCAAAGCTTAGTTGTCGCTTCGGTCGGACCGGCTAAGAAAGAATCATCACCCTCATATGGTGTATAGTTTTTTTGAATAAAATCACGAACATTGACATTCTCTTGCCAATCACCGCCTGTAAAACCAGCCCAAGCAACTTTTTGTGCATCATTAAGTTCTGACATAGTCATTTCCTTTGTTAATTAAAAATACGATTTTAGTGGGCTTTGGTTAAAAAACGTTGAAATAAACCAATACAAAGCCCGCCCCCAATAATATTTCCCAGCGTAACCGGAATTAAATTTTTGAAGATAAATGAAGATAAAGTTAAATCCGCATAAACCACTTGTTCGATCCCTAATTGTTGCCAAAATTCAACGGAACTAAATTGCGCTGTTATAATCCCTAACGGAATCATAAACATATTCGCAACACAGTGCTCAAAACCGGAAGCAACAAATAACCCGATCGGTAAAATCATAATAAAGGCTTTGTCGGTAACGGTTTTGCCGGAATAAGACATCCATACGGCAACGCACACCATAATGTTACAGAGTATTCCCAAGTTAAAAGCTTCAAACCAAGTATGATGAATTTTATGTTGTGCGGTGTTTAAAATGGTTAAACCCCATTGACTATTTGCCGCCATCGTTTGACCGCCAAACCAAATTAATGCAACAATAATCAAACTACCTGCAAAATTACCAAAATACACGGCAACCCAATTTCGCAACATTTGTGCGGTTGAAATTTTTTTGCCTGCACGAGCAATGATCGTCAGTGTTGAAGAAGTAAATAATTCCGAACCGAGAATCACGACCATAATCACACCAATGGAAAAAACAAGGCCGCCGACTAATTTACTTAATCCCCAAGCAACGGAAGATGTGCCGGTTTGAGTCGTGGTATAAAATACAAAAGCGAGGGCAATGCAAGCACCGGCGCTAATACCAGACATAAAAGAAAGAAAAGTTTTTTTTTGCGCTTTATATGCCGCTGCATTTTCTGCAACGATAGTTGCTTCCGCAGAGCTTAACGCAACAGAAGAGGATTGATTTTCTGATGCCACTGAGTATTATCCAAATATATTTTTCGTTATCTTTGTTTGCGGCGCATTTTACTCTCTTGAATAAACTTTGCAACCGCACGACTTTACTATTTCAAAAAAATTTGATTTTTTACAAAATTTGTTAAATTTTTAGTGATTTTTTGTAACAAAAAAGGCTTGGAAATCCAAGCCTTTTCTTTGCGATATTATTCGCCCAAACGCTCTTTAATACGAGCTGATTTACCTGAACGTTCACGTAAGTAGTAAAGTTTCGCTTTACGTACTGCACCTTTACGTTTAACGGTGATTGAATCTACCGCTGGTGAGTGAGTTTGGAATACACGCTCAACACCTACGCCATTAGATACTTTGCGTAAAGTGAACGCAGAGTGCAAGCCACGGTTACGAATTGCAATAACCACGCCTTCGAATGCCTGTAAACGGCGTTTGCTACCTTCAACAACCCATACTTTAACTTCTAAAGTATCACCCGGGCGGAAACTAGGTACGTTTTGTTTTAATTGTTCTTGTTCAAGTTGTTTGATAATGTTAGACATTTTTAATCCTTTGTTATCCTAGAATTAACTGATTTTACTGTTATATTCGGCTTTCACCTGTTTTAACAGCCTACATTGTTCGTCAGTCAGAGCTAGGCTTTCTAAGAGCTCAGGGCGGCGGAGCCATGTTCGTTTTAGTGATTGTTTTAATCGCCACTTACGAATTTCTTCATGATGCCCCGACATCAGCACTGGAGGTACGGTTAGGCCTTCTAACACTTCCGGACGGGTGTAGTGTGGACAATCCAACAATCCTTCGACAAAAGAATCTTCTTCCGCCGAAGCCTGTTTGCCTAATACACCGGGAATAAAACGAGCAATTGCATCAATTAATGTCATTGCCGGTAATTCTCCGCCGGTTAAGACGTAATCCCCGACTGACCATTCCTCATCAATTTCAGACTCAATCAATCGTTCATCAATGCCTTCATAACGACCACAGACCAAAATTAATTTTCGGTTTTGCGCTAATGTCGTTACGCCGCTTTGATCAAGTTTACGTCCTTGCGGTGAAAGATAAATTACCTTCGCTCCTTCTCCCGCAACCGCTTTTGCCGCATGAATGGCATCCCGTAAAGGTTGTACCATCATCAGCATTCCCGGACCGCCACCATAAGGTCTGTCATCAACGGTTTTATGCTTATCATACGTGAAATCACGAGGATTCCAGCATTGCACCTGCAAGAGATTGTGTTTTACAGCTTTGCCGGTTACCCCAAATTCCGTAATTGCCTTAAACATTTCGGGGAATAAACTAATTATGCCAATCCACATGATTTGACCCTACTTTAGTTTAAAAACATACGGCATTACGTTTATGCATACTTGAGATTAGAAACCAGCGTCCCAATCCACTTCAATAGTTTTCGTGGTGAGATCGACTCTTTTAACTACTTGTTCATACAAAAACGGAATTAACCGCTCTTGTTTTCCGAAAGCATCTTTTGTATTTGCTTTAACCACCAAAACATCATTAGAACCGGTTTCCATCATCTCCGTTACCGTTCCCATAGTATAACCTTGAAGATTTACGACGGAACAGCCGATTAAATCATGCCAGTAATAATCGCCTTCTTCAAGCTCGGGGAAAACGGATAAATCCACACCGATTTCAATATTTGCTAAAGTCTGTGCGGACTCACGATCATCCACATCCTTCAATTTAACAATAAGTTCGTGGTTATGATGACGCCAATTTTCAAGTTTTGTTGGTTGCCACTCACCCTTAATTTTTAAAAACCAAGGCTGATAGTCAAAAATGCTTTCAGCATATTCGGTTGATGAATAAATACGCAACCACCCACGAATACCGTAAGTTGAGCCTAATTTGCCCACAACTTCAATACGTTGTTGTTCCATATTTTTCACCTATCTTTCGTTTAAAAGCGAATTACGAATTAAGCCGCTTTTTGAACTTCTTTTACCAAGCTCGCAACACGATCAGATAATGATGCGCCTTGACCTACCCAGTGGTTTACACGGTCTAAATCAATGCGAACACGTTCTGCTTTACCTTGTGCGATAGGGTTAAAGAAACCTACACGCTCAATAAAACGACCGTCACGCGGTGAACGGCTGTCAGCTACTACGATTTGATAAAATGGGCGTTTTTTAGCTCCGCCACGAGATAAACGAATGGTTACCATAACCTTCCTCTAAATGTTTGATTACTAAAAGAATATTTTCAAGTTCGAAAGCCACTTAAAAATATAACTTACTTTTTTCTCTGTATATATAGACAAAAAGCCCGAAGATTTTACACTTTTTGAGCAAAAAGGCAAGTTAAAACAACGATGGGAAAACGTAAATTCTATAAACAAAATGACCGCACTTTTAAGCGTCAAAGTGTGGTCATTTTTGTTAAACATTTTTAGAAGTTAATAAACCCCTTGTGCCAACATAGCGTCAGCCACTTTTACAAAGCCGGCAACATTTGCGCCGACAACATAATTGATGTTTTCTTGATCTTTTACCATGCCGTATTTTTTACAGTTCGCATGAATATCCAACATAATGCGGTGCAACTTGGCGTCCACTTCTTCTGCTGTCCAATATAAACGTTGAGAACTTTGTGCCATTTCCAAACCGGAGGTTGCTACTCCCCCTGCATTCGCCGCCTTACCCGGGCCGAATAATACACCTGCTTCTAAAAATGCATCTGTTGCTTCGATAGAAGTCGGCATATTCGCACCTTCCGCCACCAATTTCACGCCGTTTGCAATTAATGTTTTTGCATCGGCAATTTCAAGTTCATTTTGTGTTGCACAAGGAAGCGCAATATCCGCTTTAATTTCCCAAGGACGTTTGCCTTCCACATATTGTAAGCCGAATTGTTCCGCATAATCTTTCACTCGACCACGTTTAACATTTTTGATGTCTAAAAGTGCGGCTAATTTTTCAGCTGTAAAGCCTTCCGGATCATAGACATAACCGGATGAATCCGAGCAAGTGACAACTTTTGCACCTAACGACAAAGCTTTTTCAATAGCATATTGCGCCACATTTCCCGAGCCTGAAACGGATACCACTTTCCCTGCAAAACTATCTCCTTTTTCCGCTAACATCGCTTGAGCAAAATAAACCAAGCCGTAGCCGGTTGCTTCAGGACGAATTAAGCTGCCTCCGAACGATAAACCTCGACCGGTAAATACGCAAGCAGCCTGATTAGATAATTTTTTCATATAACCTGCAAGGTATCCCACTTCGCGAGCACCCACACCAATATCCCCGGCAGGAACATCCGTATCCGCACCGATATGGCGATACAATTCCGATATCAACGCTTGACAAAAACGCATCACTTCCGCATCAGATTTACCTTTGGGATCAAAATCCGAACCGCCTTTAGCGCCCCCCATTGGTAATGTTGTCAAAGCGTTTTTGAAAATTTGTTCAAACCCTAAAAATTTTAAGATTGAGAGATTAACGGAAGGATGGAAACGCATACCGCCTTTGTAAGGGCCGATTGCGCTATTAAATTGTACACGGAATGCACGATTTACTTGAACTTGACCTTTATCATCCGTCCATGCCACACGAAACTGAAAAGCTCGTTCCGGTTCAACCAAACGCTCTAATAATGCCTCGGAACAATACTTTGGATTGGCTTCCAAAAACGGCCAAATGGACGTAAAAACTTCATGAACCGCTTGCAAAAACTCCGGTTGGTGACCATCACGCTGTGCAACCTTCGCTAAAAACTCGTCTAAAGATGTGATTGTTGACATACTCGTTTCCCTCTTAACGTATTAATGTTGTGTTTGTTTTTTATTATTTACCACCGTTCGATGACGGAGCGAGAAATAATATGCAATGACTTATTTAATATTGCAATTATTTTTTTAAGCAAAAAATGATAAAAAAAGAAAAAATGAGAAAATATTCAATATTTTCTCATTTTTATTAAATTTCATCTAATTTCAGCAATAAAAATCACATTTTACCTAAAAGGTTATTTATCCTTTCTTTCCAAATACAACCATTCAGCTACTTGTTTGGCGAAATAAGTCAAAATGCCATCCGCCCCGGCGCGTTTAAAACAAAGTAGAGATTCCATAATGCATTCTTTTTCTTTTAACCAGCCATTTTGAATTGCCGCCATATGCATTGCATATTCACCGGACACCTGATAAGCAAAAGTCGGCACACCGAAATATTCTTTTACGCGATAAACCATATCCAAATACGGCATACCCGGTTTCACCATCACCATATCCGCGCCTTCCTGTAAATCAAAGGCGACCTCTTGCAAACCTTCATCACCGTTTGCCGGATCCAGTTGATAAGTTTTCTTATCACCGCCTTTCAGATTACCCGATGATCCGACCGCATCACGGAAAGGTCCGTAATAATTAGAGGCATATTTTGCGGAATACGCCATAATTTGCGTATTAACAAAACCGTTTTCTTCCAATGCTTGACGAATTCGCCCAATACGTCCGTCCATCATATCGCTTGGTGCAACAATATCCGCCCCGGCTTCGGCATGAGAGAGGGCTTGTTTAACTAAAACATCCGTTGTAGTATCGTTTAGCACATAGCCTTCTTCATCAATAATACCGTCTTGCCCGTGAATCGTGTAAGGATCAAGCGCCACATCCGTCAGCACACCTAATTCGGGATAAGTCGATTTTAATGCTCTTACCGCACGTTGAACCAAACCATTCGGATTGTAGGCTTCTTCTGTCATGAGGGATTTTTTGCCCGCCTCAATGACCGGAAAAAGGGAAATAACCGGCACGCCATACTTCACCAAAAGTCCGGCTTCAACTAATAATTGATCAATGGTTAAACGTTCCACACCCGGCATAGAAGGCACAGGTTCGCGGTAATTTTCGCCTTCTAAAATAAACACAGGGTAAATTAAATCATCCGCCGTCAATTTGTTTTCGGCCACTAAACGACGGCTAAAATCCTGTTTACGCAAACGGCGTAGGCGACGGGCAGGGAATCCGGTAAAAATTTGTTGGGTCATATTTCATCCTTAATTATCTGGCTGCTTAATTACAATAAGGGGGCCATGCCCCTATTCATTATTCCGATTTTTCAACCGCACTTTTTTCTTCATCATTGTCTTTCGGTTGATAAAAACGCGCCACTAATAAGCCGAGTTCAAACAATAAACACATCGGCACGGCAAGTAAGGTTTGTGAAAATATATCGGGCGGTGTCAAAATCATCCCAATAAAAAATGCCCCAACGATAACATAAGGGCGCTTTTCAGAAAGGGATTTCACCGAAGTAACGCCTGTCCAGCAAAGCAAAATAATGGCAACCGGCACTTCAAAACATATACCGAAAGCAAGGAATAATGCTAAGGCAAAATCAAGATAGCTACTAATATCCGTAGCGATAGCAACCCCTTCCGGTGCAGTTTGGGTAAAAAAACCAAATACGAACGGAAACACCACGTAGTAGGCAAATGCCACCCCACAATAGAATAGAATAGTGCTGGAAAACAGTAATGGGTAAATCATCCGTTTTTCATGCTGATATAACGCAGGGGCAACAAACGCCCAAATTTGATAAAGCAAATAAGGAACGGAAATAAACACCGCCACAATTGCAGTTAATTTAATCGGTGTGAAAAACGGTGTTTGAATATTTGTCGCAATCATTGTTGCACCTTTCGGCATAACGGCTGTTAGAGGAGCAGCGACAAAATGATAAATATCGTTTGAAAAATACACCAAAGAAAGAAATACCAAAACAACGCAAATTACACTACGTAGCAAGCGGTTTCTTAATTCGACAAGGTGGGTAATGAGGGGTTGGGATTCATCCACGTGACTCATAAAAACTCTCTATGATTGGGATTTTAACTTTGTTGGCGGCGCAACATCCATATCATCCGGCGGATAATAATCGGATAAGCGTTCGGTTAATTCCGCTTGCTCGTGCGGCTCAAGTGCGGTCAAATTCGACGCCGTTTTTTCATCCTCTTGGCTTTCCACAGGCACTTCCTCAGGGGTAGGCGACTCCGTAAATTTATCCCTATTTTCAGCCGCACTTTTAATTTCTTTAATTTGCTCTTCTACCGTTGTACCGGCCTCTGCCGCTTTACTTTCCAGTTCGGCACGCATTTTATCCGCTTGCGCTTTTAACTCTTCAACGGTTTTACTTAGCTCGGGAGAAAGCGTTTGCAAATTCAAAGCCTCCGCCTTCTTAATACTATCCTGCAATTCTTGTAATTTCAGTTCTTGTTTTAATTCATTTTGAACATTGGCGGCTAATCCGCGAATGGTTTTTACCCAGCCCATAACGGTTCTGATCGCCACAGGCAAACGCTTAGGCCCCAGCACGACCAGCCCCACGATCATTAATAAAACAAGTTCGGAAAAACCAACATCAAACACGGCTTATACCTGTTCTTTTTCTTTTACTGTCTCAGTTTTTGCTGCTGCAGTATTGTTATCAATAGACTTAAACTCTGCATCCTTGTTTTTTGGCTCATCATCTTGCATCGCTTTTTTAAAACCTTTTACCGCAGCACCAAGATCAGAACCTGCATTTCTTAATTTTTTCGTACCGAAAACCAACAAAATCACCACTAATAAAATGATCATTTGTGCAGGGGATAAACCAAACATAATAAAACTCCGTTCTAAAAATGAAAATTTGGGGCTGAATATACTCTTTTTGATTTCGTTGAACAATAGCTAAGGGGGATTATTTTCTGATCTAACGCAAAGTGCGGTAGTTTTTTTCTATAAATTTAAAAGTTGGAAGAACGGCAAAAGTTGCTATAATCACCCCTCATTTTTTATGAGGAAAACAAGTATGAACTCAATTTCTTACTGGCAACGCCTGAAAATCGCTTTTCAATATGTAATGCCTCAACTTTATTTAACTCAATTTGCCGGTTGGTTTGCAAAGCAAAAATGGGGAGCCGTGACACATCTTGCCGTTAAAGCTTTTGCCAAAAAATACAACATTGATATGAGTATTGCGCAAAAGGAGCAATTTAATGAGTACAACAGTTTCAACGAATTTTTTACTCGTCCCTTAAAAGATAACGCTCGCCCAATTAACCAAAATCCGACCGCACTTTGCCTACCGGCAGACGGCCGTATTAGCGAATGCGGTCGTATTGACGACAACCGTTTATTACAGGCAAAAGGTCATTTTTTCAGTTTAGAAGATCTCTTAGCAGAGGATAAAGAATTGGTCGAAACCTTTAAAAACGGGGAGTTTGCCACCACTTACCTCTCACCTCGTGATTATCACCGTGTACACATGCCCTGTGATGCGACGCTTCGTAAAATGATTTACGTGCCGGGCGATTTATTTTCGGTGAATCCGTTTTTAGCCCGACACGTACCAAATTTATTCGCCCGTAACGAGCGTCTTATTTGTGTCTTTGATACGGCATTCGGCACGATGGTACAAATTCTTGTGGGCGCAACCATTACCGCCAGTATCGGCACAACTTGGGCGGGAATAATTAATCCGCCGCGCCATAATGACGTGAAAACTTGGACTTATGAGGGTGAAAGTGCGGTTAAATTTACCAAAGGTCAAGAAATGGGCTGGTTTCAACTCGGCTCGACCGTCATCAATTTATTTCAAGAAAATCAAGTGCGTTTAGCCTCTCACCTCAGTGAAGGTGAACCGGTGCGCATGGGTGAAATTTTGGCATATAAAAATTAATTTTTAACTAAGGAAAACACATGAATTTTGAACAAATTAAATTAGAAAACCTTTCTGAAAAAGGAAGCTACGGTATTGGTTTACAGATCGGCCAGCAATTACTTGAAAGCCAAATGGAGATTACCGTAGGGGCTCTTGCAAAGGGCATTTTCGATGCGTTAAATCACAATCAACCTGCCTTAGACATTAATGATTTAATGCTTTCCGTGCAACAACTTCAGCAACAAGCAGCAGAAGCACAACAAGCTCAATTCAAAGCTATTGAAGAAGAAGGGAAAGCCTTTTTAGCGGAAAATGCAAAAAAATCCAGTGTAACCGTCACCGACAGCGGACTTCAATATGAAATCATCACCGAAGGTACGGGTGCAAAACCATCGGCAACCGATAAAGTTCGCGTTCACTATACCGGTACGTTACCAAACGGAACCGTGTTTGATAGTTCGGTATCACGCGGTCAACCGGCGGAATTTCCGGTAAACGGTGTGATTCGCGGCTGGGTCGAAGCATTACAAATGATGCCGGTAGGATCTAAATGGAAACTTACGATTCCACACGAATTAGCCTACGGTGAACGGGGCGCAGGTGCTTCTATCCCACCATTCTCTACCCTTGTATTTGAAGTGGAATTATTGGATATTCTTTAATTCTCAATAACAAAAAGATAAAAAGTGCGGTTGAAATTCAGCGCACTTTTTTATTCTTCGTCTTTTTAACGATATCTGTTGCGTCCCCCATTACCCGAACTAAATCCGTCAAACCATGCGCTACGTTGCGTACTTGTCATCCCGTCACAATATTGAATACGTTGATTTAATTGACTTTGACTGTACTTGGCATAATCCTTTCCCACACGATAGCCATCCAAATACCAATCATCCACATCATGACAAACAATGGTGTTAAGGCGCTTTTCATATTGATTGACTGAAATAAGCGAACGTGTGGAATGTTGCACACAAGCGAATAAAGCTAAAATCATCGACGCAAGCATTAATTTTTTCATCATTTACTTCCTTAAATAAAAACACAAATTGAGGACAACATTTTTAAACAAAAAGTGCGGTCAAAAATTTATGTGATTTTCTGACCGCACTTGAATACTAAACTCGAGCTTGTTTTTTTCGTTTTTTCTTCCCTTGTTTTTTCTGAACCGGTGCACCTTTTTTGTAGCCCTGCATCCATGCTGATTTCAACCCATTAGAAACGCCACCGTACTGTTGGCAGTAACTAATACGCTGCCGCAATAAACTTTGTTGATAGGCGCTGAACGTTTTTCCCACTCTAAAACCGTCTAAATACCAATCATCGGCATCATTACAATCGACTGTATTTAGGCGTTTTGTTGATGCATTCACACTAAAGGGAGAACGTCCCGTCTGACCGCTATCTGCCAACACATTTAACGTAAAAAAACCGCATAATAAACTAAAAATAAAAACTTTTTTCACAACTACATCCTTTATAAAATAATCATATCATCACGGTGAAGCGCAACTGCGCCATATTCATAGCCCAAAATCGCTTCAATATCTTGCGATTTTTTTCCCATAATGAGTAACAAAGCATCATTGTTATAACGTGGCATTCCGAGCGCAATTGCCTTGCCCGCCCGATTGCGAATTTTCACGACTTCGCCACGGGAAAAACGCCCCTCCACAGCAATAATACCCGCCGGTAAAAGTGATTTATTTTGAGCAAGCATCGCTTGTTCCGCACCTTCATCAATGGTGATCGCACCGGCTGAAGGTGCGGCAAACAGCCATTGCTTGCGACTTTCTAAACGATCTGTATGATGGGCGGTAAACTTCGTACCAATATCCTGCTCATGTGCCAAATCCACAATCACATTTGAACGGTTACCCGGTGCAATAATCGTTTCAATGCCGGAGCGTGTTGCTACATCTGCTGCGATGATTTTCGTACTCATCCCCCCGGTGCCAAGATTCGTACCGCTGCCACCGGCAATCGAACGAATATGATCGGTGATTTTATCCACCACCGGAATAAGTTTTGCATTGGGATTTTTGCGCGGATCACTATCAAATAAACCTTGTTGATCCGTTAATAAATAAAGCTGTTCCGCTTGCACCAAAATTGCCACCAATGCAGACAAATTATCATTATCCCCCACTTTAATTTCAGCTGTCGCCACCGCATCGTTTTCGTTAATCACAGGAATGATTCGATTATTCAGTAATGCGTGCAAGGTATCGCGCGCATTAAGAAAACGCTCGCGATCTTCAATATCCGCACGAGTCAGTAAAATTTGACCGATATGAATGTCATAAATCGCAAACAATTTTTCCCATGCTTGAATGAGCTGGCTTTGTCCCACGGCGGCAAGTAATTGTTTCGATGCAATGGTTGGCGGTAATTGCGGGTGGTTCAAATAATGACGACCCGCAGCAATGGCGCCGGAGGTAACAATCACAATACGAAAGCCTTCATGGTGAAGTTGTGCAATTTGTCGCACAATTTCCATCATATGCGGAGAGTTTAATTTGGGTGAACCTTGAGTTAAAGTGCTGGTACCGAACTTCACAACAATGGTTTTATTCATTTTATTAACCCTTTTTAATATCAAAAATGCCGCATACGTTAGCACTAAACTCATCAAAAAGCATTAAATTTATATTGTGCTGTGATATATTGTTCAGCAATTCAACAAGGAGCTTTTATGACATTCAGTTTAATTGTCGCAACAACTCTTAACCATGTAATCGGTAAAGACAACCAAATGCCTTGGCACTTACCAGCCGATTTAGCATGGTTTCGCAGAAATACCACGGGAAAACCTGTCATTATGGGGCGTAAAACCTTCGAGAGCATTGGTCGCCCTCTCCCCAAACGAGTAAATATTGTGCTTTCGCGCAAACCTTTTGAACAGGAGGGCGTCATCTGGAAAAACAGCCTTGAAAGTGCGGTTGATTTTGTCAGAGATTCTGAGGAAATTATGCTAATTGGCGGCGGTGAACTGTTTAAGCAATATTTATCCCAAGCGGATAAACTCTATTTAACCCAAATTCAAGCAGAAATTGAGGGCGATACCTTTTTCCCTGAATTAAATTGGGATGAATGGAACATTGAATTTGAAGAATATCGAGAAAAAGACGAGAACAATCCTTATAATTGTCGGTTTTTAGTTTTAAACAGAAAATAACAAATAAAATTTAGGATAAATATTATGGATCATTCAGTTCACAACAAACTCGTTTCTTTTATCTGGAGTATTGCCGACGACTGCCTACGTGATGTGTATGTACGCGGAAAATATCGCGATGTGATTTTACCGATGTTTATATTGCGTCGCTTAGATACGCTACTTGAACCAAACAAAGACGCAGTACTAGAAGAAGTACGCTATCAGAAAAAAGAGCTAGGTTTTACCGAACTTGATCATCTACAGCTTGAAAAAACGAGCGGTTATGTGTTTTACAATACCTCAAAATGGACACTCAAAACCCTTTATCAAACCGCAAGCAATACTCCGCAATATATGCTGGCAAATTTTGAAGAATATTTAGATGGTTTCAGTGCCAACGTACAGGAAATCATCAATTGCTTCAAATTACGTGAACAAATCCGCCATATGTCAAACAAAAACGTCTTGTTAGGCGTGCTAGAAAAATTTGTTTCGCCTTATATCAACCTTACGCCAAATCCTCAACAAGATCCCGACGGCAACACACTGCCTGCATTAACCAATCTTGGGATGGGTTATGTGTTTGAAGAATTGATTCGCAAATTTAATGAAGAAAACAATGAAGAAGCGGGCGAACACTTTACTCCACGTGAAGTGATCGAACTTATGACACACCTTGTGTTTGATCCGCTTAAAGGGCAAATTCCAGCAATTATTACCATTTACGATCCGGCATGTGGCAGCGGTGGAATGCTCACTGAATCGCAAAATTTTATTGAAGAGAAATATCCTTTGTCGTCATCACAAGGCGATCGTTCCATCTTGCTGTTTGGCAAAGAAATCAATGATGAAACCTATGCTATTTGCAAATCCGATATGCTCATTAAAGGCGACAACCCTGAAAATATCAAAGTGGGTTCTACGCTTGCCACCGATACTTTCCACGGACATTATTTTGATTTTATGCTTTCCAACCCGCCTTATGGCAAAAGCTGGAGCGGCGATCAAGCCTTTATTAAAGATGGCAACGGTGTAATTGACAGCCGCTTTAAAGTGTCCTTGCCGGATTATTGGGGCAAAGAGGAATCTCTTGATGCTACACCACGTTCAAGCGATGGCCAGTTGCTCTTCCTGATGGAAATGGTGAGCAAAATGAAATCACCGAAAGACAATAAAATTGGTAGTCGCATTGCTTCTGTTCATAATGGCTCAAGCCTTTTTACGGGTGATGCAGGATCAGGAGAAAGTAATATCCGCCGCTTTATTATTGAAAATGACTTGCTTGATGCCATCGTGCAACTCCCGAATAACCTTTTCTACAACACCGGGATCACCACCTATATTTGGTTACTTTCCAACAATAAACCGACACCTCGACAAGGCAAAGTACAACTCATTGATGCCAGTTCGCTGTTTAGGAAGCTGCGCAAAAATCTAGGTGATAAAAACTGTGAGTTTGCGCTGGAACACATCACTGAAATCACAAAAACTTACTTAAATTTCACCGCACTTTCCCGTGGAAATAATGAAGAAGGTTTGGCTTCACAAATTTTTGATAACCAAGATTTCGGTTATTACAAAGTCACTATTGAACGCCCGGAGCGCCGTAGCGCAAAATTCACTGCGGAAAATATTGCCACATTAAGATTTGACAAAGCCTTGTTTGAGCCTATGCAATATCTTTATCAACAATATGGCGAAAATATTTACAATCAAACAACCTTGACAAGTGCAGAACAAGACATCACAGCATGGTGTGAAGCGCAAAGCATTGCATTAAATAACAAGGTAAAAAACAAATTGCTTGATGTAAAAACTTGGGAAAAATCTACCGCACTTTTCAACACGGCGAACAAATTATTCGCTCATTTTGGCGAGCAACAATTTGATGATTTCAACTTGTTTAAACAAACCGTGGAAAAATATCTAAAAGCAGAAAAAATCAGCCTATCCGCCACAGAGAAAAAAGCGATTTTCAATGCTGTCAGTTGGTATAACGAAAATGCTGAAAAAGTGATCGCTAAAACCCTAAAACTTAAACCTCAAGAACTCGAAGCCTTATGTAAACACCTTGACTGCAAGATTGAAGAACTTGCCGATTTCGGCTACTACGCCACAGAAAAAACAGGCGAATTTATCCAATACGAAAGCTCAAGCGAACTACGCGATAATGAATCAATCCCGTTGAAACAATCCATTCATGATTACTTCAAAACCGAAGTACAGCCCCATGCTGCGGAGGCTTGGGTCAATTTAGACAGCGTAAAAATCGGCTACGAAATCAGCTTCAATAAATATTTCTACCGCCACAAACCGCTCCGTGCACTTTCTGACGTCGCGCAAGATATTTTGGCATTAGAAAAACAAACAGAAGGGTTGATTAGTGAAATTTTGGGCTAAAAATTTTTTAACACCTATGTTTAAAAAATACTCATAGAAATTAAATAACCAATAAAAACAAACAGTTAGATAACTTACAGTTATTAAGGATTACTTAATGACTGCTCCAAATGACAAAATATGCTTTTAAGAAAGATTAAGCAAGTTTTCGGCCTTATTAAGCAAGGATAAAAAAGGAAAACCATGTTATTGAAAAACAATAACTTATCTACTTTAAGCAAGTTTTAGAGCAAAATAAGCAAGGATAAAAAAGGAAAACCATGTTATTGAAAAACAATAACTTATCTACTTTAAGCAAGTTTTAGAGCAAAATAAGCAAGGATAAAAAATGACAGAAACCCTCTCCAAGATTAATGGTATTATCACAAGAAAGTATTTAGAAACCCAACCTGAAAATCAATACTTTGAACGAAAAGGATTAGGTGAAAAAGAAATCAAACCAACGAAAATTGCAGAAGAACTTATCGGTATGTTGAATGCTGATGGTGGCGTTCTTGCATTTGGTGTTAGTGATAGTGGTGAAATTCAAGATCTGAATATTATTGCAGATAAACTCGATGATTACAGAAAATTATCTTTCGATTTAATTGCGCCACCTTGCCGTATAGAATTAGAAGAAATCTTTATTGATGAAAAACTCATTTTCTTATTCCATGCAGAACAAGATTTAGAACGAATCTATTGTCGCAAGGATAACGAAAAGGTTTTCTTGCGTGTTGCAGATAGCAACCGAGAACTCAGTAGAGAACAAATCAAAAAACTAGAATATGACAAAAATATCCGTCTATTTGAAGATGAAATAGTGCCCGATTTTGACGAAGAAGATCTAGATCAAGAGTTATTAGAATCCTATAAGAAGAAAGTTAATTTTTTGTCCGGAAACGTATTGGATCTACTTTATAAAAAGAATCTAGTTGCCAAAAAAGAAGGCAAATATCAATTTAAGAAATCAGCAATACTTTTATTTTCTACAATACCTGAACGCTATATCCCTTCTGCGTCCGTTCGCTACATACGCTATAACGGAACAGAAGCGAAATCCGGGAGCGAATACAACGTTATCAAAGATCAACGGTTTGAAGATAATATTCCAAACTTAATCAAGAAATTATCCGATTTCTTAAGAGCTTCACTAAGAGATTATTATTTTTTAGATATGAAAGAAGGTAAATTCAAAAATTTACCGGAATATCCAGAGGATGCTTGGTTAGAAGGAATTGTAAATGCACTTTGCCACCGCTCTTATAATGTTCAAGGAAATGCGATTTATATTAAACATTTTGATGACCGAATTGAAATAAGCAATAGCGGACCTCTACCTGCACAAGTAACCATAGAAAACATAAAAACAGAACGATTTGCCCGCAATCCCCGTATAGCTCGAACTCTAGAAGATTTAGGATATGTACGCCAACTTAACGAAGGCGTTTCCCGCATCTATGAATCAATGGAAAAATCTCTGCTGGCAAAACCGGAATACAAAGAGCAAAACAACAATGTTTACCTCATATTGCGTAATCGTGTTAGCTGCCACGAAAAAACGGTTTCGCTTGCATTAATGGGATACATTGAAAACAATTGGGCTAACTATAATGAAACTCAGCACCTTATCCTAACCTATTTGTTTATGCATGGCGCTACAACATTGCCTGAATTGACAGAATATACAGGAATAAACAAGAACTCTATTCGCTCTTATTTAAATCAATTTATACAACAAGAAATTATCGAGAGACATAGCCAAAAACAAAGAGATACTAATGCAAAATATGCTTTTAAGAAAGATTAAGCAAGTTTTCAACCTTGTTAAGCAAGGATAAAAAAGAAAAACCATATTATTGAAAAACAATAACTTATCTACTTTAAGCAAGTTTTAAAGCCAAATAAGCAAGTTTTTAGACGGGATAAAGACAAAAAGTGCGGTCAGATTTTAAGGAATTTTTACAAATGAAGCGATATGAAAGTTATAAAGATTCGGGTGTGGAATGGTTGGGGGAAGTGCCGGCATCTTGGAACTTAACTATAGGAATGAATGTATTTAAGGAAAATAAGCGTGATAACAAAGGTATGAAAGAGAAAACTGTTCTTTCATTGAGTTATGGGCAAATTATCATAAAACCTGAAGAAAAATTAGTTGGTCTTGTACCTGAGTCATTTGAAACCTATCAAATTGTAGAACCAAACGATATTATTATTCGTTGTACTGACTTACAAAATGATAAAACCAGTTTAAGAACAGGATTGGCAAAAGATAAGGGAATTATCACCAGTGCTTACCTAAATTTAAATGTTATAAATGGTTATTCTGCAAAATTTATGCACTACTACCTTTATGCTTTAGATATTACTAAGATACTTTACAAATTTGGTTCTGGCCTTCGCCAGAATTTAAGTTTTTTAGATTTTAAAAGATTACCTATTATCGATATTTCATTTTCAGAACAACAAAAAATCGCCCACTACCTAGACGCTAAGACCACCAAAATCGAACAAGCGATTTCATTGACTAAAAAACAAATTGAACTATTAAAAGAACACAAACAAATCCTAATTCAAAGTGCGGTCACAAAAGGGCTAGATTCTGATGTAGCAATGAAAGATTCGGGTGTGGAATGGATTGAAGAAGTGCCAAGTCATTGGGAGGTTAGTTCATTGGGAAAAATACTTTTGCCTGTATCAAAAAAAAATCGTCCTGATTTGCCCTTATTATCTATAACAAGAGAATTAGGTGTAATTAAACGTAATGTAGAAGATCTAGAAAGTAATCATAATTTTATTCCTGATGATTTAAGCAATTATAAGGTCTTAAAAAAAGGTCAATTTGGAATGAATAAAATGAAGGCTTGGCAAGGTTCTTATGGCGTATCAAATTTTACTGGTATTGTTAGCCCTGCTTATTATATTTTTGATTTTATTAAATCAGTTAATCCAGTATTTTTTCACTGGGCAATAAGAAGCAAAATTTATGTTTCTTTTTTCGGAATGGCATCGGACGGCGTGAGAATTGGTCAATGGGATTTATCTAAAAGCCGAATGAAATTTATTCCATTTGTAATTCCATCTGATGAAGAACAACAAAAAATCTCCCAATACCTCGACGATAAAACCACAAAAATCGATCAAGCTATTTCATTAAAACAGCAACATATCGAAAAACTCAAAGAATACAAAAGTGTGTTGATTAATGATGTAGTAACGGGGAAAGCAAAAGTGTAAATTGTGGGGAAATTTGGCAGTCGTAAAAACGAAGAGCATAATTGATTCTGAGCAAAAACAGCCAAAAATAATTAATTCTGAATATTCAAAATCAATTTTAAACAAAAACATTATCTTTAAATTGTTTTTAAAAGAGTAAAAACATGGTTTCAGGAACAAAAGAAAAAGATTTAGAAATCGCTATTGAAAAGGCTTTGACCGGTACTTGGCGGGAAAGTGAAGAAAGTCAGATCACTGAACCCGGTGCGTTTTATTCACCAAAACACCATGGCTTCTTATTGGCGTTTTCGCAAGATTTCGATGCACAATTTGCTATCGATCGCCGCTTATTTTGGCAATTTCTGCAAAACAGCCAAAGAAAAGAATTGGCGCGTTTTCGTGAGTTGAATCCTAACGATTGGCAGCGCAAAATTTTAGAGCGCTTAGATCGTCAAATTAAAAAATTGGGCGTGTTGCATGTGTTGAAAAAAGGCTTGGATATTGATAATGCGCATTTTGATTTGCTTTATCCTGTTCCTCTTGCCAGCAGTGGCGAAAAAGTGCGGTCGAATTTTGCACTAAATTTATTTAGCTGTATGCGCCAAGTACCTTATTCAAGCACCACCGGTGAAACGGTTGATATGGTATTATTTATCAATGGGTTACCGATCATTACGATTGAATTGAAAAATCACTGGACAGGGCAAACAGCACGTTTTGATGCGCAAGCACAATATAAAAAACGCGACACAAATCAACCGCTCTTTCAATTTGGGCGTTGTTTAGCGCATTTTGCGCTGGATACCGAAGAAGCCTATATGACAACGAAACTTGCCGGTGCGGATACCTTTTTTCTGCCGTTCAATTTGGGTAATCATTTCGGCAAAGGCAATCCACCCAATCCAAATGGATTTCGCACGGCTTATGTGTGGGAGCAAGTTTTTACCAAACAAAGCCTTGCCAATATTATTCAACATCTTATGCGTCTGGACGGCTCAGCAAAAGATCCATTGGAAAAACGTACGCTCTTTTTCCCACGTTATCATCAATTAGATGTGGTGCGCCGTTTAATCACTGATGTGGGGGAAAATGGTGTGGGCAAGCGTTATTTGATTCAACATTCTGCGGGTTCTGGAAAATCAAATTCCATTACGTGGCTGGCATATCAATTAATTGAAGCTTATCCGCAAAATGATACTGCAGCCAATGCTCGCCCCCTTGATTGCCCGATGTTTGATTCGGTGATTGTGGTGACGGATCGCCGTTTGTTAGATAAACAACTGCGTGACAATATCAAAGATTTTTCCGAGGTAAAAAATATTATTGCGCCGGCATTGAGTTCTACCGAGTTACGCCAATCCCTTGAACAAGGCAAGAAAATCATTATTACCACCATTCAAAAATTCCCTTTTATTGTGGACGGTATTGCCGATTTAAGTGACAAGCAATTTGCCGTAATTATTGATGAAGCACACAGCTCTCAATCAGGCTCAGCTCACGACAATATGAATAAAGCGATGGGGAAAATGACGGATCTTGATGCGGAAGACGTTCAAGATTTAATTTTGCAAACAATGCAATCCCGTAAAATGCGCGGCAATGCTTCATATTTTGCTTTCACAGCAACACCGAAAAATAGCACATTAGAAAAATTTGGCGAAAAGCAACCTGATGGAAAATTCAAACCCTTCCATTTGTATTCAATGAAGCAGGCAATTGAAGAGGGGTTTATTTTAGATGTGATCGCCAACTACACCACTTATCAGAGTTTCTATGAAATCCAAAAATCTATTGAAGACAACCCGGAATTTGACAGTAAAAAAGCACAACGCCGTTTACGTGCCTTTGTAGAACGTTCGAAACAGACCATTGAGACCAAAGCGGAAGTGATATTAGATCACTTTATTGGGCAAGTATTCAACCGTAAGAAATTAAAAGGCAAGGCAAAAGGGATGGTTGTTACGCAAAATATTGAAACAGCAATTCGCTATTTTCAAGCCTTAAACCATTTGCTAACAATGCGTGGTAATCCGCTCAAAATTGCCATTGCTTTTTCTGGTAGTAAAATAGTGGACGGAGTGGAATATACCGAGGCTGAAATGAATGGATTTGCTGAAGGTGAAACCAAAGATTATTTTGATAAAGATGAATACCGTTTGTTGGTCGTAGCGAATAAATATTTGACAGGCTTTGACCAGCCCAAATTGTGTGCGATGTATGTGGATAAAAAGTTATCCGGCGTACTTTGTGTACAAGCCTTGTCACGCCTGAATCGAAGTGCCAATAAACTTGGCAAACGCTCGGAAGATTTGTTTGTACTAGATTTTTTCAATTCCGTTGATGATATTAAAAAGGCCTTCGACCCATTTTATACTTCAACAACCTTATCTGAAGAAACCGACGTCAATGTATTGCACGATTTAAAAACTCAACTTGATGAAACGGGCGTGTATGAACAAGCGGAAGTGAATGCATTTACCGAAGGTTATTTTGCCAATCTCACAACGGAAAAATTAAGTGTGATAATTGATATAGCGGAGCAACGTTTTGATGAAAATCTGGAACAAGCCGATAAAATAGATTTTAAAATTAAAGCGAAGCAGTTCTTAAAGATTTATGGACAAATGGCATCGATCATTAATTTTGAAAATATTGGTTGGGAAAAACTGTACTGGTTCCTCAAATTTCTCGTACCGAAATTAAAAGTGCAAGATCCAAAAGATGAATTTGACGAAATCTTGAATGCGGTAGATTTAAGTACTTATGGTTTGGCTCGCAATCGACTCAATTACACGATTAAATTAGATGATACCGAATCTGAACTTGCGCCACAAAATCCAAATCCGCGAGGAGGATATACCGAAGGTGAAGAAAAAGATCAAATTGATGAGATCATTAAAACCTTTAATGAGCGCTGGTTCCAAGGCTGGAGTGCAACACCGGAAGAACAACGGGTGAAATTCATAAACATCACCGAACGAATCCGTAAGCATAAAGACTTTGAGCAAAAATATAAAAACAACCCCGATATTCACACGCGTGGACTTGCTTTTGAGCAAATTTTGCGTGATGTGATGAGTGAGCGACATCGTGATGAATTAGAACTTTATAAACTCTTCGCCAAAGATCCTGCTTTCAAAATGGCGTGGACGCAAAGTTTACAACGGGCGTTAGGGGGCTAATCAATTTAGAACAAAAAAAGTACGGTCAAAAATGACCGCACTTTTTGCATTTTGAGTTTATTGTTTTGCTACAACCTTACCATCGGCATAATCCACAGTAACAACACTACTTGGCAGCAATTTACCTGAGAGGATTTGTTGTGCCAACGGATTTTCGATCTCCTGCTGAATCGCACGTTTTAACGGACGTGCGCCATAGGTAGGGTCGTAGCCTACTTCACCGATGAAATCAATCAGTGCTTCGCTGAATACAATTTCATAACCACGGCTTTCCATACGTTTTGCCAAGCGTTCTAATTGAATACGGGCAATCGCACGAATATTTTCTTTAGCCAACGGATGGAACACCACTGTTTCATCAATACGGTTGATAAACTCCGGACGGAAATGCTGACTCACTACCGACATTACCCTATTTTTCATTTCGTCATAGCTCTCGCCTTGATGCTCTTGGATTAAATGGGAGCCCAAATTGGATGTCATAATCACTACGGTATTACGGAAATCTACCGTTCTACCTTGCCCATCTGTTAAACGCCCGTCATCCAATACTTGTAACAAGATATTGAATACATCGGCATGCGCTTTCTCGACCTCGTCAAGTAAAATTACAGAATACGGACGACGACGCACAGCCTCAGTTAAATAACCGCCTTCTTCATAGCCTACATAGCCCGGAGGCGCACCGACTAAACGGGAAACACTATGTTTTTCCATAAATTCCGACATATCAATGCGCACCATGGCATCATCACTGTCGAAGAGGAATTTTGCCAAGGTTTTACACAATTCCGTTTTCCCTACACCGGTCGGCCCTAAGAATAAGAAAGAACCAATTGGACGATTCGGATCCGACAACCCTGCTCGGCTACGGCGAATAGCATTGGCTACGGCGTCCACCGCTTCGTTCTGACCAATCACACGTTTGTGCAATTCTTTTTCCATTCGCAACAGTTTTTCTTTTTCACCTTCCATCATTTTGGACACCGGAATACCTGTGGCTTTGGAAAGCACTTCTGCAATTTCTTCATCGGTCACACGATAACGCAATAAACTCATTTCTTTGCCTTCGCTGGTTTCAGCTTGAGCAAGTTGTTTTTCCAATTCAGGAATGCGACCGTATTGTAGTTCCGACATTTTGTTTAAATCAGCGGCACGGCGGGCTTGCTCCATCTCGGTTTTTGCCGCATCAAGTGCTTGCTTAATGTGTTGCGAACCGAAAAGCGTGGCTTTTTCAGATTTCCATACTTCTTCCAATTCCGCATACTCACGTTCTTTATCAGCAAGTTCTTTTTCTAAAGTTTCCAAACGTTTACGGCTCGCCTCGTCCTCTTCTTTTTTCAGTGCTTGTTGCTCCAATTTTAATTGGATAATGCGGCGTTCAAGACGATCGAGAGGTTCCGGTTTTGAATCAATTTCCATACGGATACTGGATGCAGCCTCATCAATTAAATCAATGGCTTTATCCGGCAATTGACGATCGGAAATATAACGATGCGAAAGAGTTGCCGCCGCCACAATCGCCGGATCGGTAATATCTACGTGATGGTGAATTTCATAGCGTTCTTTTAAACCACGCAAAATAGCGATAGTATCTTCCACGCTTGGTTCGTCCACAAACACTTTTTGGAAACGACGTTCCAATGCCGCATCTTTTTCAATATATTGACGATATTCATCTAACGTGGTTGCACCCACACAATGCAATTCACCGCGTGCCAAACTCGGTTTTAACAAGTTCCCCGCATCCATTGCACCATCGGTTTTCCCTGCCCCCACCATGGTGTGAATTTCATCAATAAAGAGAATGACTCTGCCTTCTTCTTTTGCTAATTCATTCAATACCGCTTTCAAGCGTTCTTCAAATTCACCACGATATTTTGCCCCGGCAATCAACGCCCCCATATCTAAAGAAAGGACACGTTTATTTTTCAACCCTTCCGGTACTTCACCGTTTACAATACGCTGTGCCAAACCCTCTACAATCGCGGTTTTCCCCACGCCCGGTTCACCAATTAAGACCGGGTTATTTTTAGTCCGGCGTTGTAAAACTTGAATGGTTCGACGGATTTCTTCATCACGTCCAATCACCGGATCAAGTTTGCCGCTTTCTGCCCGTTTAGTTAAATCAATCGTATATTTTTCAAGAGCTTGTCTGCTTTCTTCTGCATTCTGATCGTTCACACCTTGTCCTCCGCGAATTTGTTGAATCGCTTGCGCAATTTGTTCTTTTTTCGCCCCACATTTGATTAAAATGTCTTTTAACGTACCGCGTTCTTCTAATGCGGCAAGCAAAAACAATTCGCTTGAAATAAATTTATCTTGTCTTTGTTGGGCGAGTTTATCGCATAAATTCAATAAGTTAAGTAATTGACGGGAAATCTGTACACCCCCTCCATTGCCGGAAACTTGCGGCAATTTATTCAGTTCACTATTTAACTCATTACGCAATAAAGCAACATTTACCCCGCTTGAGATTAGAATCGGTGCAACCGAACCGTCTTGTTGGTTTAAAAGTGCGGTCAATAAATGCACCGGTTCGATAAATTGATTATCTTTGCCAAGCGCGATAGATTGTGCCTCGCTCAAGGCTTGTTGGAATTTTGTGGTAAATTTTTCTATATTCATTTTATCTTTTCCCCATTAATTGACATCTAATTCGGCTTTCGCCGTTCACAAAAGGTAAGTAAGATCATTTAAGGGGATTTCAAGGGGAAAAATGAAATATTTTTGGTTTTACCTATCAATTAAATTAAAACGATAGAGTTCACCCAATCAAAATATCAAAAAGCAGTATATCCCAATGTTCAATCGGCAATGCTTCAACTTGCTGACAAGCATGGGCTAAACCAACAGGAATAAAGGCTTTTTGTTGCCAATCTTGCAGAGTACGATCATAAAATCCCCCCCCCATTCCCAATCGGTTTCCTTGTTTATCAAATGCGACCAATGGAGTAAAAAGGATATCCAACTCATTGATTGGTAACACATTCTGAACATTCAATTGCGGCTCCCAAATGCCAAAACGGTTTTGCACCATCGGAGTGTCCGGCAAATAATGTAAAAAAAGTAAATGACTTTTCGCAAAAGGGTGCAAGACGGGTAAAAACACGTTTTTATTTTTTTTCCAAAGGATTTTTATTAGGGCTTGGGTTGAAATTTCACCATCAAAAGAGAGATATAACGCGATATTTTTCGCCTGACGACGTTCTATCAAATTAAGGGCTTGCTGCGTAACGGTTTGTTCTGCCTGCTGTTGTTGAAGTGCGGTTAAATTCGAGCGAATTTTTCGAATCTGACGACGAATTTGTTGGCGTTGTTGCTGAATGTTCATAAAGGTAGAAGGAAAGAACCCGGAATGCCGTTATGGGTGGTAGTCCTTGAACCCGACGGTTCAAGGAAATCGATAAGGTCATTTTCAGGTTTCTTACTTCCTTTATTTTTCATGAGAAGAATAAAGGCAAAGCCTACACACCAATGACGGGAAACCGATTTATAAGATTTTAAGTATCGGCTCAGGGACATAACCCATTGTCGAACATTCCAGGAAATCTCTATATCGTTATACTAGCGAAAAGTAGGTGTTTTTACCAGTCTTTATTTTTAAAATCTGCGATCTTGCTCACAAATTATTCTCTTGCAGAACGAATACTTTCCAAAGAATGATCTAACTGGCGAATCCGTGTTTTCAACACTTCTTCGATTTGTGCATTTTTGTGCTTCTCTTGAGTTAGTTCAAAACTTAAATTTAATGCCACAATAGAAAGCACACGATCAAGCTGAATTAACCCTGTTTTTTCTTTCATCTCAGAAACCAACGCATCTAAATTACGCGCCGCTTGGCGTAAAGCCTCTTCCTGCTCATAAGGCACGTTTAAACGTAATACTTGCCCTAATACGACAATTTCCACCGACTTTAATGACATTGTATTTCCTTTAATTTTCATTTTTGAATGAGACGGCATTATGCCATAAGCAAACTTTTTCGTCATATTTTTTACATCTCGTCAGCCGGCTTTAGCTCTTCGCACCCACTCTGAATTTACGCTATAATGTCGCCATGTTTAGCTTTCAAATGAGATTTTTATGGCACAGATCGCAGCAAATCCATTGGTATTAGTGGATGGTTCTTCTTACTTATATCGAGCATTTCATGCATTTCCCCCCTTAACTAATTCCGCCGGTGAACCGACCGGTGCAATGTATGGCGTATTAAATATGCTTAAAAGCCTGATTTCACAGGTACAGCCAAGTCATATTGCCGTGGTATTTGATGCCAAAGGAAAAACCTTCCGAGACGAACTGTTCGAGCAATACAAATCTCATCGTCCGCCTATGCCGGATGATCTCAGAAAGCAAATTCAACCTTTACACGATATGATTAGCGCCCTCGGCATTCCCCTTTTGGCGGTAGAGGGCGTAGAGGCGGATGATGTTATCGGTACACTAGCCACACAGGCTTCCCACAACGGTAAAAAAGTGCTTATCAGCACCGGCGATAAAGATATGGCGCAACTGGTGGATGACAATATTATGCTTATTAATACAATGAACAATAGTTTATTGGATCGCCAGGGTGTTATTGAAAAATACGGTATTCCGCCGGAACTCATTATTGATTACCTTGCATTGATGGGCGATAGCTCGGATAACATTCCGGGAGTTGCCGGTGTGGGAGAAAAAACCGCACTGGGGCTTTTACAAGGTCTTGGCAATATGGCTGAAATTTATGCCAACCTTGACAAGGTGGCAGAATTACCGATTCGGGGAGCAAAAAAGCTCGGTGAAAAATTAATTGCCGAAAAACAAAATGCGGATTTGTCTTACACCCTTGCGACGATTAAAACCGATGTTGCATTAAACATAACGCCTGACGAATTATTGCTCGGTGAAAGTGATAATGACCGATTGATTGAATATTTTGCCCGCTATGAATTTAAACGTTGGTTAAGCGAAGTAATGAACGGTTCGGATTCCATCACACAGGCTAACGATCAATCGGTTAAAATAAATCCGTATCAAGCCACACAAAGCATTCCATTAGGAAGTGCGGTTGAAAAATTACCGGAAATTCAAATTGATCGTAGTCGCTATGAAACCTTGCTCACCTTAGCAGATCTCGAACGTTGGGTTGACAAGCTGTCAAAAGCCTCCCTATTTGCCTTAGATACAGAAACCGACAGTCTGAATTACATGGCTGCGAATCTTGTCGGGCTTTCTTTTGCTCTTGAAAACGGCGAGGCGGCTTACCTTCCGTTACAACTGGATTATCTCGATGCGCCTCAAACACTCGAAAAAACAACCGCACTTGCCGCACTCAAACCGATTCTCGAAAATGCCGACATCAAAAAAGTGGGACAAAATATCAAATATGATCTGACTATTTTGGCGCGTAACAACATCAATGTGCAAGGCGTTGCTTTTGATACTATGCTAGAATCCTATGTACTGGACAGCACCGGTCGCCACAATATGGATGATCTCGCTAAACGCTATTTAGGACATCAAACCATCAGTTTTGAAGACATTGCCGGTAAAGGTAAAAATCAGCTGACATTCAATCAAATTCCGTTGGAACAAGCTGCTGAATATGCCGCCGAAGATGCGGATGTCACGATGAAACTCCAACAAGTGCTATGGCAGAAATTACAGCAAACGCCAAGTTTGGTCACACTTTTTGAAGAAATAGAATTGCCGTTGTTAAGCATACTTTCCCGTATGGAACGTACCGGCGTATTGATTGACAGTGACGCACTTTTCATGCAATCCAATGAAATTGCAACAAGATTGACCGCACTTGAAGCACGCGCCTACGAACTCGCAGGGCAAATCTTCAATCTTGCCTCCACCAAGCAATTACAAGAAATTTTATTTGATAAACTCGGTTTGCCTGTGTTACAAAAAACCCCGAAAGGCGCACCATCTACGAATGAAGAAGTATTGGAAGAATTGGCATACAGTCACGAATTGCCAAAAGTATTAGTCGAGCATCGGGGCTTGAGTAAATTAAAATCCACCTATACGGATAAATTGCCACAAATGGTAGATCCGAGTACAGGACGTGTTCATACCTCTTACCATCAAGCGGTAACCGCAACAGGGCGTTTGTCCTCTAGTGATCCGAATTTACAAAACATTCCGATCCGTAATGAAGAAGGTCGCCGAATTCGTCAGGCTTTTATAGCTCGTGAAGGTTATTCCGTGGTGGCAGCCGACTATTCCCAAATCGAATTACGTATTATGGCGCATTTGTCTCAGGATCAAGGTTTGATTAATGCCTTTGCGCAAGGTAAAGACATTCACCGCTCCACCGCTGCAGAAATTTTCGGCGTGCCATTGGATGAAGTAACAAGTGAGCAACGTCGCAATGCAAAAGCTATCAATTTTGGTCTGATTTATGGTATGTCTGCCTTTGGGCTTTCCCGCCAACTTAGCATTCCACGTGCCGATGCACAAAAATATATGGATTTATATTTCCAACGTTATCCGGGGGTACAAACCTTTATGCAGGATATTCGCGACAAAGCCAAAGCACAAGGCTATGTGGAAACGCTATTCGGCCGCCGTTTATACTTGCCGGATATTAATGCCGGTAACGCAATGCGCCGAAAAGGAGCGGAACGGGTTGCCATCAACGCACCAATGCAAGGTACGGCAGCAGATATTATTAAACGTGCTATGATTAAACTTGACGAATTCGTTCGCCATGAACCCGATATTGATATGATCATGCAAGTACATGATGAATTAGTGTTTGAAGTGCGGTCGGAAAAAGTCGAATTTTTTAGCAAGCTAATTAAACAAAATATGGAAACCGCGGCTGAACTTGTGGTACCGTTAATTGTGGATATTGGCGTGGGGAAAAATTGGGATGAGGCCCACTAAATTTTAAGGAAACAATATGACATATCAAATTATTTGTAGCAAAGATTTTACAGCAAAACGTTCTTGGGAAGCCCTAGGTATCACTGAAATAAACGGTATCAGTGTACGTTTACATTGGACGAATCAACCTTATAAGTGGCATATCAATGATGGTGAAGAAGTTTTTGCCGTAATGGACGGTACAGTGGAAATGCACTACAAAGAACAGGGCGAAGAAAAAATCGTTTTGCTCAACACTGGTGATATTTTTTATGCCGGTCTCGGCACCGAACACGTCGCACATCCACAAGGGGAAGTGCGGGTTTTGGTGATCGAAAAAGCAAGTTCAGTTTAATTAATCCATAAAATCAATAAAATAGTAGCTAAGATTAAAATCCATTGTGTTTTCACAATGGATTTTTTCTTCTCAACAGTATAAAAAAATTAACCAAAATCACAATTTTAGTTAAATTAATTTGACTATTTTAAATAACTTCATCATACTTTGCGTCAACCATAAAATGGTGAGGAGAAGAAATGAACAATGAGCAACCAACTTTAATTGCACAAGATGTCGATCAACATATACTGCAATCTTATTTTCATTTAGCCGATTCCATCGCCCATTTATTAGGGGAATATTGCGAGGTAGTGGTTCACGAATTAGGCGAACTCAGTTCTTCTGTAGTAAAAATTGTGAATGGCTTTCACACAGGACGTTCCGTGGGTGCGCCGATTACGGATAAAGCCTTAAAAATCCTCAAAAATTATCAAAAAGATCCCAAGCAGTTAGAACAAAGTTATTTTTCCACTACCAATTACGGACATTTAGTCAAATCCACCACGCATATTATTTTAGGCGGAAACGGTAAACCCATTGGGTTATTTTGCATTAATCTGAATTTGTCTTACCCGTTAGATAAAATTATATCAAATTTAATGCCACAACAAAATTTAGCGATTCCACCGAAAGACGAAGCTTTCGTGGCAAACCGTCAGGACATGATGGAATATTCGCTTTCCAAAGCCATTTCCACTGTAGAGCAACATATTACCCCCCATCAAAAAAACTACAAAAAAGCCATTATTGCCTATTTATACGACAACGGTTTTTTTGAATTAAAAGATGCCGTAATGTTTGTGGCAGATAACCTTAGTTTAACGAAATATGCCATTTATAAGCACCTTCGTGAACTCAAAGGTGAATAATTTTTAATTGACGTTTTATTTTCACTCAAGGAAAGCAAATAAAGAAACTTATTTTCTTATTTGGAGAAAACTATGAAAAATGAACTTTCAAAAGCAGAGCTTAAAGCGGTAATGAAATTTGATGCCACCGATTTCGGTTGGGTCATTATGAGTATTGGTATGGCAATTGGTGCGGGCATTGTATTTTTGCCGGTACAGGTGGGCTTAATGGGTATGTGGGTATTTTTGTTGTCTTCCGTTATTGGCTACCCGGCCATGTATTTGTTTCAACGATTATTTATTAACACTCTTGCCGAATCACCAAAATGCCAAGATTATCCGAGTGTAATTTCAGGTTATCTTGGCAAAAACTGGGGGATTTTATTAGGCGCACTTTATTTTGTGATGTTGATTATTTGGATGTTTGTGTATTCCACCGCTATTACAAATGACAGTGCCTCATATTTATACACCTTTGGCATAACCAAGACCTTACTTTCTAAAAATCCATTTTATGGTTTAGTTCTTATCTGCATTTTAGTGGCAATTTCATCTAGAGGTGAAAAACTATTATTTAAACTTTCCAGCTTTATGGTGCTTACTAAATTCTTTGTCGTCGCCGCACTTGGCTTTGCCATGATAGGTATGTGGCATTTATATAACATTGATGCATTTCCTCCAGCCGGATTGTTGATTAAAAACGCAATCATCACCTTACCATTCACCCTAACCTCAATTTTATTTATTCAAACCTTGAGTCCAATGGTAATATCCTACCGCCAAAAAGAAGTGAATCGAGAAATAGCGCGCCGTAAAGCGTTACGCGCCATGAATATCGCATTCCTTATTTTGTTTACTGCGGTATTTTTCTATGCGGTGTCTTTCACCCTTGCCATGGGGCGCGAAGAAGCGGTAAAAGCCTATGAACAAAATATTTCAGCCCTTGCTATCGTCGCACAGTTCTTCCCGGGATCTTGGGCAACCTATGTTGGCATGATTTTAAATATCTTTGCCGTAATGACAGCATTCTTTGGCGTATATCTTGGCTTTCGTGAAGCCACCCAAGGGATTGTAATAAACTTACTTGCGCGCATTATGCCTGAAGATAAAATCAATCAAAATTATGTACAAAAAGGCATTATGATTGCCGCAATTTTACTGGCTTGGGGTGCTATTGTATTAAATGCGCCGGTATTGAGCTTCACTTCAATTTGTAGTCCAATTTTTGGTTTGGTCGGTTGCTTAATTCCTGCGTACTTAGTATATAAAGTGCCAATGTTACATAAATACAAAGGTGTCGCACTTTACATCATTATCATCACTGGTATTTTATTGTGCGTATCTCCTTTCCTTACGTTTTTATAGGAACTCATTATGAATAACAAACTACAACAAATTGGCGATAAACTCATCGCCATCGTTCAAAAAGATGTTGTCCCCGCCCTCGGTTGTACCGAGCCGGTATCCCTTGCCCTTGCATCTGCAACAGCGGCTAAATATTTAGGCAAAAAGCCGGAACGCATTGAAGCCAAAGTTTCACCAAACCTAATGAAAAACGGTTTGGGCGTCGCCGTACCGGGAACAGGCATGGTAGGCTTGCCGATTGCAGCTGCGATTGGGGCATTAGGGGGCGATCCTAAAGGTGGTTTAGAGGTATTAAAACACATCACGTTGGAACAAGTGGCGCAAGCAAAAGCCATGTTGGAACATAAGCAAGTTCATGTGGATATTCAACCGACCGATCATATATTGTATTCCGAGGCATCGTTATTTGCGTCCAATGAGCAAGGCGGAGAGGATTGGGTGAAAGTGGCGATTCAAGATCAACATACCAATATTATTCGTATTGAAAAAAATGGTGAAGTGCTGTTTGAAAAATTGGAGGATGAATGCACCGACTGCGATCCCTATGAGATATTCAAACAAGTCACGGCTCGTGAAATTTTTGAATTTTCCGACGAAATGGAATTAGACAAAATTCGTTTTATCGCCCAAGCTGCGGAATTAAATCGTGCCTTATCTAATGAAGGATTACGCGAAAATTATGGGTTACATATCGGGCGAACTTTACGTAAACAAATGGGGAGGGGTTTAATTTCAGACGATTTACTCAGCAAAATAATGATCGAAACTACCGCCGCCTCCGATGCCCGAATGGGTGGTGCAACCTTGCCTGCGATGAGTAATTCCGGTTCGGGAAATCAAGGAATTGCCGCTACTATGCCTGTCGTAGTGGTGGCTGATTATTTGAAAATCGAGGAAAAAAAACGCCTACGCGCGTTATTTTTATCACACTTAATGGCGATTTATATTCACAGTAAACTGCCGAAATTATCCGCACTTTGTGCGGTAACCACCGCATCCATGGGAAGCTGTGCCGGCATTGCTTATTTATTAACGGGGAAATTTGAAACCGCCAGCATGGGCATTTGCAGTATGATCGGCGATATCAGCGGCATTATTTGCGACGGTGCGGCAAATAGTTGTGCAATGAAAGTCTCCACCAGTGTGGCATCAGGCTACAAATCCGTATTGATGGCAATGGATGGAACTCGTGTTACCGGCAACGAAGGTATTGTTGAACACGATCTCGATCGCACTATCGAAAACCTCTGCGCCATCGCCTCAAAAAGTATGCAGTACATTGATCGTCAAGTGATTGAAATTATGGTGAGTAAGCCTTGTCCTTAATTTTTTGTAAAAAATTCCCCCCAAAGGCTATACAGCCAATTAAGGGGATTTCCCCTATGACGTTTGCAAAACGGTTCAATTTATCTATTAATCCAATTTACAGAGCAACTCTCAAGGATTTATAGCAATTTTTATAATTAAAATAGTTATTTTCTCTTGTAAAAAATTATTTTTTCAAAATGAAATTCACAAATTTGAAATAATTATTTTATATAAAACAAATGCTTTATTGACTTTATCTTTATTAATTAATGGGAGTTTCTATGAATAGAAGATCTTTTTTAAGTAGCACAGCTTTATTAGGTAGCTCAAGTATATTTGTTTCCCCAACGTTCGTCAATGAACAACAAAAAAGTATTTCTCAAAATGAATTTTTACCAACCGTAGGCACCGGCTATAAATTTGACTATAATGGACAGGCACTACGTTATCCAGGAAATTCAGTCGTCAGCCATGTTCCACAGAATACTCAGTTTTACAAAAATTTAGTCGAACTTCAAAATGAGATTAAGCAAAGTGAATTTGGTGCACTACATACTTTCCTCCCTAAAAACAGCTTCCATATTACCCTATTTAACGGTACAAATGAAAATCCGGCACAACGAGAAAAACCTGGTTTTTGGCCACGAGATCTAGAGAAAACTGCCCCAATCGAAGAAGTACATCTACACTATGTACGAAAACTCCAACAATTTAAGCCTGATTTGCCTAAAGTCTTAAAATTTGCATTAACTGAATTATGGGGACCTTTTGATAAAGAAATGATTATTTTGGGAGTGAAATTAGTTGAAGATCGAGAAAAATTATCCAATTTCGTCAGCAGTTAAGCGAATTATTATAAACTACACGTAATCAGCTGGATAGACTCCATTTTCATATCACCCTAGCATATAACTGGAAAAAATATACACCGAAACAATTAGCTCGAGCTGAAACCCAAAGAAAAATTTGGTCCGACACGTTTAAACAACAAAATCCGCTGCTTGAAATAGATACGGTTGAATTTACTATTTTCGACGATATGTTAGCCTATTCTCCATTATTAAAATACCACTTAATACATTAGCCTAAGCGTATTAAGCGATAAAACCCGCCAATAAACAATGGAATAGCGGCACATCATTTCTCTGTACAGTTCAAATAGCTGTCGAATACAGTAAAATCCCGATTGAGTTAAAATTTAATCGGGATTTAATCGTTTTCAGTCGATTAAGTTTTTGTGTAGCTAGCATATACTGCTTTTTCAACCGCACTTTTTATTCCAAAAGCACATATTAATTAACCAAAAATTCTTGGCGCATATAACTTAATTTTATTAAAAATAAAACCGGTCTTACTTACGGGCTATTTTTAATCTAAGGAGGTTTTATGCTTTTGACGGGATTATTTTGCGGTATTTTGCTCGGTTTTGTCATGCAACGCGGACGTTTTTGCATTACCGGTGCATTTCGTGACTTATATGTAACCAAAAACAATAAAATGTTTGTCGCCTTGCTCATTGCCATCACTGTGCAATCTATCGGTTTTTTCATTTTTAAAGAAATCAGCTGGTTGAATATTGACCCTGCTAAAAATTTTGAATTTGTTGCCGTGATCTTAGGGTCCTTTTTGTTTGGCATCGGCATTATTTATGCCGGCGGTTGTGCAACGGGAACCTGGTATCGCGTGGCAGAAGGTTTAATCGGTAGCTGGGTGGCGTTAATAATGTACATGCTATTTAGTGCCATGATGCGAACCGACCCGCTTGGCGAGTTCAATCAAACACTACGTAGCATCAAAATAGACGAACGCAATATTTATGAAAGTATCGGTATATCCGCATGGTGGCTCGTGGCAGTATTAACCATCATCACTGGCTATTACGTGTACAAACATCTTGCGAACACACAGCCAAAAGTTGCCACACTAAAACCTAAAAAAACCGGCATTGCCCACATTTTATTTGAAAAACGCTGGCATCCTTTTGTTTCCGCAGTACTAATCGGCTTGATTGCTCTTGCGGCTTGGCCGTTAAGTGTGGCAACCGGACGAATTGGCGGTTTGGGTATCACCACGCCATCAGCAAATATTATGCAATATCTCATCACCAATGAGACAAAATTCATCAATTGGGGCGTATTCTTAGTATTAGGAATTTTTATCGGTTCATTCATTGCTGCCAAAGGTAGTAACGAATTTCGTCTCCGCCTACCGGATACGCAAATCATGGTACGTAGTGCGTTCGGCGGTTCACTAATGGGCATTGGCGCGAGTTTAGCAGGCGGATGTTCAATCGGTAATACGCTTGTCGCCACGGCTTATTTTTCATGGCAAGGTTGGGTATCCCTTCCGTTAATGGTGCTTGGCACTTGGTTTGCGGCTTATTTCACCATTATTCGCCCACAACAATTAAAAACAGCAATAGCTTAATTTTAGGAGGAAAAAATGATTGTTAAATTACCGACACTTGGCTTAGTTTGCCCTTTTCCATTAGTGGAAGCGAAAGCAGAAATGGCGAAACTCAATAAAGGCGATAGTCTTGAAATTGAATTCGACTGTACTCAAGCCACAGAATCAATCCCAGCTTGGGCAGCCGAAGAAGGTTACGAAGTAAGCAATTTTGAACAAATTGGCGATGCAAAGTGGACAATTACTGTCCTGAAATAACGCTCTGAAGTGCAGTCAAAAACAAGGAAGTTTTTAACCGCACTTTTATTTTTCCTTTCCATAGCAAAAGTAAATATTTCGCAAGGATAAAAAACGGTACGAGCAGCAAGTAAAATTGCCAATCGTACCGTTTTAACTTGGCTTAAAAGTTTACCCTCCTTTCGAGCGGTAAACCTTTCACTCTATCATTGATTAGATAATATTGGTGACTGAGTCATCGATATATACTTTAGCTGCACCATTTGTATAGGCAGTGTAAGTATGTTCCGAACCATCTAATGCCGTTCTTGTCGTTGTTTCAGTCGTTTTACTGAATCCACCTAAACTGCTATTTCCGTCAGATCCGAGATCAATGGTATCAGAGCTATCCCCTGCAATATAAAGTGTACCAGAATTTGCCAATACATCGGCTAATTTCACTTTTACAGTTTGAGCACCACTTGCGGTCATATCAACAGCTTCAAAATCTCTCAGTCCTTCCGGTCTATTTGAACCGCTAGTACCTGAACTCATATCCACTGTTGTACCACTACCGATAATTGATATGGTATCAAAACCTTCACCGCCTTGAATATCAACTTGATTACGATTAGTGTTTATTTCAGCTCCACGATTATTATACTCATGAATACTGTAATCTTGAGTAAATTCAACAACATCATCGCCAGCACCGCCAGTGATCTTATAGTAATGCGTATCTGTAGTATAACCAACATCACCTAAAATAATCTTATCGTTGCCGTTTCCACCATCAATACGTGTATCGCCTACATGAGTATGATAAGTGGTTGTGAATTGAGCTTGGCTTAAATCAATCGTATCATTACCTTCTCCTCCATTGATATACGTCATGCGTAAATCACTAGCCTTAACGATAAGTTCATCATTTCCATCGCCCAAATCAACATTGACCCAGAAAAGATCGCCTTTACCTCTATTTGGCGATAACGTAATCACATCATCTCCGGTACCTGCTTGAATATCTGTATATTGGATATTACCTGCACCTTTTTCACCCATTGATAATTTGTCATTGCCTGCACCTAAATCAATCTTATTCCAGTTTGTCTTAGTTTGATGATCACTCGCAGCAGCATTGTTAAATACAGCCCCACCTGCAACAATCATTGTGTCATCACCATCACCAAGATTCACTTGATTATTTAAGCCGGCCAGCTTACCGCGAATGGTGAGTACATCATCTCCGGTTCCCATTGATAGTGTAGAAGTACGAGAATTACCTCGAATATCCAACTTATCATTATCGGCCCCAGTATCAATTGTGGAACGAATAACATTATTAGTAATTACCACCGTATCATCGCCACCATTAGTTTTGATACTACCAGCAGTGATTGATTGTCTTCCCGAAATATTAGTACTATCCGTACCTCGACCAACGACAACAAGATTCGCAGCCTCATTTCCGTTAATCTGAGCCTTATCATTAATTTGATCAAGTGAATTAGGGTTTTTCTCTTTGATCTTATTAACAACAAATTTACTAGGGTTAGCCGATGGAATTGGACGACCTGTTATAATAACATTCGGATCAAGTTGCGGTGTATCATCGACTTCATTATCATCAGCAGAATCTTTATCTGTCGGATTATCCGAATCCTCACCATCATCTTCCCAAGTGCTTGTATCCGTTTGATCCGGCAATGGATATGGTTCTGCCGTCACATCCGGTACCTGATTGTCAATCGCGTCAACTTTAGCATCTAAACCTGCTTTATCCGCATTGTCCGCCGGTAATGCATCTACCGCCGCTTTCGCGTCGTCTTTCAGTTTATCCGCTTCCGCTTTCTTCGCGTCTAATTCCGCTTTTTCTTCCGGCGTAATTGAACCGTCAGCTTCTTTCGCTTTCACTAAGTCCGCTAACTCTTTCGCTGCTTTCTCCGCCGCGTCCACTGCCGCTTTTGCATCCGCTGCCGGGTCTGTATTATTTGGTTCTTCATTATTAGAACCATTGTTGTTACTTGAACCACTTCCGCTGTTGCTTGCTGCAATAGCGATACCTGCAGCCAATGGAACTAACGCTGCTAACCACCATGGGTTAAATGTCCAAAATGCGCTAGCTAATTCGTCTCCGCCCAGAATCTGTGGTGCTGTGACTTGATCAGCAAGCAAACTTACCGCATCAGCTTTTACACCTGATTCTGGGATATACGCATAGATCTTACCATTATCAGCTTGACCAATTAATAAATTGCTTGTTTCTTTTCCTGTTTCTTCATCATAATAATCTTTGATGACAATATCTTCTTTCATGTCACCGTCTTTTAAAAAGATTTTTAAATCATTACCTTCCCGTTTAGTAATAATATTCTCTGGACCAACGCCCGTTTTATCATCAATAAGTTGATAATTGGCCTCTCCTTTTGCCAATAACGTTAATGTTTCTCCTTGCTTAATTTTGTGCTCAGCAATAACAGTCTTAGCATTTAGCACTTTTAATGTAGTAGACATACATCCCCCCTAAACTTATCAAAATAGAATAAATGTTTCCAAACTTCCGCTAGTGCTAAAATTATTCCGATAAATTTACTTTATTAATGGATTAAAATTAACATTCGCAGTATTCCGTCCCTAAAAATAAAGGACAGAACACAC
>NZ_MLHS01000040.1 GCF_001999335.1 Rodentibacter sp. Ppn85 | reverse complement strand
GAAATTACTCGTTAATATAACAACCGACCTTTTACATTCTTAATATAATTTAGTGTAGTATCAGAAATAGTATATTTTTCTAATTTCCTTAATTCATAATGTACTTTTATTATATTCTTTAAGTTCCCTTCCATTCTTAATAAATAAAACAAAGACCAAATTATATTTGCACTATATCGGTAAATTCTAGGCATATAGCGATTTAAAACAATCAATTGATTACGATAACGAAAAAAATTCTCTTGTGTTTTGCTCATTCTACCATTTGGCGAAACTTTGTGATAAATAACAATATTACTCGCATATAATATCTGATAACCTTCTTCTAAAATTCTAAAAGAGAGATCTCTTTCTTCTCCACCATATAATCCCAGATCTTTAGGATAAAGCCCTGCTTTCTGATAAACATTCTTTCTTATTGCATGCCCTGCTCCGATAAAATAATAAGTTAATAAATTCTGTGAAAAATCTAGTTTCTTATTACCATGTGGGATTTCGTGTGATAGAGCATTACGAGTAAAATAGTTTTTAATATTAAAAGCTAATGCTCCCAATTGGGCATTATTTTCCATATAATCAATCACTTTTTTAATTAAAAGAGTGATATCTTCAATTTCAATATCATCATCTAGTGTAATTAAGATATCTCCTTGAGCCTTTTCGATTAAGAAATTTCGCCCTTCTGCCACACCTAAATTCTCACCTGTATGAAAATATTTAAATAAAATGCTACTATTACTTTCTATGATAGAAGATAAAGCAGTTTCTAATTTTCTTTCTAGGTTATTATCAAGAAAAAGTAATTCAACCTGATTGCCTTGATATTTATTGATACATTGGAACGTTTCTAATACGTCTTGGTAACGTCCAAAGCTAATAATAAGTAATGAAATCATATCTTTTATTTTTTGTATTTAATAAATCCATTATAGGCATAGTGAAGAAAATAATAAATTGATTTTACTAAGCCTAATTTTTCTTTTTTAAAATAAATATTAAATGTCCAAATAGCACTTTTAAATTTATTTGATGAAACACTCATTTTTCCAATTCGAACAAAAGAACTTGGCTGATTACTATATAAAGTAGATTCTTCAATTTGTTTTAAACAATCTAAAAAGAAAGCATAATCTTCATGTTTTATTTGGGGGAAGAGAATATTTTTAATTTTATCTCTTCTAATCAACACTGTCATTATTTTGAATTGATTACCTTTTAGTAAAGTGTGATAGTCAATCTTTTCACTTGTCGTCACTGACTTTATTACCTTTCCTTCTAAATCACAAAAACTGTAATTTCCATGACTCATTATTAAATTATGCTTAAGCATAAAATTAAGCTGATGTGCTAACTTAGCTTTTTCAATAAGATCGTCGCTATCTAAGAAAGTAATGTATTCTCCTTTTGCTTGAGCTAAGCCAATATTTCTTGCCATTGCTGGTCCTTGATTACTAGGTGTGAAGAAAAGTTTAATCCTTGGATCTTGGTTCATAATTTCTTTTATAATATTTACGCTATTATCCGTTGAACCATCATCAACCGTAATAATCTCAATATTTGGATAAGATTGATTAAGGCAAGAATTTAATGCCTGAACAAGATAATCTGCCGAGTTATAAACTGGCATAATAATACTAATAAGTGGCTCGTTCATTTTTTTCTGCTCTTTTTGTTATAATATACAGCACTGGTAAAATTCCTAAAGCTCCCAATATACTCGCATAAGGAACATAAATTACATCCGTAAAAATCAATCCCCCCAATGAACTTAAATAAATAATTGTTGACAATATCGAACAAAAGGAAATCTCTTTTGTCCTGCCATAGTAGAACAAATAATTTACTAAGAACAGATAAGGAATGGTTAAAGCTGTAGAAAACAAAAATATTACTGTGTAATATTTTACCCCTAAAAAATGTTCCCCTAAGAAAAATAATAACCATTCTTCAGGTATAATTTGTGCAATCAACGATGGAATTGGTACAATCAAAAATGAATACAATGCCCAACGATGTAATTTACTTAGTGTTACCGTTCCTTTTTTTATATTTTCAAACAAATAAGGAACAAGTGCTTTATTTATTGCTAGAATAAATACTGATAAAATGGAAGCAATTTGAGCTCCCATTGCATATAAACCAAGATCGCTTTCGTTAAAGCGGTGAAAAATAAAAACTCTATCTAATTGTCCTTTAATAAAGAAACTACCATGATGGAAAATCATTGGGAGACCAAAAGCAATAATATATAAAAATGCAGCCTTATATTGTGAGAAAGTAAAGCTTTTATTATGACTACCTTTTCTATAAATAAAATAGGCTAATAAAGCCACTAAAATATTACTAATTAAAATAGATAAAATACGTTTTTCAACTAGTTCTGTTCCATATATTTCCAACATTAATATAGTTAATAATGCATTTGTAATAGTGGATGAAATTTGAATCAAGGTATAAGGAATTGCCTGCTTCTGACATTGTCTAATACTGAGTTGAACTGATAGGAATACCTGAAATATTGCACTCAAAACTAAATAAAACATAATTTCTGAGTGCATTAGCCAACAAAATAATACTCCTATTCCACCAATACAAAATGTATATGCATAACCTGTATTAACAACAATATTCAAAGAACGCTTACCATAAACATAAAAATAGCGTGCAACAGCACCATCTTGGCTTAACCCAATAAAGATAACAAATAATGCTAAAAGAGTTTGATAATAAGACAGCTCACCAAATCCCTCTACCCCTAATTTACGTGATAAATAAGGTAGCAATAAAAAAGGGATACATTTAGATGATAGTTCGCCAATAAGGTAAATCGAACTATCTTTAACAAGACTCACTTTTTATTCCCCATAGATCATAAAATTTTTTTGGCTTATTATTTTCATTATTTTGTAAGAAATTTTTAATCAGATAATATGCTTTCTCAGCAGAATTTTCTTGATAATATGGATTAACCATCATAGGTAAACACGCTTGAAAATCATCAGAAAGTAATTTTTGAATGCCTTGTTCAATAGCAGTTTGATTACTTTCAACATCAATAATAGAGTCTCCCCGGACACGTCCCTCTTGGCGCTTTCCAATATTGACAGTACCAATTTTTAATGAAGGAGTTTCAAGTAACCCTGATGAACTATTACCAATTAATCCTTTTGAATATTTGATTAAAGCTAAGTACTCTTCCGGTTTTACCGACGTAAAAAATGCAAATCGATTCTCTTCAGTGTAGCTTTTTATTTTGGTAAAAATTACATCAGAGTGGGTATCTGAATTTGAACCGATAAAGACAAATTGATAGTCTTGCTTGAAGCGATCTAGTGCTAAAAGTAGTTGCTCAACTTGCTCTTCTACAGACTGCCCTGTTATAGTTTCTGGGTGAAATGCCACCATGAAATATGGCTTATTTTGTAAATTTAGCTCTGAAAATAACCGCTCTTTTGTTGGTAATGTTAGACTTAATCCATTTTCAGCACCTAATGAGCCGATATTATGTACAGTTTCAGGTGCTTCACCCAACTGAATTACACGTTTACGATAAACTTCTGTTGCGGTTAAATGCAGTTTCGCCATTTTAGTAATACAGTGGCGAATAAATTCATCATAATTACCCAACGTTTGTTCACCACCATGTAAATGGATAAGTGGAATATTATGCATTGCCGCTGCAGTTGCTACAGAAAGCATTTCATAACGATCACCGAGAACCATTACGGCATCATAATAATGAGTTTGAAAGTGTTGACCAAACAAATCTAATGTATCTGCCATTGAGGTTAAAATGGTTTGGTTATTTTGGCTATCCAATTTAACGGCAATTTTTTCACTAATCCTAAATCCATCTTTCTCAATAATATCTACAGTATTGCCATATTGTGGGTCAAGATGCATTGCGGTGACAATCAAGCTAAAATCTAACTCTTGATCTTCCTGTAAACGTTTTAATAAACGTTTTACAATGCCATATTCTGCACGTGAACCTGTTACATATACAATTCGTTTTTTAATCATAATTCTGATTCAACAATTGTTCTTAATAATTTATAACCTTGCTCATTTAAATGTAAACCATCTTGGGTATAATCTAAATTTAGTTTGCCATATTGATCACTAAATGATTTATCTAATGAAATCCATTGGATGTCTTTAAGATTTGTTTTTAAAAACTGGTTCAGCTGTCTAATAACTTCATTATCACGATCCACACGTAATGCAATAGGCGTAATTTCTAAGAAATAAAGTATAACATCGGGCTTAATATTTTTTAGCTTGTGAATCAGTAATTGAATATCTTCTAATACTTGTTCATTAGACCAGCCTGGATAAATAATATCATTGGTACCAAACATTAAGATAGCTTTATCGCCAAGATGTTGAATTAGATTGTTATCTAAAATTAACTCAAGATATTGTTTTGTTGAAATGCCAGCAATTGCAAGATTATTAACCACTTGCTCATTAAGCTTTTCAACATCCCAGTAATCTAAAATAGAGTGTCCAATTAAACTGATCGCCTCCGTTTGACTGAAATTCTCTTTCTTTGCAGCAATAGCTTTTTTGATCATTTCTAATAAGATTTTTTCTTTATTACGTTGTTGAAGAATAAAATAGAAATATTCAAAATCAAGACGATCATCAATATCAACAGAAACTTCTTTATCCATAAAATAAGCGATACATCTTTCACCATAAAAATGTTTCTGTTTTAAATAAGCTTGTGGTTTTGCTGAAAAAATTGCACCATTTGGTGAAAATTCCGGATGATGCTGTTGACGTGCGTAATTTGAATAATCAAGTTTAAAATTTTTTAAACTTTCATCCTCATCAATCTCACGGGTTAAAGTCGTTGGCTTATGAGCATCTGATACTGAAACTAAAAAATCAAACCTATCAAAATACTGCTCAAATTTAGCATTTGCTTCTTGAATATGTTGAGATGTTCTTAATGGAGAAGTCGGTTGCAATAAAACAAAATAATCAAAATTAAGATGTTGATATTTATCCAATACATCTTCAATTACCAAAAAAGAGCTAGCCTTATCTGAAGCCAATTCTGCTGAGCGTTTTACAAATTCAATAGGATAATGTGAAAGTAAATCAATATATTCTTGCGAATCAGTGCTTACAATAATTTTTTCAAATTCTGCACTCTCTAAAGCAGCCTCAATACTGTAAGCCATAATCGGTTTACCGTTTGCAAATAATACATTTTTATTTGGCAAGCCTTTTGAACCAGATCTTGCAGTAATAATTGCAATTTTTTTCATAAATTTGACCGCTCTTTTATTCTTGATTTTTGAAACGACTATCTTGAATAAGTTGATCTTCTTCAAAATCCATTTCAGCTTCTTTACCTAAAATATCATACCAAAACATAGGACTAATGCCGTTGCCTGGCCGCTTAGTCGTTAGGTTCTCTGCGGTATAAATTTCTCCTTTTTTAATTAGACATGCAGCGATGATGGATTTACGTGCAACAATCTTATTTTTTGCCTCTGACATAGTCACAATCTTTTCTGATGAACCAAGTGATTTTTCAACAGCACGAATACCCTCACAGAGTAATTTTAATTCTTCAGGTGTCACTGATGCTTTATGATCAGGACCTTCAAAATTTTTATCTAGCGTAAAGTGTTTTTCTATGAAAGTAATCCCATAAGGTACAGCAGCAATACCTGCAAAATATCCTATCGAATGATCAGAAAAGCCTAAATTATAATCTGAGAATACTTCCTTTAATTGGTAAAATGCATTTAAATTCACATCTTCATAAAGTGTCGGATACTCTGTATTACAATGAAGGATAGTAATATCTTTCTTTGAAATACCGTTTTTTTCTAACACGGCTAAGGCATCTTTTATTTCATAAATTGTTGCCATCCCGGTTGAAATTACAATATTTTTACCTTCAATTGGTAAACGGGCAATTTTCTCTAAATAGGGTAAATTAGTTAATTCACCTGATGGGATTTTCCAAATTTTTTGCTTTTCTCCGGCAAGAAAATCAATAGATTCCATATCAAAAGGAGTAGAAAATACTTCCAAGCCAAGTGAATGTGCATAGACTTCCAACTTGCGGAATTCATCATAAGGAAGTTCTAATTTTCGAGTCATTTCAAGCTGACTATCTGTCGTACCCGTGGTAACTTTTTGATATTCCGCCTTTGGGGCATATCTTGAAATTAACTTGTCTGCTTTAAATGTTTGGAACTTAACGGCATCTACACCACATTTTTTAGCAACATCTACCATTTTCTTTGCTAATATGGGGTCGCCATTATGATTACAACCAATTTCCGCCACAATAAATACCTGACTCATTTTTATTCAATTTCCTTAATAAATTTTGCGGGGACGCCTGCCACCACTGTTCGAGGTTTAACATTGCGAATCACTACAGCCCCAGCACCTACAACTGCACTTTCGCCTATCCTTAATTGTCCTGTAACAACAGAGGAGCTTCCGATAAAACAATAATCCTCGACAATTACATCGCCATTTAACGTACTATTTGTGGAAATATTACTATGACTACCGATATAGCAACCATGTTCTACAAGAGACTTTGTATTAATAATAACGTTATTGCCAACAGTGACACCACTATTAACAATTGCCATCTTCCCAACAAATACTCCTTTACCTAAAGTCGAATGATTAGAAATAATTGATGTTCTATCAATCACATTAATAATATTGCATTGATATTTTTCTAACTTTAAATATTTTTCTAAACGGTAGTTATTATTGCCAATACTAATGAAAAAGCTATAATCACTTCTTTCTTTAAATTCATCTATTGTTTTTGCAAGTACAGGATAGCCTAAATGAGTTGTTCCTTCAGGTTTGAAATTATCAATAAACCCACAAAACTCATATTGAGAAACATCTAAAGAATCTAGTACTGATTTTGCATAACCACCAGCACCAATAAATATTACTTTTTTCTTCATTATTCCCTTCCACTGTTTTGGAATATGAAACCGAATAAAATAATAAAAGTAGATAAAATTAATCCAATAATAAATCCAATTACAATAATTAATGCTTTCTTAGGCTTATCCTTCACCACAGGATAATCCGGCGAGTTCAAATAATGGTATGCTTTAGCATCGAATTTATCTGCTAGCTTTGAAGCAAGCGCATTCAACTGTGATAATTGTCTATCTGTACTGTAATAATTTGTTGAATAAACAATTGGAGTATTTTTCACAATATCTAATTGAGCTTGAAGATATTTCTCTCCCAGCATAAACAAATATGTGCCATCTGCCAGTTTAGAATCTGAGATATTTAAACGTCCCTCACCTAACATATATTCAGGCACAGAAAAACTATTTGTATTTCCTTTAGAGAACTCTGTGATCCCCGCTTTTTTAGCGATGTCTAATGCATTTGTTAAGTTCTCGAGTTGAACTGTTTTTACTTCTTTTAAACTACTTTCAATTTGAGTTTTCGTGAAATTTAAATTATCTAAGCGTAATCTAAAACCCAAATCAAACTCTTTTACTGTCAATTCAATAGTATATTGATTCATAAAATCAATATAATCATTTAAAACAGCCTGTGCATCTTTTGGAGTCTCTGCTGAGAATGTAATTTTCAAACCAATTTTATCAAGCTCGGTTAAATCTTTTTTCTTTGTATCTACTTCATGAACAATTAAATACTGTGCAACCGTATTTTCAATATAAGTATGCTTTTGTTCATCTGTCATATCCTTCGTATAGTTTTTAACCCACTCGGATTGTTCTAAGAATTGACGTTTTAAATCATTAGACAAAAGGAAATGTTTGAATTGCCCATATAATGAACCAGATAATTTTCCAGCTGAAAACTCTCCATCGTCAATAATACGTGCATATTCTGCTCGAACGGGAAGTAAACTCCCTAAATCAGTTGAACGTGGAGCAACAACAATAGCGGTTGAAGTCCATTGCTCCTTTGCTGTAAAGGCGTACACGCCTGCAATTAAAGTACATACAAACGCAGAAAATAGAATCCAAATTTTTTTATTCCATAAGACTTTAATCAATTCAATGAGATCAATCTCATCATTATTGGTTGCTTTCGTACTATTCACTGTAAAATCCTTTATCTAATGGTTATTCCATAACATCAGACGGATATTCTAGGCTATATTATCCCCCTTCACAAGAATAAAAAATGTAAATGGATATAAATGCAAAGTAAAAAAAGTGCGGTCAAAATCAACCGCACTTTCTTTACTTCATAAACAGTTTTCTAGCAAAAATTACGCATAATACATCTCAAACTCCACCGGATGCGGAGTCATATTCAAGCGTTCTACTTCTTTACGTTTAATGCCGATGAAAGCTTCCACAAACTCTTTACTAAATACATTACCGTGGGTTAAAAATTCATAGTCTTTCTCTAAGGTATTCAAAGCTTCTTCAAGTGAGCTTGCTACGGCAGGAATGTCTTTAAGTTCTTCCGGCGGTAAATCATAAAGGTTTTTATCCATCGCATCGCCTGGATGGATTTTATTCACAATACCATCCAATCCCGCCATTAACAGAGCCGCAAAAGCTAAGTATGGGTTTGCCATTGGATCAGGAAAGCGGGCTTCAATACGAATTGCTTTAGGACTTGTTACCGCAGGAATACGAATTGAAGCGGAGCGGTTACTTGCCGAATAAGCCAATAATACCGGAGCTTCGTAACCCGGAACTAAACGTTTGTATGAATTAGTACTTGGATTTGTAAATGCATTTAAGGCTTTGGCATGCTTGATAATGCCGCCGATATAGTAAAGTGCGGTCTCTGAAAGCCCCGCATATTTATCACCTTGGAAAATATTTTTTCCATCTTTGCTTAGCGACATATTACAGTGCATACCCGAACCGTTGTCTCCTGTAATAGGTTTAGGCATAAAACACGCGGTTTTACCATTTTCAAGTGCGACATTTTGCACTACATATTTATAAATTTGGGTTTCATCCGCTTTTAAGGTAAGGCTATTGAATTTTGTTGCGATTTCATTTTGACCTGCTGTCGCAACTTCGTGGTGATGTGCTTCAATCACTAAACCGAGTTCTTCCAAAATTAAGCACATCTCAGAGCGAATATCATGGGCTGAATCAATTGGTGCAACCGCACAATAACCGCCTTTCTTAAGTGGACGGTAAGCATTATTGCCACTTTCATATTTTTTATTGGTATTCCAAGCAGCTTCCACATCATCAACGGAAAAAGAAGCACGGTTCATCGACACATCAAAACGCACATCATCAAATAAGAAAAATTCCGGCTCCGGCCCGAAAAATGCTTGATCGGCAATACCGGTAGAACGCATATAATTTTCGGCACGAATAGCAATAGAGCGAGGATCGCGATCATAACTCTGCATAGTCGTCGGTTCATATACACTACAACGCAGAGAGAGAGTTGGAATTTGAGCAAACGGATCAACCACAGCGGTTTCTGCCATTGGCATTAACAACATATCGGCCTTGTTAATTGTTTTCCAACCTTCCACGGATGAACCGTCAAACATTTTACCATCTTCAAATATATCTTCATCAATAAGACTAACCGGAATAGACACGCCGTGTTCTTTACCTTTTATATCAGTGAATCGAAGAATGACAAATTTAATATCATTTTCTTCAATTAACTTGAACACATTTGCGATAGCGTTTGCGTTTGACATAGGGAACCCTCTATTTTGCTGTGTAAATATGATTAAAATAAGCTTGCATTATAACGTAATCCCATCTACTTTTCATTGGATTTATTTTTCAGATTTGGCGTAGCGGGCAATATAAAAGTCATGTATAATCCTCGCCCTTTCGTGCGTGAAATCTTGTTTTACACGCTCTACATCATTAATAACTCTGTATGAACAATGACAAATAAAATTGATATTAATAAACTGCGCAATATTGCAATTATTGCGCACGTTGACCACGGAAAAACCACACTTGTAGATAAACTTCTTCAACAATCCGGTACTTTTGAAGCAACACGTGGCGATATGGACGAGCGTGTCATGGACTCAAATGATCTGGAAAAAGAACGCGGTATTACTATTCTTGCAAAAAATACAGCGATTAATTGGAATGATTACCGTATTAACATTGTCGATACTCCGGGGCACGCGGACTTTGGCGGAGAAGTAGAACGCGTTCTTTCAATGGTTGATTCCGTACTTTTAGTCGTTGATGCGTTTGACGGCCCTATGCCACAAACCCGTTTCGTCACTCAAAAAGCCTTCGCTCACGGATTAAAACCGATTGTTGTGATCAACAAAGTTGACCGTCCGGGTGCTCGTCCCGATTGGGTTGTGGACCAAGTTTTCGATCTCTTTGTCAACCTTGGAGCAACTGACGAGCAATTAGATTTCCCGATTATTTACGCTTCCGCATTAAATGGTGTCGCCGGTTTAGAACATGAAGAATTAGCAGAAGATATGACACCGTTATTTGAAGCCATTGTTAAACACGTTGAACCGCCAAAAGTGGAACTAGACGAACCGTTCCAAATGCAAATTTCCCAATTAGATTACAACAGCTATGTTGGGGTAATTGGTATTGGTCGTATTAAACGCGGTTCAATTAAACCAAATCAACCGGTAACTATTATTAATAGCGAAGGAAAAACCCGCCAAGGACGTATCGGTCAAGTACTTGGCCACCTTGGTTTACAACGTTACGAAGAAGAAATGGCTTATGCAGGCGATATCGTAGCGATTACCGGTTTAGGCGAACTCAATATTTCCGATACTATTTGTGATATCAATGCCGTAGAAGCGTTACCTTCATTAACCGTGGACGAACCGACGGTCACTATGTTCTTCTGTGTAAATACCTCACCGTTTGCCGGTCAAGAAGGAAAATATGTGACTTCACGTCAAATTCTTGAACGTTTAAATAAAGAACTCGTTCACAATGTGGCGTTGCGTGTGGAAGAAACCCCGAATCCTGATGAATTCCGCGTATCCGGTCGAGGTGAATTACATCTCTCCGTATTGATTGAAAATATGCGCCGTGAAGGTTATGAACTCGCAGTATCCCGTCCAAAAGTTATCTATCGTGAAATTGATGGCAAAAAGCAAGAACCTTATGAACAAGTAACGATTGACGTGGAAGAGCAACACCAAGGTTCTGTCATGGAAGCCCTAGGCATCCGTAAAGGTGAAGTGCGCGATATGTTACCGGATGGCAAGGGGCGTGTTCGTTTAGAATATATCATTCCAAGTCGCGGCTTAATCGGATTCCGTGGCGAATTTATGACCATGACTTCCGGCACCGGTTTGCTTTACTCTAGTTTCAGTCACTATGATGACATCAAAGGCGGCGAAATCGGTCAACGTAAGAACGGCGTGTTAATCTCTAACGCAACGGGTAAAGCCCTCGCTTACGCATTGTTCGGTTTACAAGAACGAGGCAAATTAATGATTGATGCCAACGTAGAAGTGTATGAAGGGCAGATTATCGGTATCCATAGCCGTTCAAACGATTTAACCGTCAACTGTTTACAAGGTAAAAAACTCACTAATATGCGCGCTTCGGGTAAAGATGATGCTATTGTACTCACCACACCGGTGAAATTTAGCCTTGAACAAGCCATCGAATTTATTGATGACGATGAATTAGTGGAAGTCACCCCTGAATCGATCCGCATCCGCAAAAAACTTTTGACGGAAAACGATCGTAAACGTGCAAATCGAACGACAACCAGTACAAGCACGCATTAATGAAAATCGGGATCAATCATGATCCCTTTTTCCCTCGAAAAATTACTCAAAAATATTATGTCACGCAATAGTGACATAGTTTGAATGTATCGGAATACTCAATGATAGTTTGGCTGTTATTTCCATTAATGGTAATACCAAACTTTTTAATCTCCCCGCATTTTAGTCATAGGAAACGTTATTATGCTTACGATGTTCATTGGAATTCTCATCGGTATTATCGTGAGTTTTCAAACGGCAATTAATTCCCGCTTACGCGGTTATCTCGGCGTCCCTTTTTTATCTTCCTTTATTTCTTTTAGTGGCGGAACACTCTTTTTACTAATACTTGCCAAACTATCAAACGAACCGCTAACGATTGAACCGACAACCCTTTTACAAACGCCTTGGTGGCTTTGGATTGGCGGATTAATGGGAATGGTCTCACTAACGGCAAATATTTTACTATTTGCTAAGCTCGGCAGCGTACAAACGGCAATAATTCCTTTACTTGGACAAGTTATAATGGGGATATTGATCGATACTTTCGGTTGGTTCTATTCCCCTAAAATCGATCTTAATCTTATTCGTATATTAGGCATTAGTTTAGTTTTTCTAGGGATATTTTGTACCGTTGTGATGCCAATAATGAAAAAAACAAAATCACTTCATAGTCAGTCAGAGCCTCATCTTTTGTTATGGCGGTTTTTTGGTATTTTTGCCGGAATGTTATTGGCTGCACAAACGGCAATCAATGCAGAATTAGGACGCGTGCTGCATTCCTCCGTTCAAGCTGCTTTTGTCTCCTTTGCCGTTGGCGGAAGCGGATTATTCCTAGTGGTTTTATTTTATGAAAAAAGTTTTTCAAAACTAAAAAATGCGATTGGCAAAGGCAAGCCTTGGTGGGTTTGGTTCGGAGGATGTTTAGGAGCATTGTTTATTTTCGGCAGCATTACTCTGGTTCCCCAAATCGGGACTGGCGGAGCAGTGGTTTTGGCGTTACTCGGTTTGATTTCAGGTAGTTTGTTAGTAGATAAATTTGGTTTTTTCGGCGCTCAACGAAAAGTAATTATTCCTATCCAGTTAGTCGGTTTGGGCATTTTAATCAGTGGTGTAATGCTAATTCAGCTGATTAGGATATAAGGGATTTAATCATAAAGTGCGGTTCAAATTGAACCGCTACTCTTTGCCCGAAACGCATAAAACTACAATATTTCTAACCGCACTTTTTAGTTCTATTGGCGATAATTTTGTAAAAAACGTCCTAATTTTGTAATCGCCTCTGTCAACTGATTCACATAAGGCAAAGTAACAATACGGAAGTGATCCGGTGAGTGCCAATTAAACCCTTTACCGTGAACAAGCAATACTTTTTCTTGGCGAAGTAAATCCAGCACCATTTTTTCATCACTATGAATATTAAATTTTTTCACATCCATTTTCGGGAACATATAAAGCGCCCCCATTGGTTTCACGCAGGTAACGCCGGGAATTTGCGTTATCAATTCATAGGCTTTATTACGTTGCTCTAATAAACGTCCGCCCGGCAAAATAAATTCATTAATACTTTGATAACCGCCTAACGCCGTCTGAATCGCATGCTGCATCGGCACATTGGCGCATAAACGCATAGAGGCCAGCATATCCAAGCCCTCAACGTACCCTTTAACGTGATGTTTCGGACCGTTTAGAATCATCCAACCTTGGCGGAAGCCGGCGACACGGTAAGCTTTCGATAATCCATTAAAGGTCACCGTTAACAAATCGGGTGCTAATGCCGCAATATGATGGTGAACCGCATCGTCATATAAAATTTTATCGTAAATTTCGTCAGCAAAAATAATCAGATTGTTTTGACGCGCTATCTCCACGATTTCTTCTAACAATGCTTTGCTATATACCGCACCCGTTGGATTATTCGGGTTGATAATTACGATAGCTTTTGTTTTGGCATTCACTTTTGCTTTAATATCATCGATAGCAGGAAACCAACCGGCGTCTTCGTCACACAAATAATGCACGGCCTTACCGCCGGAAAGCGTCACCGCAGCCGTCCATAACGGATAATCCGGCATAGGTACCAATACTTCATCACCATCATTTAATAATGCCTGCATAGCCATTGTAATCAGTTCGGAAACTCCGTTACCGATATACACATCATTCACTGTCGAGCCTTGAATGCCCTTTGATTGATAATATTGCACAATGGCTTTACGGGCGGAATATAGCCCTTTAGAATCACAATAACCTTGCGCAGAAGGCAAATTACGCAAGACATCCACCAAAATCTCATCCGGCGCCTCAAAACCAAATGGTGCGGGATTACCAATATTTAATTTTAAAATTTTATTGCCTTCTTCTTCTAAACGGAGCGCCTCTTTGTGTACCGGTCCGCGAATATCATAACAAACCTGTTCCAATTTATCGGATTTGGGGAATAATCGCATATAGATTCCTTTTATTTTTTGTGATATGTGCGGTTAATTTACGCTGAATTTTCAATCTTGAAAAGATTTTGTAAAAAAATTTTTTGTAACAAACAAACTGCGGTAGAATAGCCAACAATTTTTACGATAAATTTAACAATATCTAATGGATAGTTTAGAGCAAGCGACAAGCCAATTAAGTCGGCAGATTGAGGATTATTTGCGACAAAAACAAAATGATATTGCGTGTTTCCGAACGGATATCACCAATATCGATTTATTGGCATGGCTGAAAGCCCAAAGCACTTATCCACAATTTTATTTGCATTTTCGTGATGAAAACAAAAGCCTTGCCGCAATCGGTCAAGTGCGGTCATTTTCCCAACTGAATTTAGCCCAAACATTTATTGAGGAATATAATTTTCCCCTTATCGGCGGTTTACAATTTCAGGGAAACGGACAATTTATTTTGCCTCAGCTTTTGTTGCAAGAAAATGAGGATAGCACTACAATCAACTGTTTTGTTGAAGGCAAAACCTCAGCACAAAACGCATTAACAATATTAAAAACTTTGCCTAAAACAACCGCACTTTGTGTATTGACAAAGCAGTCCCCATTACATACCGAACAACGGGCAAATAAACGAATTTGGTGCGATTGGGTAAACCAAGCCCTTTATGAAATTAAACAAGGCGGGCTGACCAAACTTGTGTTAGCCAACGAAACCGTTTTTCACTTAAAACAAGCTATCAATCCCTATGACTTTTTAGCAGAAAGCCAAAATCAAAATCAAGGTTGCTATCATTTTTTATGGGCGGAAAAACCTTATTCGACATTTGTCGGCTCAACGCCCGAGCGTTTATTTGCCCGTGAATACAATCTGTTTTTAACCGAAGCCCTTGCCGGCACGGCACCAATTACAAATAACCGGCAAGAAAATCAGCAACAAGCGGAATGGTTATTAAGTGATGAAAAAAATTTGAATGAAAACTGGCTTGTGGTTCAAGATATTTCACAGAATCTCAACCCTATGGTGGAATCCTTTGATGTAGGTGAAGTTGAACTCAAACCGTTGCGCAAAGTTCAGCATTTACTCCGAAAAATTCGGGCAAATTTGACCGCACATTACCAAGATTCGGCGTTACTTAGCGCAATTCACCCCACAGCGGCAGTTTCCGGTTTACCTCAACAACAAGCGAGGATGATTTTGTCGGAAATTGAAACCTTTGAGCGAGGGTGGTATGCCGGCACCTTAGGATTGATGAGCGAAGCATACTCAGAATTTTGTGTTGCGATCCGATCCGCATTTATTGAAGGCAATCGAATCCGAGTCTTTGCAGGTGCGGGTATTGTTGAAGGCTCTGAACCCTTAACCGAATGGCAAGAAATTGAACGTAAGGCAGCGGGATTAATTTCCCTTTTTGCAGAAAAAAATAATAATGGAGAGAAAGAATGTCTGTAAGCGTGTTTAATCGTTGTTGGTCAAAAGTGATTTTAGAAACCTTGGTGCGCCAAGGCGTTTCTCATTTCTGTATTGCGCCCGGCTCACGCTCTACTCCTTTAACACTTGAGGCAGTGCGATTGCAAAACACCGGTCGCGCTACTTGTTACAGCCATTTTGATGAACGTGGTTTAGGCTTTTTTGCTCTTGGTATTGCCAAATCCACCCAATCCCCTGTAGCAATCATTGTTACTTCCGGTACGGCAACGGCAAATCTTTATCCGGCAATTATTGAAGCACGCCAAAGCGGAGTGGATCTCATCGTTTTAACAGCAGACCGTCCGCCCGAACTATGGGAGTGCGGAGCAAATCAAGCCATCCTGCAGCAAAATATGTTTGGTGACTACCCTGTTGCCAACGTGAATTTACCCAAACCGAATATCGACTATTCCGCACAGTGGTTAATCTCCCTGCTTGAGCAAGCGGTATTTCAGCAAACGCAACAAGGCGGTGTTGTACATATTAATGTACCTTTCGCCGAACCACTTTATGAAGCGACCGAAGAAGCTATAGACAACCATCCTTGGTTACAATCATTACGGCATTGGTTAACACAAAGTAAGCCATGGGTAACCCATGAAGCCCAACAACAAGAAGTACTCATGCATGAAAACTGGGATCATTGGCGTACTAAACGCGGAGTCATTGTCGTAGGACGACTACCGGTGGAACAAGCCATGGGCATTAATACTTGGGCAACTACAATGGGCTGGATTTTATTGACCGACATTCAATCTGGAGTTGAACCCAGCAGCCCTTATGCCGATATTTGGCTTGCTAACCAAACCGTTCGCGAAAAATTACTGCAAGCGGATATTGTTATTCAGTTTGGTTCTCGTTTTATCAGCAAACGGATTAATCAATTTTTACAAGCTTTTAAAGGCGAATTCTGGATTGTAGAACAAGGCTCGAGAGCTGTTGATCCTTATCATCACACGCACACTCGTTTTAATGCAAAGGCTCATCATTGGCTACGGGCTCATCCGCCGCTTCGCCAAAAACCTTGGCTATTAGAACCACTTGCCTTGTCAAAATTCTGTGCCGGTTTTATTGAACAACAGGTGGGAGGTAATTTAAACGAAGCCTCCCTTGCCCATCATATTGAGCGGGTGTTACCCTACAATGGAATTTTGTTCCTTGGCAATAGCTTATTTGTGCGCCTTGTAGATGCCCTCACCAAACTCCCTGAAGGCTATCCGATTTACACAAACCGCGGCGCAAGCGGTATTGACGGTTTACTGGCAACTGCTGCCGGTATTGGTGTAGGAACAAATCAACCCGTTGTAGCAATGATTGGCGATACCTCAACACTCTACGATCTTAACTCTCTTGCACTTTTCAAAAACGTTACGCAACCAACCATTATTTTTGTGATTAACAATAACGGCGGTGCAATTTTTGATATATTACCGGTAGATGAAGAAGTTAAAGATCGTTTTTATCGCTTACCGCATAACGGCGATTTCTCACAAATTGCGGCTATGTTTGATATTAAATACGCCCATCCCTACACTTGGGCGGATTTAACCAGCATATTAAAACAAGCCTACACCCGTCGTAAAACAACGCTTATTGAAATTAAAACGAACCCGAATGATGGTAGCAACATCTATAAGCGTTTAATTGAACAAATCAGTTATGCTGTGATTGGCGAATAAAGGATAGGGCGTGTCGCAACGCCCTTTAATTTTATGACAAACATTATTTTTCTCCACGGATTGCTCGGTACTTCATCGGATTGGCAAAAAGTCATCGAAAATCTACCGCACTTTCACTGCGTTTCCCTTAATTTGCCTTTCCACGGAAATGCAAAAAAAATTGAAGTCACAAACTTTGAAGATACTGCCCGATATGTGGCGAAACAGATCCGTTTAGCTATTCCGAATAAGCCTTATTTCCTCGTGGGTTATTCTCTCGGAGGGCGTATCGCCTTACATTACGCACTCCAATCTAAAATCGAAAAAAATCATTTACGGGGAGTGATTTTAGAAGGTGCTAATTTAGGCTTAAAAACGGAAGAGGAAAAACAGGCACGTTGGCAAAATGATATGCAATGGGCAATGCGCTTTACTGCCGAATCCCCTGAAAATGTGTTGGAGGATTGGTATAAACAGCCCGTATTTTCCCATTTAACCGATCACGAACGGGCAATGCTCGTTGAAAAGCGAAAAGAAAATTGTGGTGCTAACATTGGAAAGATGCTACTTGCCACCAGTCTCGCCAAACAACCCGATTTTCGTGAAAAAGTGCGGTCAAGTTCGTTACCTTTTTTTTATTTTTGCGGTGAACGGGATCTTAAATTCCAAACCCTTGCACATTCCGAGCACCTGAATTTAACCACGATCCCCAATGCAGGCCATAATGCCCATTCAGAAAAACCTCTCCTATTCGCGAAAAAACTTGAGAATCTTATTTTAGAAATTGCTCAACTTTAAAGGAAATGTTAGGATTCAAACCTTTGTATTTATAGAGTTTTTATCTTACATTTTCTCATTCTAAGGAAAGCAATATGACGGCACAACTTCGCAATAATCCGATGAAAGTGGCGCTTGCCTCGATGGTCGGTACGGCAATTGAATTTTTTGATTATTATATCTATGCGGCAGCTGCCGTACTGGTATTCAATACCCAGTTTTTCCATAGCGATGATCCCCTTTCAAATGATCTTCTTTCCCTTTCCACTTTAGCCTTGGCATTTTTTGCCCGCCCTATCGGCTCGGCATTGTTTGGACACTTTGGAGATAAAATCGGACGTAAAAAAACCCTTGTCGCCTCCCTCTTGCTCATGGGCGGATCCACCGTGCTTATCGGTTTATTACCCAACTATTCCCAAATCGGTATTTGGGCACCGATTTTGCTTTGTATTTGTCGTGTAGGACAAGGTATCGGTCTTGGTGGAGAATGGGGTGGTGCGGCTTTAGTGGCAACAGAAAATGCCCCGGAAGGCAAACGTGCATGGTACGGTACGTTTCCACAATTAGGCGCACCTATTGGTTTATTTGTCGCCAACGGAACTTTCTTCTTAGTGAGCTATTTTTGGGGACAAGAAGCGCTCGTTGAATGGGCTTGGCGAATTCCCTTTATCTCTTCCGTATTATTAGTTTTTGTTGGCTTATACGTCCGTTTAACCTTACACGAAAGCCATGTTTTCATTGAAGCGGAACAAAAAGGCAAAAAATTAAATGCCCCGGTGAGTGTCGTATTTACCAAACACTTAAAACCCATGGTGATTGGCACATTCATTATGGTTGCAACCTATTCACTTTTCTATATTATGACCGCCTTTGCACAGGCATATTCACGCACTGCACCGAATCTTTCCGAAGCCGGTCATCCTCTCGGGTTAGGCATTCCGGCAAATACGTTTACAGGTTTATTATTAATCAGCGCTATTGTTTTCGGTATTTTTATCAGTATTTCCGGTATCTATGCAGATAAAATCGGGCGTCGTAAATGGCTGATTTGGGTCACTCTCATCATTGGCTTACTCGGATTATCTATGCCGCTATTCTTACAAAACGGTACTCCAACCAGCGTATTCGCCTTCCTTATCATCGGTATGGCAATCATGGGAATGACTTTTGGACCGATGGCGGCACTATTACCCGAATTATTTCCAACCGAAGTGCGCTATTCCGGGGCTTCTCTTGCTTATAACTTAGCCTCTATTATCGGTGCAACGGTTGCGGCAATGATTTCATTAAAAATCAATGCATTATTTGGTGTCATGGGGGTAGGAATTTATTTAGCAATTAATGCATTAATGACATTGTTGGCATTGCTTGCGTCAAAAGAAACAAAAAACATTGATTTAACTCGGATCTAATATCTTATAAACAAAAATGCCAAGGTTCTTACCTCGGCATTTTTTTTAGAAAATGTCATTAAAAATGACCGCACTTTCTAATCGAAAGAATCTTTTAAACGTTCATCCGCACGGCGGGATTCCCCTTTATGCTGTAATTTATTTAGCTGACGTTCCAATTTTTCCTCCACTTCATTAATTGCTTTGTACATATCATCAGCCGTCGCAGTAGCGATTAAATTACCAAGCGGTGTTCCAATGGAGGCTTCGACTGAAAAACCATTCGGTACTTTATTCAACACAAAATGGGGATTGATTAATTGTGTATGCCATTTTTCCAATTTTGCTAAACGGTTTTCCACATGTTCACGAATTGCAGGAGTGATTTCCATTTGTTTGCTGGTGATATTTAATGTCATAACATTTACCTCTTTGCATTGTTAAGAACCTTTCGGTTCGGTTTGATTCAATATCAAAATAGTCCTCTCAACGAGCTTTTTCAAGTCATTTCTGTATGCAAGAAATAGGAATATTAAAAAATATGATCTAGATCTCATTTGCCAATATTACTTGTTTTCTTTTCATAAAAAATTGTTACTATGAAAGGCTAGAAGGGAAAACGATCACAAAGCGTCTTTTATTATGATTGTGTTGTCAAATCAATAAAGATTAGAATTTTTACAACAAAACACATTAATCCATCCAATTCCGTTTCCAGTAATAACCCCTAAAGAACCTAATTGCTTATTAGGTTGAAATTGTTCGACATATACTTTCAAGCTTGGAGATTTTCTTTCATTTTCACTTTTATCGGGATAATTGATTGAGCTTGTTGCAGTATAACATTAAGTTTGGAACTAGCTTTGATGAGCGATAGTCAAAACTAGAACAAATAAGCATGTGTTTAAACCATATCCGATATGACAATACGAATAAGAAAAAATAATGGCCAAAACCCAACGGCTACTCAATTTACTGCAACTACTTAGCAATTATCGTTATCCGGTTAAAGCTGAGATATTAGCGGAAAGGCTTAATGTTAGCATACGCACAATTTATAGAGATATTGATATGTTATGTTGCCAAGGTGCGATGATTGAAGGGGCGAGAGGGATAGGTTATCAGTTAAGAAAAGAGTTCTCCCTACCAACAAATTTATTATCAAAAGAAGAACTTGAAGCATTAATTCTAGGAATTCGCTGGGTAACCAAGCATACTGACACTTATCTATCTAATTCAGCACTATCCGCACTAATGAAAATTTCATCAATTATCCCCTCGCAACAAAAAAGTGATTTACATAACACACCGTTGTGGGTTATTAGTCAAAAGAAAGTCCCACAACAAAATCAATTTTTAATGACTATTCGAAAAGCAATACGCTTAGAAAAGCAAATATTATTACATTACCAAAATAAACATAATACCTTTTCCGAAAGAATTATTTCACCTATTGCAGTTGGATTTTTTGATCAGAATGTTCTTATTGCGGCTTGGTGTGAATTAAAGCAAGACTTTCGTCATTTTCGCTTAGATAGAATCTTACAGATGTCATTACTCGAAAAAAACTATTCTCAAAGCCATTCCAGCCTACTGTCTAAATGGAGACGGCACGAAGGAATAGTGCCTGAAAAACACTACTGACAGTATATGACACAAAATGTATTTACCATGTCTTCATCAAATCTCAAATGCTTTTTTGATTTGTATTTAAACCTATGTAATACAACCTTCAACGCTAGGAGTAATGATGAAAAATTTAACTTTCTATACTAATCCACTTTCTAGAGGACGTATTGTCCGCTGGGCATTAGAAGAGTGTGGTGCTAATTATGAAACTGTTTTATTGGATTTTTCGGCACTTAAAAATCCAAGCTATCTGGCAGTTAATCCTATGGGGAAAATTCCTGCATTAAAACATGGCGATACGGTTATCACTGAAGCCGCAGCAATTTGTATGTATTTGGCAGATATATTTCCGGAAAAATCGCTCTCGCCATCAATAAATTCTACCCATCGAGGGGAATACTATCGTTGGTTATTTTTTACCGCCGCTACATTTGAAGCCGCGATTATGGAAAAATACACCCAAGTGAGACTAAAAGATGAATATAGAAAAGCCCTAGGATATGGAGATTTAGATACGGTGTTAAATATCCTAAGAAATCATCTGTCAGATAGAAAATATATTTGTACAGAGCAGTTTAGTATTGCGGATATTGTACTTACAAAATTGTTAGAGTATGGCATTTTCCGTACAAAAGTAATTGAACCGGAGCCTGTTTTTCAGCATTATCTTGATACTATGCAACAACGTCCTGCGTATCAAAAAGCGAAATATCTGGATGATCTATTAGTTGAAAATTAAAGGGCTATAGTAGACAACTAGATCAAATACTCCTTAATCAATTGCTTTAAAATGAAAATTTGAGATTTTATTTTACTATTATTAAAACGCCATTCGCATTCCTTTAAATACAGCTCAAAATGAGCTTTAGGGATACCGTTAAATTTACGCAAATGGCGTTTTGCTTGGTTCTAAAAATTCTCAATTCCATTATAGAAACTAAATTACATCATCTTGATCCTGTTGATGAATCTTCAAACGTGCAAAATAATCTTTCGTTTCTTCAATTACCACTTTACGTAATCCGATTAGGGCAATTAAGTTAGGAAATGCCATTAAGCCATTTACAATGTCTGCTAGAATCCAGATCAAATCTAATTTTAAGAATGAACCGGCTCCAACCAAAATAATAAATACTAATCGATATAAACGGATACCACGGGTTCCGACTAAATACACAAAACAGCGTTCACCGTAATAACACCAACCTAAAATTGTTGTAAAAGCAAAGAATAATAGCCCAATAGTCACAACCGTTGCGCCAATTGAAGAACCTAGTCCTTGAGAAAATGCGGCATTGGTCACCAGTGCACCAGCAAACTCAGGATTGCTCCAAGCACCGCTAATAACCAATACAATTCCTGTCATTGAACACACAATAATGGTATCTAAAAAAGTCCCGGTCATTGAAATGAGACCTTGACGAACCGGCTCTCGTGTTTGTGCGGCGGCAGCGGCAATAGGTGCACTTCCCAATCCTGATTCATTAGAAAAAATACCTCGGGCTACGCCGGATTGAATCGCTTTCATTACTGTAAAACCTAATACACCACCCAGTGCGGATTGCGGTTCAAAAGCACTATGAATGATCAGTAATACAGCATCCGGCACCCGTTCCCAATTTAATAAAATAATAATGAGAGACACCAGAACATAAGAAACCGCCATAAAAGGAACAATGATCGCCGATGTCGTTGCGATGCGTTTTACCCCACCTAAAATAATCATTGCTACCAAAACGGTAACGACTACCGCCGTTACAATCACCGGAATATGAAAGGTATCTTGCATCGCATGTGTGATCGCATTCACCTGCGGAAAAGTGCCGATACCAAAAAATGCCACTAAGACACCGAACACCGCAAACATTTTGGCTAACCATTTAATCCCAAGACCACGTTCAATATAATACATCGGACCGCCGGACATAAATCCTCGACGATCTTTCACCCGATACTTTACCGCAAGCAAACATTCCGCATACTTGGTCGCCATACCAAGCAGTGCTACCAACCACATCCAAAAAATCGCGCCGGGTCCGCCCGCCTGTACCGCCGTAGCAACACCGACGATATTTCCCGTTCCAATGGTTGCCGCTAAGGCAGTGCTCAACGCCGCAAAAGAAGACACATCCCCTTTTCCGCCACGTTCTTTTTTAAATAAATAACCAATCGCAAGCGGCAAATAACGAATTTGAATAAAACCTAAACGTAAAGTGAGATAAAGCCCTGTGCCGGATAATAAAATTAATAAGGGCGGCCCCCAAATAAAGCTATCAATCGTAGATAAAATTGTCGTAAATGACATTGTGATTCCTCGTCGTCTAAAAACCAATAAACGCGACAAGGAGACGAAAAGCATCCGTGAGAAGAAAGAAAAATACAGATTGTCTTTTAGCCCCTGTCCTTTTGCCTGAGCGTTTGAAAAACGGTGTTAAAAACAACCGCTCTTTTGCGCCTTCGGCGTCCATTTACACTATTGTGCAATGGATCTCTCCAAGGGTTCGTCCAGTAACAGTCCCTGCACTTACGTGCGCCTGAAAGATTTTACATCGTCGGCGTAGGGTTAATTCCCTACTCTCCAGCTACCTTCATCCGAACTCATTTTCCACTGATATATCAGGAAAAACCGGGCGGATTCTAACAAAATCAATGAAATTGATCAATTGTCGGAAATAGAGGAAAAATAAAGTGCGGTCAAAAAATACTATTTTTTCAACCGCACTTTAATTTTAGCGAAAAACAACTACAAAATTTCTTTTGCCTTCGCCACTACGTTATCTACGGTGAAGCCAAATAATTTGAATAATTGATCAGCCGGTGCCGATTCACCGAATGAATTCATACCCACAATACGACCACCAAAGCCTACGTATTTGTACCAGAAATCGGAAATACCCGCTTCAATCGCTACACGCTTAGAGACAGAAGAAGGTAAAACACTTTCACGATACGCTTCGTCTTGTTTATCAAAACGGTTGGTACTTGGCATAGAAACCACACGCACGTTTTTACCTTCCGCCGCAAGTACTTCTGCCGCTTTGACAGCGAGTTCAACTTCCGAACCTGTCGCAATCAAGATTAAATCCGGCGTGCCGTTGCAATCTTTTAAGATATATGCACCACGCGCAACATTGAATAATTGTTCAGAAGTGCGGTCTATTTGAGCAAGGTTTTGACGGGTGAAGATTAATGCACTCGGACCATCCTGACGCTCTACCGCTTGTTGCCACGCCACTGCCGATTCAACTTGATCGCAAGGTCTCCAAGTTTCAAGATTTGGAATTAAGCGTAATGAAGCGGTTTGCTCAACAGGTTGGTGGGTCGGACCGTCTTCGCCTAAGCCGATAGAATCGTGGGTGTAAACAAACAATGCGCGTTGTTTCATTAATGCTGCCATACGCACCGCATTGTGAGCGTATTCATAGAACATTAAGAAAGTCGCCCCATAAGGAATGAAACCACCGTGTAAAGCAATACCGTTCATTATAGCAGACATACCAAATTCACGCACACCATAGTTGATGTAGTTGCCACCAACATTTTCATTTGCACGGATTGGTTTTGAACCGCTCCATAAAGTTAAATTAGAGCTTGCTAGATCTGCCGAACCACCTAAAAACTCAGGTAACACCTGTGCATAGGCTTCAATTGCATTTTGTGAGGCTTTACGGCTTGCAATGCTCGCCGGATTTGCTTGTAATTTTTCAATGAAGGCTTGAGAATATTTTGACCAATCTGTCGGTAATTCTCCGGCCATACGGCGTTTAAACTCTGCTGCCAATTCCGGATAGACTTTTTCGTATGCGGCAAATTTTTCTTCCCAAGATTTTTCCGCTACCATGCCTTTTGCTTTTGCATCCCACTCGGCATAATATTCCGCAGGAATTTCAAACGGTGCATAATCCCAATTTAACGCTTGACGGGTTAATGCAATTTCTTCATCACCCAACGGTGCGCCGTGACTATCATGAGAGCCGGACTTATTCGGTGATCCAAAGCCAATCACGGTTTTACAAATAATTAAAGTCGGTTTCTCTTTTTCTGCTTGAGCAAGAATGGTAGCAGCACGAATTTGTTCCGCATCATGGCCGTCTACATTACGAATAACCTGCCAACCGTAAGCTTCAAAACGGGCTGCCGTATCATCGCTAAACCAACCGTCAACATGACCGTCAATGGAGATATTATTGTCATCATAGAAAGCAATTAATTTACCTAAACCGAGCGTACCGGCTAAAGAACAAGCCTCGTGAGAAATCCCTTCCATTAAACAACCGTCGCCTAAAAACACATAGGTGTAGTGATCGACAATATCATGACCTTCACGGTTAAATTGACCACCTAACGTTTTTTCTGCAATCGCCATCCCCACCGCATTGGTAATCCCTTGACCTAGCGGGCCGGTTGTGGTTTCAACGCCCGGTGCATAGCCGTATTCCGGATGGCCCGGTGTTTTTGAATGTAATTGACGGAATTGTTTCAAATCTTCAATCGAAAGATCATAACCGGTTAAATGCAACAAGCTATAAATCAACATTGAACCATGCCCGTTAGACAAAACAAAACGGTCGCGATCCGCCCACTTAGGATTAGTCGGATTATGTTTTAAAAAATCACGCCATAACACTTCGGCAATATCTGCCATTCCCATCGGGGCTCCCGGATGACCTGATTTTGCTTTTTGTACCGCATCCATAGATAAGAAACGGATTGCATTGGCTAATTGTCTGCGAGTTGCCATATTATTCTCCTGTCTAAAGTAAATTGTTGCCTATTCTACCTTATTTATTTCGTCATTTAGGCAAAATAATTGAAATTTTATGCAATATCTATGATCTATCGTAAATTATGTTCTACGCCGTCTTTGATGATACCGTTGAATATTAGATTTAATCGGTAAATTGAGTGTTTTTTTAGGTTCATTCGCTTTGCGATAAGCACGACGATAATGGCTTAAAAAATAGTGAATAGAACTCGCCAATACCACGCCTAATAAAAATACCACAATCAGCTCACCGTAAAGTTGACGAAAAATTTGATTAATTTTACTTTGGGAGGTTTGCGCATATTGCCCGTCAAAGGTGACACGTAAAAAACCTTGAATACCCATATTAGAATAAATCGGTTCAACAATTTGCTGGTTAGTATTTTCTTCCTCATTGGTTTCAAGCCCTAAACGCAAACGTAAACTTTCCGAGCCCGTACTTTGTGCTAATAATTTGCCTTGTGCATTGTAAATTGAGGCGTCCAACACAAAATGCTCTTGCACAAAATTATCTAAATTTTCCGTCAGTTTTTCAGATTGTGCATTATTAACTAGTAGCACAGAAAACAAATTTGCTTGTTGGCGTACGAGAATATGAGATAGATTAAACACCTGATTTACATTGGCAAACTGTGAACCTATTTTAAATTGCTGAATACCAAATAAAATTATCGCCAACGCAGCAAAGCAAAAAATCACAATCAGCACCAGCATCACGGATTTTGTTAATTTTTCTTTGATTAAATGCAAGTTATTTTCCCCAATTCGCCCTTAAATCGGCTAGAATAGTTTTGATTTTATAATTTACAGGATTTTCTATGCAAATTCAAAACCTTGCAAGCATTACACAAAAATACCCAATATTACCAACCACACTTTTGCCCGAATCCCGCCTTACCTTATTAACTGATAATTTCATTCTCTACGGCACACAATTAAACCTTTCCGTACTGACTCTGTTTCAGCAAAAGTGCGGTCAAAATTTTCAGTGTTTTGATGCTTGGAATGTCGCGAAAAATACAGTAGTGTTACTTCAAGGGGAATGGCAAGATACTTTCCTTTCTATTGCTCACGAGCTAGGTTTAGATATTGCCCGCCTCAACTTCGAAACGAAATTGTCAGAGCCGGGGTTATTAGTGATGGATATGGATTCTACCGCCATCCAAATTGAATGTATTGATGAAATCGCCAAGCTTGCCGGCACCGGGAAATTAGTGTCCGCAATTACCGAAAGCGCAATGCGGGGCGAACTGGATTTTGAACAGAGTTTACGTCGTCGGGTCGGCACATTAAAAAATGCACCGGAAAGTATTTTACAAGAAGTTCGGGCAAATTTACCCTTAATGCCCGGTTTGCAAGAAACCCTTAAAATCTTACAAAAACACGGGTGGAAAACAGCCATTGCCTCAGGCGGTTTTACTTACTTTGCAGATTATTTGAAAGATTTATTAAAGTTAGACTATGCCGTATCCAATCAATTTGATATTGTAGATGGCAAACTGACAGGCTTAATCAAAGGTGATGTTGTCGATGCACAATATAAAGCCTACACACTTCAGCGTTTACGCGATGAATACAGTATTAGCGCTGAAAATACCCTTGCTATTGGTGACGGCGCTAATGATTTAGCCATGATGAAGGTAGCCGGATTAGGTATTGCTTTCCATGCCAAGCCCAAAGTGCAACAACAAGCACAAATTGTGGTAAACTTCGCCGACTTAACCGCACTTTTGTGTCTTTTAAGTGCGAAAGATAGAATTTAACGTTAATAGGAGAAAATTATGCCCTCTTTTGATATTGTTTCCGAAATTACCATGCATGAAGTGCGTAACGCCGTAGAAAATGCAAACCGCGTATTAAGTACACGCTATGATTTCCGTGGTGTGGAAGCCGTGATGGAACTCAATGAAAAAAACGAAACGGTGAAAGTTACTACGGAATCCGAGTTTCAACTTGAACAACTGATCGAAATCTTAATCGGCGCATTCGTTAAGCGTGGCATTGAACACAGTTCGTTGGATATCCCAACGGAAAGTGAACATCACGGCAAACTTTACACCAAAGAAATAAAATTGAAACAAGGCATTGAAACCGAAATGGCGAAGAAAATCACAAAACTAGTGAAAGATTCTAAAATTAAAGTGCAAGCCCAAATCCAAAGTGATCAAGTGCGGGTAACCGGTAAATCCCGTGATGACTTACAAGCTGTGATTCAACTTGTAAAAGGTGCGGAATTAGGGCAACCCTTCCAGTTTAATAACTTTAGAGATTAATTCTTTTTAGCCAAGAAAAAGTGCAGTTAGAAATTCCGGTATTATGTAACAGTTATACAAAACCCTAAAACCGCAACCAATTTTAATGCCTTTCCGATCTCAAATCGCGAAAGGCATTTCTTTTCCCTCAAATTTCACCGACATATTCACTCTTGTATGAAAGTGCGGTCATTTTCGGCGGTGTTTTTTTGCAACAGCTCAATCTGCCATACCTTCACTAACGGGGCACCAATGTATTTGGTATGATACGAACGATAGAGGCTATACTTGGGTATCTGAGTCTATCAGCATTCGGTCGGAATCCCATCAGTAATGGAAACTAATCATTTATCGGAAAAATCTACCACACTTTATCTTTCCTGTAGCGCCTGCTTCATCCTTGTAATCGGCTTGATCAAGTATTGAAACACCGTTTTTTCGCCGGTTTTAATATCAACGGTAGCGGTCATCCCCGGTGTAATATCTAAACGATTACCGTTACGGTCGGTGATATGATTACCATCAGTTTTCACTAAAATTCGGTAGTACGCCTGATCCGGATTCAAATTCAGCTCATTACGTCGGCGTTCATCCTGCAATGTATCCGGACTGATTAATTCAACTTTACCTTCCAGCCCGCCGTAAATCGCATAATCATAGGCGCTTATTTTAACTAATGCCGGTTGTTCGGGGCGGATAAACGCAACATCTTTCGGGCTAATATAGGCCTGCACCAACAAAGCTTCATCCAAGGGTACGATCTCTAAAATATCCTGCCCTGCCTGCACAACACCGCCTACCGTATTAATCCGAATATTTTTTACCACACCGCGCAACGGCGCTTTAATTTGCGAACGTTCTACCGGATCGGCACGCATCACCATATTCTCACGAGCCTGAGCTAATTCCGATTCAGTCTGCACCAATTCATTACTGGCATCCGTCACATATTTATTACGGCGTTCGGAAAGCTGCTGTGCCAAATCGGAAGATTGGCGCATCATTCTCAACAATTCCACTTCCGACATCACGCCTTTTTTCACCATTGGTTGAGTAATACTGATTTCACGATCGAGTAATGCTTTACTTTGACTTAATCCGCTAATTGCATCTTGCATAGCTTTATGCCGTGCGTTATAAGCCGCCGTTTCACGATTTTTGATTTCTTGCGGAATATCTTCCGGAAACTGCAACGGTTCGCCCGAACTTTCAGCTCTCAATCGGGCAACGATCCCGCGTAAACTCTCTACTTTGGCTTCGCTCTCACGCAAAATTGCCGAACTTCGGGTGTCATCGAGTACTAAAAGAACCTGTCCTTTTTCAACCACGTCTCCTTCTTTCACTTTCATTTCCTGAATAATGCCCGGGTCTAAACTTTGTACAATCTGCTCGCGACTACTTGGAATCACACTACCTTGCCCACGTGTCACTTCCTCTAGAGGGCTAAAATACGCCCAAATAACAAATATCACCAAAAATAAAGCAAACAGGATAATTACCGAGAAAATACCCCAATGTTTTTCCGTTTGTAATGCGGCATTTAAATCGTTAATTAATACTAAATCCGCTTTTTTTACTTCATCATTATTATGCATTTTCTGTTCCTTGTTCAGTCGCTTGCCCGTTTGCTTTTCCTGAAGAACCGTTTTCCTGTTCGGTATGTTCAGTGCTTTGGTTCCGATTTAGCGTTTTTTGCTGTTGTTCATTTTTCTGTAAATGCGCCAAGACGGCATCCCGTGGACCATCGATCACGACTTTTCCGTTTTCCATTACAATTACGCGATTGACCAGTTTCAACACTTGCATACGATGTGTTACAACAATCATTGTCCGATTACGCACCCAGTGACCCAAGGCCTGCAATACCATTTCTTCCGATCCCTGATCTAAATCACTGGTCGGTTCATCTAATAAAACGACTTGAGGATCTTTAATAGTCAAACGTGCTAATGCCACTAATTGTTTCTGACCGCCGGATAAGCCCTGACCGTTTTCACCCAGAGGCATATCCAATCCTCGAGGATGACTATTGACTAACGTTTCTAAACCGAAACGGCGTAATGCGTTGACCAGTTCCTGATCACTGGAAAAATTATCCGTGCGGGCAATATCCAGATTCTCACGCAATGTTCCTAAAAATAAACGGGGAGCCTGCCCTAACAGTGAAATCTGATTACGTACATAATTCGGATCAATTTGACGAAGATCTACATTATCCAACGTAACACCGCCGCTTTGCGGTTCATAAAGCCCCGATGCCAACTTTAACAAGGTACTCTTACCACTGCCGACCCGCCCTAAAATAGCCACTTTTTCACCGGGCTGAATCGTAATATTCACTTTATTCAGCGCATTAACACTTTCTTTATTGTATTGGAAATTGACATTGTTAAAATTCAGTTTGCCTTGTACCTGTTTTAAGGTGATATATTTCCGTTCTGCATCACGCTCAATCGGGCGGTTGATAATATCATCAACACCTTTTAAGGCTAAACGCGCCTGCTGAAAACGCGTAGCAAGACCGGCGATTTGTGATAATGGAGCCAAAGCCCGGCCGGATAAAATCACTGACGCGATTAATGCCCCCATAGTAATACGGCTAGCTTCATCCTGACTATGAATTAAATATGTCCCTAAAATTACCAAAAACACCGTATTCAACTGTTGCAAAGCAACCGAGAAATTCACCACAAAGTTACTTAAATCTTTCACTTTTATCTGCGATGCCGAGGTTTTTGCCGTATACATATCCCAACGTTGTTGCGCCCAGTTAGTCGCATTATTAGCTTTTAAGGTTTCAATCCCGTCTAACGCTTCAACAATCAGCCCCTGACGTTGTGATCCCTCGCGCATGGATTCATTAATTTTTGCCGCTAATTTAGGTTGTATCGCAATGCCTACAATAATAACGGTCGGAATAATCACAAGTGGCACAAGCGCCAATTTCCCACCGACTAAATAAATAACGAAAACAAATAACAGCAAGAACGGTAAATCGACCAATACTAACAAACTGGCGCTCGTCATAAACTCACGCACCGATTCAAAATCCCGTAGGTTATTTGCATAGGAGCCCGAGGAAGCCGGTTTATCAATCAAACGCAATGCCATTACTCGTCTAAATAATGCCGCACTAATAATCAAATCGGCTTTTTTACCGGCAATATCGGTTAAATGTCCCCTAATCATTTTCGCCATAAATTCAAAACTAATGGCAAGCACAACCCCAATACTCAATGCCCATAAGGTCTCATAGGTTTTATTCGGAATAACCCGATCATACACATTCATCACGTATAACGAACTAACCAACGCCAGAAAGTTAATAATAAAAGTCGCCAACACAACTTGACCGTAATAGGCTTTAAAACGCCAGATCACTTTCCAGAACCAGGCCTTAGGCATATGGTATTCCGGTAGTTCGGAACGAATATCGGACACGACTTTAGGCTTTACAAACCAACAATAACCTAAATAAAGTCGGCTTAATTCCTCGTAGCTCAACACCTTTTCCACTGCATCGGATTGACGCACGGTAAACTCACGCATTCTGCCGCTACCAGCAATTTTGGTAATCACCAATGCTTCTTCATTATGCAAAATAGCCATCATCGGTACGGCAAGGCTTGGTATATCTTCCAGTTTGCGTTCGGAAACTCGGTTATCAAACCCGTAAGTTCTTAACACCTCGCTTAATGAAGCGAAATTAATGTTTAAATCCCGATCCCGCACAACCTGTGCCGTTAAGGCCTCCTGTGCAACGGGATTGCCATGCAATTGCGTGACCAATGCCAAATGTTCAATAATAGATTTCATAATATTAAGTTTACTTTAAATACTTTCGATAAGATGGTTTTGGGTTAACTCCAACGATGAATACCTTATTACTATCTTTAAATCGATTTTTGCGATGATATCACCACGGACAAATGAGGGTGTTAAATTCAATGTGGAATGGAGATGCCTACACGATAGTTTTTTAGCCCCAGTGTTCAGGTCAAAACTTCTCAAAATTTGACCGCACTTTTATTTATTACCTGCCCACCGGGTGATACGTGCCTGTGAAGCAAGATATAGCAACGCCGCATCTCTGAAATCATTGCGTGCCGTCACCTCTGTGATTTGTATGCCGGTTAGATCTTGGTAAGAATCCAATAAATTAATCAGACTTCGCGCCGCTACTTCAAACTGTAATTCATTATCTTTCACAACATTACGTTGCAGACCAATCTGCTTTCTCGTGACACTCATCAACTGCTGGTTGCGCAACATATCTGCTTCGGAAGTTAATGCACGTTCCTGTATGTTCAATTCAATTTCACGTAACTTGGCCTCTGCCGCTTTTTGGGAATAGTAACTTTGTTGTTCGCTGTATTTTGCCGCCGGATTATAAATATCCCACGACATATTAATATACACTTCATGATTATGACGGCTTGCCGTTCCCTCTAGATTTATTGCCGGTAATTGTCTGGCTTTCGCTGCTTTCACCGCAGCTCTGGCACTGGCTGACTCTTCCTGTTGTGCGAGATAGCTTGGATTTTGTTCAAGTTTCGGATTATGAAAACGATTAATAAACGCCGATACGTTTATTTTTTCAAAGGGATCGACCAAATCCTGTTCGGTTAATTTCGCTTTGGTATAACGTCTTAGCTGATTTAAGGCGGAATGCATAATACGTTGTTGAATTAAAATACTCGACTCAACTTGATTTTTACGTGATAGGGCTTCATTAACTTCAAAAGTACGTCCTTCATCATAACCGGCAATAACCGTTAAATCCTTCAGAATTTTATTATGCCGTTGCAGACTTTCCCGATAGACGGCAATCATATCTTTCGCACGTAATGCGGTTAAATACAGCTGCCCGATTTGTTGCCCCATCATTTCTCTGGTTTCGGTTAATTTATGCTGATAATAGCCTTCTCTATGTTTATCCCGTTCGATTTCAGCTTCGATACCGCCCCAGGCATATAAATTTAAACGGGCATTAACCCCCGGCCCTGAACGGCGGTTACTGGTATCACGATGGTATTGGCTTGCCACCGAGGTATTCGTAACCGACACTATCGGCAAATGTCCCGCCTCGGAAACCTTAGTTTGGCTTTTAGCCATTTCAATATTTGCTTTCGCCTCATCCAAAGTCGGATCCGCCACAAAAGCATGTTGAAGAATTTCATTTAAGGTTGTCTTCGCCAATAATGCAGATGGAAAAAGCATGAGCGAACCGGTAAAAACAACCGATAATCCTTGCTTAAATAAAAAATTTTTCATAGTTTTCTCTGATATCTACACCTGTAAGCAATCAGGATCAATAAAGTCCTGCCTATTTTGCATTTTTCAAATAAAAAGTCAAAAAATTAGATAGATAAAATCCCCCGATAAGTATCAGGGGACTTATTTAGATTAAAGCATACAAATCATTAGATGATTTGGATACCTTGTTGGATGTAGATAGCCTCATCATTAACGTCGCCGACAGATGTACGATAGGTATATTTGTCATAAGTAATACCTTCGTGAACCACATCGGATTCTGTTTTTTCCCAGAAGTTCCAGTTAGATTTAATAGCACCGCCGCCATCTTTAAATTTAGTACCGTTAATATATTTACCGTTATCACCGAAGTCAACGGTATCTTCAGTACCACCTTTAATGTAGATAGTTTTTGTGGTGTCATTGGCTTGAGTAATGTAGTCATTACTGATACCGATAATTTGTGGTGTTGGTGCGGTTAAATCAATTACTTCAAAGTTGAGTACATTCTGTAAGCTCACTTTGCCGTCTGATTTAGTTAAGACTAAGGTATCGTTACCATCACCACCATCGAGTCTTGCCCAAGCTACACCGGTTTCAATACGATCACCCATAATCGCCACATCATCACCTGCACCTAATTTAACTTCTTGGCGCGCTAATAAGCCACTAACAATGAAAGTATCATTACCTTCACCCATATCAATGGTGCCGCTTGACGGTGCTTTAGTACCAACAGATTTAGCAATAAAGGTATCATTTCCGTTACCGAAAGTGATCTCATTGTTATCGTACATGTAGCCGACTTCCATATAGTTATCGCCATTACCAAAACTAATTGTTTTACCTCCGGCGAAATCTTTATTCACATCGGCACGCAATACGTCATTGCCATCGCCATAGCTAATATCTAAACCTGCAGCTTGAACGGTCGTCCCGCCAAAATCAATGACATTGTTACCCTCGCCCATTCTAATATTATAGTTACCTACAAGAAATGTTCCGCCAAAGGTAATTTTGTCGTTGCCTTCGCCCATATCAAAATAACCGTCTGTATCAGCGCCCATTGATTGCATCGTACCGCGAACGTGGATATGGTCATCGCCATTCCCCATTTCAATACGATTTGTTCCACCAACATAGATACCACGTCCCACAGAACCATTACCTACACCCATACCACCAAAGTTATCTAAACCAATGATAAGGGTATCATTGCCTGCTGTAGCTGCAAATGTTTGTGAATCATCCGCAACAAGAGAACTCGATTGTCCCCCTACATTAGGTCCTAATCCTGTGATAAGCGGGTCATCAAAATTATTACCATTAGGATTCAAACCTTTCTCTAATGTGTAATCATTAAACAAGTTTCTCACCGCATTAATTTTGGTTTCAGAGACATTACCTGCGGCATCTGTAACTTGAAGTGTGATACTTCCCGGCACTTTACGGTTCCAGTTGGCTAAATCAAGGGTATATGTACCGTCTCCATTATCAACCGCCTCTTTTAAGTCGGTTTCGCCGGTGCCGTTATAGTATTTATACTTAATGGTTGCACCAATTTCAGAAAGACCATTTGCTTGAAGAACCATTGTGTTGGTATCAGAATTTAACTCTTTAACATCCATCGCTTCCACAATAGTATCTAAGCGATAAGTAAAGTCTTTTTCGGATAAATCAAATCCTTTATCATCTTCTACCAAGACTTTATAACGATATAACTGGTTCGTTGTTTCAGATTGTGGCGTAGTCGGTGCAACGGTGTAATTAAGACCCTCATTTGTCATTTGACCGGTTAAGTCTTCAACCGTCGATTCCGCACCGTCAACAATTTTATAACGTAACACTTTTACTGTTTGACCGGCTTTAAGCGCTTTATCAAGGGTAAAGTGTAATGCTGCGGTTGGATCATTAGTCAAACCGGTTTGGCGACTAATTGCTTTAGTTGCATCAGTATCAGTCATTCCATCGATACGTCCGACATATTTATCTGTGTCCGTATAGAAGTCTGCCACATTCGGCGCATCGTCCGTTAATTTATCTTGAAGATAGATATCCGTAACAATCGGTGCACTTTCTGTTTTATCCGTATCTGTTACTGCATTACCATCAACGGTGACTTTCGCTGTAACATCATAAACAGTATCAAATTTAGGATTATTAAACTCAGTTTTTGTTTCTGTAGTCTCATCCTCGCCAGAACCAACTACTGTTGTCGTTACAGTACTTGTCGGTACTTTAACTTCCCAAGTACCATCAGCACCAACTTTAGCTTTACCGGTGAAATAATTTTCTCCGTTAGCGGTAATCGTAACATCAACCTCAGTATCAGCCGGAACATTAGTCGTTGTACCTTTTACAACAAAACCTTTAACAACGGTTGTTACACCATTTTCCGTCGTACGGCTTATTTCTTCAGTTGCAATATTCGACGGCAAGAATTGTGCATAACCTTCTGTGCCCTCAGCAACCTGAGCTTGACCAGCAATATCATTAATATCAATAGCTGGCGTTGTATCTACCGATTCCACTGTATACGGTTTCTCTGCTGAAGAAATCTCAGCAGTATTACCCGCAGGATCCGTAGCCGTAACAGTTGCAGTCACTTTCTTATCAGCGGCTCCGGTAAGTTTTTCGGTTGGTACGTTGACCGTAAATTCACCAGCTGCATTAACGATTGCGGTACCGATTACTTCATCACCAATCTTAACATCAACCTTATCACCTTCTTTAAATTCTCCGGTTACTTTACCTGTTACAGGTAATGTTGCTTCCGTAGTTTCCGTTAGATTAACAACATCATCACCTGCTACATTATTCACCGTAACTTGTGTAGTCTGATCTGATGGTGCAGTTTGATCAACTGCAAACGGCGCTTCCGCACTTGGTTTACTTTCTTGACCGTCCGGCGTAGTCACTTTCGCCACCACTTTGTAGTCACCATCTGAGCCTACATCCGTTGCAGGAATCGTTACGGTTGCTTTATTTGCACCTTCTTCTGCCGCAGTAACTTCGTGTTCAACTGTTGCAGTTGAGCCGTCCGGTTTGGTTACAGTTAAAGTCACTGTGTCACCTGCTTTAGTGTTTTTCGGTAAAGTTACATCCACTTGCACGCCGTCTTTGGCTTCTTCCGCATTCACACCGTCTGTCGCTTCAGGAATGCTAACTTTCGGCGCACCTTTTTCCGTGGTTGCGTCATTATCGTCATCATCCGCATCGCCGTCGCCATCTACATCGCCCGGTACGCGTGGTGTGCTTGGGTTGTTACCTGCCGTTGCTTCCCCTTTCGCTTCATTACCCGCAGGATCTTTTGCAGTTGCGGTAACTTTTTCACCGTCTTTCACTTCTGTTGCCGGAATAGTCACTTTACCTGTTGCCGGATCAACCACAACGTTTGCCGGTTTATCGTCTGATACCCAGTTTCCGCTATCATCTTTCTTCACGGTAAATTCTTTGTCTTCACCGGTTGCTTCATCTTTGTATTTGATTGTCACCGGATTTTCATCTTTCGGTTCAACCGTTACCGAACCGTCTGCCGCCGCTTGAACATCCGGGGTTGCCGGTGCGGTTTGGTCAACGCTAAACGGCGCTTCCGCACTTGGTTTACTTTCTTGACCGTCCGGCGTAGTCACTTTCGCCACCACTTTGTAGTCACCATCTGCGCCTACATCCGCTGCAGGAATCGTTACGGTTGCTTTATTTGCACCTTCTTCTGCCGCAGTAACTTCGTGTTCAACTGTTGCAGTTGAGCCGTCCGGTTTGGTTACGGTTAAAGTCACTGTGTCACCTGCTTTAGTGTTTTTCGGTAAAGTTACATCCACTTGCACGCCGTCTTTGGCTTCTTCCGCATTCACACCGTCTGTCGCTTCAGGAATGCTAACTTTCGGCGCACCTTTTTCCGTGGTTGCGTCATTATCGTCATCATCCGCATCGCCGTCGCCATCTACATCGCCCGGTACGCGTGGTGTGCTTGGGTTGTTGCCTGCAATCGCATCCGTATCTGCCGTATTACCTTTCTCATCCGAACCGGTAGCCGTTACTTTAGAACCGTCTTTCACTTTATCTGCCGGAATGGTAAATGAGCCATCTCCGTTCGGTGTAACATCCGGATTGTCTGATGACCAGTTGCCATTTGCATCTTTTGTCAAGGTTGCGTTTTTTTCATTGCCGCTTTCATCGGTATATTTCACAACAACTTTTGTATTGTCTTCACCAGGTTTTACAGTTACCGAACCATCAGCTTTAGCATCTAATATTGGTTTGTCTGCTGTATTGTCATTACCGCCACCACTACTTCCGTTATTACTTGCCGCAATCGCAATACCCGCTGCTAACGGAACTAACGCTAATAACCACCAAGGATTAAACGCCCAAAATGCACTGGATAGTTCTTCTCCGCCTAAAGCCTGTGGAGCCGCAACTTCTTCCGCAAGCATACTGACCGCATCCGCTTTTAAGCCTGATTCCGGTACATAAGCATAAATGCCACCGTTTTCATGTTGACCAACAATTAAGTTGCTCACTTCTTCCGAATTTTCGTCGCCGTAATAACCTTTAATCACAACGTCAGCACTCATATCACCGTCTTCTAAAAACAGCTTTAAATCTTTTCCTTCACGTTTTGCGATGATATTTTGCGGACCGAAACCAGTTTGATCATCGATTAATTGGTAATTTGATTTATCTCTTGCTTCAATGACCAACATTTCACCTTGAGTAATTTGGTGGTTGGCAATAACTTTTTTAGCACTTAATACTTTTAATGTGGTTGACATAAATATTCCTTAAATCATTATTTTCTATAAACCGCGATTTCTACACGGCGATTCGGTTGGTTGCACTGATTACGTTGCGCACTTTTGTAAGCTTCACAATTACTAACCACCGGTTCTGCTTTACCGTAACCTACAGCACTAATCGACGCAGTCACGCCCGCTTTTTGTAAGGCTAATTTCACGGTATTTGCGCGTTTTTGTGATAAAGCTTTATTATAGCTGTCAGAGCCTACCGGATCGGTATGCCCGGATACGGTAATTTTGCTGATAGACATTGTTTTTGTTTTCGCTGCAAATTCCTGAATTTTCTCTTTACCGTTCGGTAAAATGTCGTTGTAACTTGACTTATTGAAACCGAATAATGCACTCGCATCTAATGATTCCACCGCTAATACGCCTGCACCACAGTTATTCGGTGCCGGTACGCGTGAAAACGTTTGATTTTCTCTTGGTAATTGAGAAACGGCTTGTGCTCCGATCTCACTTTCTACTCGGGTAAAGGTTAATTTGCCGTTTTGTTGCTCGACTTTGATATAAGCCACTTCGTTAACCGGTAAAGTATAGTTCACACCTTGTGTACGATTACCAAATTGAGTATTCGTTGTATACGATGCACTAAATAGGTGTTTATCCGCACAAACTGCAATCGGGGTAAAAGCATTTGGTAATAAAGACGTTTGGTAGTTACTATCAATGTAAATATTGACTGCCGGGCCTTCTACATCATCTTGACGATAGAACACTGCCAAAGATTGGTTTTCTGCTAACTGGGCATTAATTTTGCTTTGTTCAAAATTACTCCACTTTTCTAGCGGCTGATTCGCATCTCGTGCACAGCCGGTCAATGCAACTACCATGCCGAGACAAAGAAATGTTTTTTTCATATTTAACCTCTTTAATAGTTAGTAAATTTATTGAGATTCAATAAATAAAATGATTTTTCCTTGACACAACACAATTCCATCGCATCAGGGGCAATCCTAGCCAAACAATCGAGGAAAAATAATATCGCTGAAAACATTCGAGTGATATTGAAAATATCACTCCAAACACCCTCAACACTTGAATTTTTTAAGAAACAAAAATACAAAAAACTCAAGATTGAGTATTCTTGATACAAGAACTCTCAATCTTGAGTTTTTAGTAAACGGAAACCCACCTAACCTTTTCGGAGTGGAAAAAGAAAGAAAAACTATGCTGTCTGCTGTCTGCTGTCTGCTGTCTGCTGTTCATCAGTGTATGTCCTGAATTTAAAATTGAAAGACCTATGCGCCTACTTTACACGTGTTTTATTATAACGCTAAGTTTTAAAAAAAAATAGTTTTATTACAAAAACTTTGGTTTGTTAATTTTAAAAGTATTAATGATAACCTTACTTTAAGCTATTAAAATAGTTCCTATTCGTAACAATACACAGCATCTTGCTAAAACCAACAAAAGCTCACCTGTGCTTATCAAATAACTTACTCTTAACAAGCAAATCCATTAGTCCCAATATTAGACCACATCAACGCCTAACCCTCAATAACTTTAGATATTTACCTGTCATAGATCATTGAAATTTTCAACCGCACCTCTAAAAATACCCTTAGCTTTCGCTACAGAGGGTTTTAATCACACATTAGCATATATTTTTATAGGCTAAAGTGCGGTCGTTTTTAACCCTATTATAAATATCAGTCGTAAACATACAAAATAATATTTTGTGCAACTGCTATATAATACTGAGATAATTCAAATATTTTTTCATCGCACTTTATTTACTTTACCGGTTAAGCAAATCTTGCTTTCGCTTCTGCAATAGCTTCTGCCACCCGTAATGGTGAAACACCGCCTTTCGCACAACGCTTATCCAAACAAGATTGCAGAGAAAGAATGTCGTACACATCATCACCTACAACTTCGCTAAACTGACGAAACTCCGGAATAGTTAAATCTTCCAAGCCTTTGCCTTTTTCAATAGCATACACCACGGTTTCCCCCACAATGTGATGAGAATCACGGAAAGGTACGCCCTTAGCAACGAGATAATCAGCCAATTCGGTAGCATTTGAATAACCTTTTAAGGCGGCTTCACGGGTACGTTTAACGTTCACCTTTAACTCGTCCAGCACAAAGGTTGCCATATCCAAACAATCTTGCCAAGTATCCAAAGCATCGAAAATCCCTTCTTTATCTTCTTGCATATCTTTATTGTAGGCGAGCGGCAACCCCTTTAAAGTCATCAACATTCCGGTTAAAGCGCCCATTACGCGACCTGTTTTGCCACGAATCAATTCACAGGCATCCGGATTTTTCTTTTGTGGCATTAAAGATGAACCTGAAGTTACACGATCCGATAATTCTACGAAGTTTGCTTCTCCACTATTAAAAATAATCATATCTTCTGCAAAACGGGAAAGATGCGCCATACTCAGGGAGGCAGTGGAAAGTAATTCTACGATATGATCACGATCCGACACGCTGTCCAAACTATTACGGGTCGCAAAATTAAACCCTAAATCTTGAGCAAGTGCGTCGCGATCCACCGCATAAGCTGTCCCTGCCAACGCACCACTACCAAGCGGGCAAGTATTCATACGTTTATAAGCATCGGCCAAACGGGTGTAATCCCGATCAAACATTTCTACATAAGCCATACACCAATGGGCAAAAGTAATAGGTTGAGCACGCTGGAGATGGGTGTAACCCGGCATCACGGCTTCTTGGGTATTTTCAGCGGTTTGCACTAAATGACGTTGCAAATTCCGAATCGAATCCTGCAATTCGATTACACGTTGTTTACACCACATTTTTATATCAAGTGCAACTTGATCGTTACGGCTACGTCCGGTATGCAATTTTTTGCCAAGATTGCCCACTTTATCAATCAGTTTACTTTCCACCCAGCTGTGAATATCCTCTGCTTCATCTTGCAAAATTGCTTGCGGATTCGACCGCACTTCAATCAATAATTCATTTAATGCCTGCTCTAACTGTTGTTGTTCATCCGGTGTTAATACATTCACTGTTACTAACGCTTTCGACCAACCGATTGATCCTTCGATATCCTGTTCGGCCAGACGATAATCAAAACGTAATGAATCATTAAAATCTTTAAAACGCTTATCTGCTGCTTGTGTAAAACGCCCACCCCAAAGTGCCATAATATCCTCTTTCTTATTCTCAATAGACCCCAAAGTGCGGTCAAAACATACGGAATTTTTGAAAGGACTATTTTATCAACTCCCCCTAAATAAGTGAAATATTTTAAAGAAATCGCCGATACATCCAATGATAAAATGAGACGATTTATAGATAAATTAAGACAAATCGTCTAATAACTTTGGCTTAATTACCTTAAAATTTAAACCTGTTTTATCATTAATAATTAGGAGTTATCTATGCAAGCTTTGATTGAATTTATTGCTAAAATAATTGCCCCTTAGCAACATCAATTTATTAATTTTATTCGAATTGCCATTTTTATTGTTATGGCTTGGCGACTTAAAAAACTTTCCAATACGAAGCGGACGGTATTGCTTATTTCGTATCCAATAGCCCTTTTATGAGCTTTTTTATAATAACAGCGATAAATACGCACCAAATGAAAAAGGCGAAATGGTTAAAGAATATGTTTTACACAAGAACCCCGAAGAAAAAATGGTACAAAAAAATATTGAATGGCATAAACAAAACGGTACTTATACCTTCTCTTACGGGTTAGGCGTGGTGATTGTCACCATTGGCATTTTAACCCTGATGGGAATTTAGAATGCCAATATCGGGTTGATTGGAGGACTCTTGACCTTCGGTATGTCAATTGTTACGCTTTCGTTCCTGATTACCACACCGGAAACTTGGGTGCCTAATTTAGGCGGCGATTTCCTACCCCAAATTACGGCTTCCCTTATTTATCCGCAGCAGGATACTTGATTTTAAAAGACATTATTATGATGGCAGGCGGATTAACCGTAGCGGCAGAATGTGCAAATAGAATTCTGCGTAAAAAAGCCGGCGGGTTGGCTTAATAAAATATACAATGCAAACGAAAATAGGGAGTTGGCTCCCTATTTTTATTTATAGAGGTAAGTAATGGATATTCTCGATAAGCTCATTAAATTTGCTCAAATATCCGGTAGCATTAATGTTTAATGTAAATTGCAAGACACTTGGTATATTCGCCATGATAGACAAACCTGTCACGGAATTGTGCATATAGTTTCACAAGGAGAGGGATATTTACATATTGACGGGATGGTAAATGCAATAAAACTTAAGGCTAACGATGTGGTATTTCTCCCCCATTCATTAGGCCATTCCCTAACACACCAGCCTAACTACGAGGGTCCGAGCAAAATAAACACTATTTCTAACGGTGCATTTACATTGAAACAATGCGGCGGTGAATCACCCGATTTAAGCTTATTTTGTGCCAATTTTACTTATGATAAACAATCGGAATTATTTAATAACCTACCGGAAGTTATTTTATTAAACTTGCAGGATGCCTCTTTAACCCCCTTACTTGACATACTGCAACGGGAAGCCGACGATTATCAGCCCGGTTTCGCAAATATTATTAATGCCTTACTCAGCGTATTGCTAACCTTGTTAATTCGAGCCTATTTATAACAGGATAATGCTCAGCTTAACGGATTACGCGATAAACGTCTTTACAATGTGATATCCAATATTATTGCCAAACCTGAGCAGGGTTGGAAAATTGAAACATTTTGTCATATAGCGAATCTATCCAAAGCTCAACTTATACGATTATTTAATCAGCAACTTGGTATTAACCTATATAATTTTGTCAATCATGTCAGATTACAAAAAGCAGTGGAATTACTTAAACATTCCCAACAATCCATACTCAGTATTGCGTTAAATTGCGGTTTTCAGTCGGAAAGTAATTTTGGAAAAGCATTTAAAAAATATTATCAATTAACACCGGGGCAATATCGTAAAAAATAAAATAAATTTATAAAAGTTTATGCTGACAACTAGACAGTATGCAGTTTTAGTGATACCTTACGCAAAAATTTTAGGATAAGACTCCACCATTCAATTAATTCAACTCTTAACAATCCCAACAATTATTCACTATGCATTTAACAGAACTTAAAAATACGCCTGTTTCGGATCTTGTGAAACTTGGCGAAGAGCAAATGGGCTTAGAAAATTTAGCCCGTTTGCGTAAACAAGATATTGTCTTTGCAATCTTAAAACAACACGCTAAAAGCGGCGAAGATATCTTTGGCGGCGGCGTGTTAGAAATTTTACCTGATGGTTTCGGTTTTTTACGTTCCGCCGACAGTTCCTATTTAGCCGGTCCTGACGATATTTATGTTTCACCAAGCCAAATTCGTCGTTTTAACTTACAAACCGGTGACAAGATTGAAGGCAAAATCCGTCCGCCTAAAGAAGGTGAGCGCTATTTTGCCCTACTTAAAGTTGATCGAGTCAATGATGACAAACCTGAAGTATCCCGCAGTAAAATTCTCTTTGAAAACTTAACACCGCTCCACGCTAACTCCCGTCTTAAAATGGAACGGGGTAACGGTTCAACCGAAGATTTAACCGCCCGTATTCTAGATTTAGCCTCACCGATTGGTAAAGGTCAACGGGGTTTAATTGTTGCTCCGCCAAAAGCAGGGAAAACAATGCTACTGCAAAATATTGCTCAAAGCATTACCCATAATTATCCGGAATGCGAACTCATCGTCCTATTAATTGATGAACGCCCGGAAGAGGTAACGGAAATGCAACGCTCAGTAAAAGGAGAAGTTATCGCTTCTACTTTTGATGAGCCTGCGGCACGCCATGTTCAAGTGGCAGAAATGGTGATCGAAAAGGCTAAACGTTCCGTCGAACATAAAAAAGATGTGGTGATTTTACTTGATTCCATTACCCGTTTAGCCCGTGCTTATAATACGGTAACTCCTGCTTCCGGTAAGATTTTATCCGGCGGTGTGGATGCAAACGCATTACACCGTCCTAAACGTTTCTTCGGTGCCGCCCGTAATGTAGAAGAAGGTGGTAGTTTAACTATCATTGCTACTGCACTTGTCGATACCGGCTCAAAAATGGATGAAGTAATTTTCGAAGAATTTAAAGGAACCGGTAATATGGAGCTCCATCTTTCTCGTAAAATTGCCGAAAAACGCGTATTCCCTGCTATTGACTTCAATCGCTCGGGAACGCGTAAAGAAGATTTACTCACTACTCCCGATGAACTGCAAAAAATGTGGATTCTGCGCAAAATCCTTAACCCAATGGGTGAAGTGGAAGCAATGGAATGGCTCATTGACAAACTCGGTGTTGCAAAAACTAACGAAGAGTTTTTTGAAATTATGAAACGTTCGTAATAGTCCGATAGCATCACAAAAATCGGATATAACAAAAGGGAAACTGATGTTTCCCTTTTGTTATATCATTATAAAAGTTCGCCGAATAATTTCTCTGCTACTCTTCTTATTTCAACTTAGCCCAACTTTTCTGCGCATTTTTCGCATTAATAAAAATATCCACGGCCATAATATACCTGAAGCGATAGCGCCAAAAATTTCTTGCCAATTAAAAATCGCACTGTGTAAAAATAGTTCCACAAGGAAAATAGCAAAACGGATAGAAAATACAAAAATAATCACTAATAGGCTTTGAAACCATAAGGAAAGGTTACGCAACACCAAATAATTTTTAGCAATAAAGTAAAAAGCGACTGAAAGTACTAGAGCATGAATACCAAGGGTTGAACCAAGAACAATATCCCAAATCACACCCAGTAAAAAAGCAATACCAATACTTACTTTGTTAGGAATTGCTAATCCCCAGTAGGTTAACACCAAAATTAACCAAGAGGGTTTAAAAGCTTGAAAGCCTATTGGCCAAGGTGCAAGTTCCATAACAAGAGCGACAATAAAGAATGAGAGTATCGTTACCCATTGCAAAATTAAGCGCATTTGCATTAGCCTTCCTCCCTATATTCCCGCTGCTCCGGTGAAACAGGCTCGTCTTGCGGTGTTTCAGTCGGAATTTCAGGCTCAATTTCTTCCTTATTATTTTCGGCTTTTGGTTCTTGTTCCTCGGTAATTTTCATTTTGTGCACTTTATTGTTCATCTCATTAGCTTGGCTTTCCAACCGCTTTTGAACAAGCTCGCGCACTTCTTCCGGTGACATAGATTTTACTTTCGATATATCTAGGGTGCTTGGCCAAAGTAAAAGCACATAACGTAAACGTTCTAAAGATGCGAGAGGTTGGGCTTTTACTGCGGCGAAATAATTTGTTCCGTCACGTGATACACTTTGTACTACTGCTACGGGATAACCTTCAAGAAAACGCCCCCCTAAACCTGACGTCACTAATAAATCGCCTTTTTCAATATCCACTGAACGCGGTACGTTATCAAGCGTAAGTTCGTCAGTATGCCCGGTTCCACTGGCAATCACACGTACATCGTTACGCAGCACTTGCACAGGAATAGAATGAGTCACGTCCGTCATCAACAATACACGACTGGTGTTAGCCCCTACTGAGATAATTTGCCCAATCACGCCTTTTTCATCAATGACCGGTTGCCCTACATAAGCACCGTCCTTTTCGCCCTGATTAATAACAATTTGCTGGCGATATATATCAGTTTCAGCTGTCAGTACCTCCGCAATTTTTTTATATTCATCGGTTCTTAACGGCGAATTGAGTAATAAACGTAAACGCTGATTTTCGACTTTAATTTGATCTAACAACAACAAATCCGCATTTTTTTCACGAAGCTGCTCACGCAATACCTTATTTTCAATTTGCAATTTGTTGGTATCTACAAAATTATTCGATACTCCGTCTAATACAGTACGTGGGCTATTGGCCAAATAATACAAACCGCCAACCGCCGTTTCCATCATACTGCGAACTTTATTCATCGAATCCTGCCCATCCGCAAAAATAAGACCGCTAGAAACAATCACCGCAAGAACCAGGCGGAATCCTAAAGGAGGAGATTTAGCAAAAATCGGTTTCATTAAAACACCTAATCCATTAATGGCTTAAAGCAAAAGTGCGGTCAAAATCAACCGCACTTTTTATTGATGATAAATTAGATTTCATCGCTAAAAATATCGCCACCATGCATATCGATCATTTCTAACGCTTCACCGCCGCCACGCGCCACGCAAGTGAGCGGTTCTTCGGCAATAATTGTCGGAACACCGGATTCACGTGCAAGCAAAATATCAATATTGCGTAGTAATGCACCGCCTCCGGTCAAAACCATACCACGTTCAAAAATATCCGCCGCATGTTCTGGCTGACATTCTTCAAGCGCTGTACGTACTGCCGCAACAATACCATTAAGAGGCTGTTGAATAGCCTCCAATACATCACGAGAGGTTAATTTGAAAGAACGAGGCGCACCTTCAGCCAAGTTATGACCATGCACTTCCATTTCTTTAATTTCGTCACCATCTTGAATGTAAGCCGTACCAATTTCTTGCTTAATACGCTCTGCCGTAGGTTCTCCAATGACTGAACCAAAAGTACGACGTACATAAGAAATAATCGCTTCGTCAAAACGGTCACCGCCAATACGAACAGAAGAAGAATACACGATGCCGTTTAAAGAAATCACGGCGACTTCGGTTGTTCCCCCACCAATATCAATAACCATTGAACCGACTGCGGTAGAAACCGGTAATTTTGCGCCGATTGCCGCAGCCATCGGTTCTTCAATTAAATACACTTCACGAGCCCCGGCACCAATCGCCGATTCTTTAATTGCACGGCGTTCAACCTGTGTTGCACCAGCCGGCACGCACACTAACACCCGAGGGCTTGGACGCATAAAGTTGCCGCTATGTACCTGCTTAATAAAATACTGCAGCATTTTTTCGGTTACAAAAAAGTCTGCGATTACACCATCTTTCATCGGACGAATAGCCACAATGCTTTTTGGCGTACGCCCTAACATTTGTTTGGCTTCTTTACCTACCGCCGCAATACTTTTTAACGCCCCCATACGATCTTGGCGAATCGCCACGACAGAAGGCTCGTCTAGTACAATCCCCTGCCCTTTTACATAAATCAGCGTATTTGCCGTACCTAAATCGATAGAGAGATCATTTGAAAATAAACCGCGTATTTTTTTAAATAACATAATAATTCCGTTAATTTGAATTGATTAAAAATTTGATCATATTTGAATGCACAAAAAATTGTGCTAAATGTACCAAAAAATCGCTATTGATAACAGTATTTTTATACCCCATAAGAAAAATGCGCTAAAAAACGACCGCACTTTTACTCAGTTATCCATTGAGTTGATTTAACGACCATTCGCCTTTAGATAAAAGATTAAGCTGCTGTTGATGGAAAGCCTTCAATGTAGAACGATGCCCCACGCTAATAATTGTCGTTGTCGGTAATTCATCTTTTAATAAACGATACATCGCATATTCCAATCCTTCGTCTATACTCGCCGTTGCTTCATCTAAAAAGGCGACTTTCGGTTTATGCAGCAATAGTCGGGCAAAGGCTAAACGTTGTTGCTCGCCAAGGGAAAGAATACGAGTCCAATCTTGCTCTTGCTCAATGCGTTCGAGTAAATGCCCAAGTTGAACTTTGCGTAAGATTTGTTCTACCAAAGTGCGGTCAATTTCTTCCACATTTTTCGGATATGCCAATGCTGTCAGTAGGCTACCTTGCGGCAAATAAGGTTTTTGTGAAAGGAAAAGTTGCTCTTTCGGGCAATATACTTTTCCTAAAGAATAAGACCAAAGTCCGGCAGCTGTACGTAATAAAGAAGTTTTTCCTGCGCCGGAATTCCCTTGGATCAATAAACTTGCCCCTTGTGGTAACACCAAGTTTAAATTCTCAATTAATGTCTGCCCAAAGGGATTTTTAATGCTTAAATGTTCAAAAATCACATCCTTTTCACTGACATGAATATCTGTTTTCGATTCACGATTTGCCATATCAATGGCGTAAGTAAAGCCAGTTAAACGGTCAAGGGTCGCTTTATAGCCAGCAAAGTTATCATACGAGCTACGGAAGAAAGATAAATTGGAATGTAATTGACCGAACACTTGTAATGTTTGTATTAAATCACCCAGTTTGATCTGTTTTTCAAAATAACGCCCCACTTGGATCAGTATGGGGAATACGACAGAAACTTGACTCACTACTAAGTTGAAACCAGAAAATTTCAAGGTTCTAAATACAATATCCCACATATTTTTGATCACTGAACGAAATTGGCGATAAAGCTGATTTTGTTCTACCTTTTCTCCAGCGTAAAATGCAATACTTTCCGCATATTCTTTAATACGAATCAGGGAATATCGATAGTTTGCATTCAAACGTTCGTTAGCAAAATTTAGACTGATGAGCGGACGCCCAAGTCTGAATGCAATTAGCGTACTGAAAATCACATAAGCAAAGACCAAGAAAACCATCATATGCGGAATTTCTACCCCCAAGAACATCATTGGTCCCGCCAATCCCCATAATAAAATAGTGTAGGAAATCATGGAGGTAACCGCATCAATAACACCGGTGCTTAATGACAATGTGGTTTTGACATAAGATTGTATATCTTGTTGAATCCGTTGATCAGGGTTATCTAAATTAGCGGACAGATATTGGGTTTTATAGTAAGCGCGATTTGCCATCCATTTACCGGTTAGTTCATCATTGAGCCAAGTAATCCAATCAATCACAAAACGTTGTTCAACATAATAGCTTGCTAGATAAGTGGAAACTGAACTGGTGGCAATGACACAAAACAATACCATTTGTTGCCAAAAGACGGGTTCATTAAATTCTTGTAGCGACGTGTACATACTATTGTTCCATTCGGAATACAGTAAACTGACACGTACACTCACTAGAGTCAGTGCCACAATCAACAAGAAAAATAATAAGGGTTTAATGCTACGCTTTGGCGAAAGATAACCGCCGGCAAACATCCAAAATTGCTTTCCCCAATGCGTAAAACGCACCAGTAAAAAAATCCCTAAACTAAATACCACTGCTGTAATAGCAAGCGTTCTTAAAATCCAAAGGAGCGATGTGATCGCTTCTTGTCCGTAATCCATAAAAATATACCCGTAAAAAATAAAAGTGCGGTCATTTTAGGCAGAGTTTATGATTAAGCAAGAAAAATTGTGATGAAGTTATCATTTTTTGAGTTTAGTTACCGTTTTCAAAATTCAAATTGCTATAATCCATAATAGTTAGATTTAGTTAATGAGGTTAGCATGAGCGAGATTGCAATCACTATTAGCCTCCTTGCCCTTGCTGCAGTTATTGGGCTGTGGATTGGACATTGGAAGATTAAAGGTGTCGGTTTAGGAATTGGCGGCGTATTATTTGGCGGAATTTTTGTTTCGCATTTTACCAGTAAGTATGGCTTACAACTGAATGTCGATATTCTGCATTTTGTGCAGGAATTCGGTTTAATTTTATTTGTTTATGCCATTGGGATTCAGGTAGGCCCCGGCTTTTTTTCCTCACTGAGGGAATCCGGTTTAAAACTCAATATCCTCGCTATTTTAATCGTATTCATCGGCTCGTTTTTTGTGTTCGTTTTACACAAAATAGCAAATGTGCCATTAGATATTGTTTTAGGCATTTATTCCGGCGCAGTAACAAATACCCCTTCTTTAGGTGCGGGTCAGCTGGTTTTAAGTGAATTAGGTATGTCACAAGCTACGGCAACTATGGGTACGGCATACGCCATGGCATATCCTTTCGGAATTTGTGGAATTTTACTTTCTATGTGGTTGATTCGTCTATTCTTTAAAATAAAAATTGAAGATGAGGCAAATCGTTTTAACAAAGAAAATGGGCATGACAAAGAAAATTTACACACTATTTCGGTGAAAGTCAGCAATCATAATTTACAGGGAATCACTTTAGTCGAGATTCCGGGATTTGATGATGAAGAAGTCGTTTGTTCACGATTAAAACGCGGAGACAGCGTTATCGTCCCCAAAGCCAATACTGAAATTCATCTTGACGATATATTGCATTTAGTCGGTGAAAGAAAAGCATTGAAAAAAATGCGCTTAATTATTGGTGATGAAGTGGATATGCCTCCCATTTCCAATAGTGGAGAAATTCGTGCCGAGCGTGTTGTTGTCACCAATGAAAAAGTATTGGGTAAAAAAATCCGCACGCTTCATGTTCACCAAAAATACGGTGTTGTCATTTCACGCTTAAACCGTGCAGGTGTGGAATTAGTGCCAAGTGGTAACAGTACGCTGCAATTTGGAGATGTGCTACATATGGTCGGACATGCCGATATGCTAAATCAAGCCATCTCCGTTATCGGCAACGCGCAACAGAAGCTTCAACAAGTACAAATGTTACCCGTATTTATTGGTATCGGCTTGGGTGTTCTACTCGGCTCCATCCCTTTTTATATCCCCGGCTTCCCTGTCGCCCTTAAACTCGGTTTAGCGGGAGGGCCGCTTGTTATCGCATTGATTCTTGCCCGAGTCGGTAGCATAGGGAAACTTTACTGGTTTATGCCGCCAAGTGCAAACCTTGCCTTACGTGAAATCGGTATTGTGCTTTTCCTTGCGGTTGTGGGTTTAAAATCCGGCGGTAATTTTATCGATACGTTGGTAAATGGTGCCGGGCTTGAATGGATGGGATATGGAATGTTTATTACCTTCATCCCGCTGATGATTGTTGGAATTATTGCACGCATATATGCCAAACTTAATTATCTCAGTATTTGCGGGCTACTCGCCGGTTCGATGACGGATCCGCCCGCTCTTGCCTTCGCTAATGAAATCAAAGAAGACAGTGGCGCAGCCTCACTTTCTTACGCGACGGTTTATCCGTTAGTGATGTTCCTGAGAATTATTTCACCGCAGCTACTGGCGGTATTGCTCTGGGTGGCTTAGGCCGATAAAAAAATGGGTTGCTTTTTTAAAGCAACCCATTTTACTCAGTAAAAGTGCGGTCATTTTTGATGTCGTTTTTATTTTACTAAACCGCCACTGGCTTGGAGATCCGCATGATAAGAGGAACGAACAAAAGGGCCGCAAGCCGCGTGCTCAAAGCCCATCGCATTAGCTTTGTCTCGGAACTCATCAAATTCCACAGGCGGAACATAACGTGCAACCGGAAGATGATGACGGCTTGGCTGTAAATACTGCCCTAAAGTGAGCATCGTCACGCCGTTATCGCGTAAATCTCGCATAACGTTTAAAATTTCTTCATTAGTTTCCCCCAAACCAACCATCAAACCCGATTTTGTCGGGATATTCGGGAACATTTCCTTAAATTCACGAAGTAATTTTAGCGACCATTCATAATCCGCCCCCGGGCGAATTTCTTTGTACAGACGCGGTACATTTTCTAAATTGTGATTAAATACATCCGGTGGATTCTCTTTTAGTTTTTCTAATGCTTGGGAAATACGACCACGAAAATCCGGTACTAAAATTTCAATTTTAATTCCCGGATTCAACGCTCGTACTTCTTTTACACAGTCTGCAAAATGCCCTGCACCGCGATCCGGCAAATCATCCCGATCTACGGACGTGATCACCACATATTTCAATTTCATATCTTGAATAGTTTCAGCGAGTTTACGCGGTTCTTCCGGATCGGGCGGTAAAGGTTTTCCGTGTGCAACATCACAAAACGGACAACGGCGGGTACAAATCGCCCCCAAAATCATAAAAGTGGCAGTACCATGGTTAAAGCATTCATGTAAATTCGGACAAGAAGCCTCTTCACAGACCGAGTGCAATCCATGGCGACGCATACCGTTTTTAATATCTTCAATTTTCAGTGAATTTGCCGGTAATTTAATTTTCATCCATTCTGGTTTTTTCAACAACTCTTGATTGGGATCAATATTTTTTACAGGAATAATGGAAGTTTTAGCAGCGTCACGATATTTGACACCTCGTTCCATTTTAAATGGCGTTGACATGATTCTTTCCTAAAGAAAAATGCCTAGAATAGGCATTTTTATTGTTAAATATTCGTTACATTATAGCCCAAAAGTTCGGCAAAGTGTTTAATTAATTTGGGGGAGACTTGATCTAATGTCGCCTCTTCTTTCGCGATAAAATCGGCAAGTTGGCACATTTCTAAACCGGCATAGCCACAAGGATTAATATAATGAAATGGCGTTAAATCCATATGGATATTGAATGCCAATCCGTGGAAAGAACAACCTTTACGAATACGCAATCCTAATGAGCAAATTTTCTTACCGTCAATATAGACGCCCGGAGCATCCGGTTTAGGGTATCCTTCAATACTGTAATCCGCTAAAGTTTTTACCACCACCTGCTCAAGTGCGGTTACTAATTGACGAACATTTAAGTCTTGATGGCGGCGAATATCAATCAACACATACATAATTTGCTGACCCGGCCCATGATACGTAATTTGCCCGCCACGATCGGATTGCACAACGGGGATATTAGAACTTTGCAACAAATGTTCCGGTTTTCCCGCTTGCCCTTGAGTAAATACCGCAGGATGTTCTACCAACCAGATCTCATCTGCGGTTTCAACATTGCGATTGTCCGTAAAACTTTGCATTTTATGCCAAGTTTCTTGATAATCCTGTAAACCAAGTTGGCGTACGATAAGTGGTAGTGTCGCCATACTAAATAACTATTTTCACACCTTCAACTTTAGCGAGCTCTTTATAGAGCGTTTCTACTTGCTCAAAGTTCTGTGCAACTACATCAATAGAAACAGAATTATATGTACCTTTACTACTGCGTTTTTCTTTAGGAATATAGTCCCCTGGGATATATTTTTGTACGACAGAAATTAAATCCTGTGCTAAATTTTCACGATTTATGCCTGCTACTTTAAAAGTCATTGCAGTAGGAAATTCCATTAATTCTTTCAATTTTTCGTAATCTTGTTCCGTTGCCATAATTCTTCTCTATGTTGAGTGAGACAAAGGGCAGATCCTAAGTCTGCCTTGTTTGAGGTAATAGGGTTCCTTTGTAAAATGGGGAAGTGCGGTTAAAATTCAAGAGGTTTTAGAAAAGACTTTTTATAGTTAAAACCAACCAATCCCAAGCATTGCCGAAAAATCCGCCTTCTTTAACTTCTTGCATTACTTGTAAGTTAACTATCGCAATATCCTTACCGTCAAGTTGATAAATCACTTTACCGACCACCTGACCTTTTGCTAAAGGGGCCTGTAAGTATTTATTATCTAGTTCGTAACGGGCTTTTACTTCAGCTTGTTTACCTTTTGGCACGGTAATAAAACTATCTAGCAACACGCCTAGCTTCACGCTGCTTTCATCGCCGTAATAAACCGGTTGCGCTGAAATTTCTTTATTCGCATCAAGAGTTTTTAAAGTTTCAAAATTCGCGAAACCCCATTGCAATAGTTTTTTACTTTCAACCTCACGCCCTTTATAAGTCGAAACTCCCATTACAACCGAGATTAAACGCATGTTACTCGGATTCGTCGCTGAAGCCGCTAGGTTATAACCGGCTTGGCTGGTATGACCGGTTTTCATACCGTCAACCTTCATACTTTTATCCCATAATAAACCATTACGGTTAGGCTGTTTAATTTTGTTAAAGGTGAACTCTTTTTCCGCGTAAATTTTATATTCTTCCGGTAGATCTCGAATAATATGCGCTCCGATAATCGCCATATCCCGCGCACTGGAATATTGGTTTGGATCATCCAAACCGTGCGGTGTAGTGAAATTTGTATTTTTTAACCCAAATTGTTGGACATATTTATTCATACTATCCACAAAATTTAATACTGTGCCGGAAATATGTTCTGCCAGTGCCACACAAGCATCGTTACCGGAAACAATAATCACACCTTTATTTAGATCGGCAACGGAAACCTGTTGATTTAAGTTTAAAAACATTTTTGACGAATCAGGGAAATTACGTCCCCAAGCACTTTCACCAATAGTCACCATATCGGAATTATGGATTTTGCCCTGTTTTAACGCTTGCCCTACCACATAGCTCGTCATCATTTTCGTTAAGGAGGCGGGATATTGGCGTTGATCGGGATTTAACGAAGCAAGTATAGCTCCTGAATTATAGTCCATTAAAATATAGGTTTGTGCATTCACTTCCGGTGGACTAATACCGTATTGCACATCCTGAGCCGAAACAACAGAGGATAACGCAATAATCCCTGAAAAAAATACTGTTTTTGTTAATTTAGTGCTTAGCTTTAACATTGAATTTCCTTTAATAACATCTTAATTTTTGTAAGTATAAACGACCAATGGATTTCCACTAGCCATTTTTTGTAATTTCATTTTTAACTGTGTAATCATCTGTTTATCTTCTATCGGTCCAAAATGAATCTCGTACCGACCGTCTCGATGATTTACTTGTAAATTTATATTATCAAGTGCCAAACGATTGATAATAGTATTTGCTTGATTTTCACTGTGAAAATCCAACATTTTTAGTTTATAGCGTTCTTTTGATCGGCTTCGCTCATTTACGAGTTTTTTTCGATATTAATGACAAGCCTCTCTGAGGCTGCTTTAGTCCTCGCATGTTTCGCAAGTGTTTTTGTCCCTGCACCGGAAATTTTGCCATTTGCCGCAACATGTAATGCCTCGACTTTCACCTGCCCTACACCACGGGCAATTAAACCGATTTCTTTCGCCGCGGTATAGGAAAGATCAATAATACGATCTCGAATAAAAGGGCCACGATCGTTAATACGTACAATGGTTTTCTTATTATTGCGTAAATTAGTAACTAAGACATAAGAATTTAGTGGCAAGGTTTTATGTGCTGCTGTGTAAAGATTAGCATTATAAAGCTCCCCACTAGAAGTACGGCGACCATGAAATTTACGGTGGTAATAGCTTGCCGTTCCATTTTTTGAATATTCTTTGGCGCTATTAAAGCTATACGTAGTGTAGGTTCTACCCTTCACCGTATAACTTTTTGGTGAACTAATCAATGTTGTACGAGTCAGATTTGCACCTTTAATCCCATACTGTTTCAGAGGATCATTTTGCGCTTGAGCCGGTAAAACGGTTAAAGCAGCAATAATCATAAGAGCAATCGCTTTTATAAGCCTTTTGAATTTCATACATGAATTTTCCAATAAATAAGTTGTATCTAAGAAAACTAAAACGTCAATTAGTTCCTATTTATAAATCTTGTGCGGTGTGTATGGATTGACATGATTAAGCCAAAACTCGCCATAATCGCCACATAGGAAGTGCCACCATAACTAAATAATGGCAATGGTACGCCCACTACCGGCAAAATGCCACTCACCATACCAATATTGACGAATAAATACACGAAAAAAATTAAAGTCGTAGCTCCCGCTAAAATTCTCCCAAAAGAGGTCTGTGCATTAACGGCAATCATTAAACCACGAACAATGATAAACATATAAATCACGATTAAAATGCCAAAACCTACCATACCATGTTCCTCACTCATCACGGCAAAAATAAAATCGGTATGAGGTTCAGGCAGAAATTCAAGTTGTGATTGTGTGCCTTGCATCCAACCTTTTCCCCATATTCCCCCCGAGCCGATGGCAATTTTCGATTGCAAAATATGATACCCGGCCCCGAGCGGGTCTTTTTCCGGATCTAGCAGGGTTAGAACCCGGGTGCGCTGATAATCGTGCATTAAATAAAGCCACATAACCGGAATAAAGCCAGCCAATCCCACGACAGCTGCAAGAATCAGCCACCAATTCATCCCCGCAAGAAAAACAACGAATAAGCCTGAGGCACTCACTAAAATTGAAGTACCAAGATCAGGCTGGATTGCGACCAACAATGTCGGCACAATAATCATCGCTATCGCAATAAAGGTTTCGCTTAATTTTGGCGGGAGCGGGCGGTTACCTAAATAAACCGCCACCATTAAAGGTACCGCCAGTTTCACAATCTCGGAAGGTTGGAAACGAATAAACCCCAGATCCAACCAGCGTTGTGCGCCTTTGCTGGTTGTTCCAATCGCATCCACCAAAATTAGCAATATTAAACCAACTAAGTAAAGATAAGGTGCTATCCGTTGATAAAATTTAGGCGGAAGTTGAGCTATCACTAACATTACCGTAAAACCAAGGAAGACCTGAATAATACGATTTCTAAACATGATTTCACTGCCGCCCGAAGCACTATAAAGCACTAACATACCGTAACCACTAATAGCAATTAGCCCCAGTAATAACCCAAAATCCAAATGTAACGGCTTCCATAAACGAAGCCAAACTGGTATTTTTTCTTCCATTATTCCGTTCCGTTTTCCATTAATGAGTTGTTAACCCCTTGAGGCTTATCCGCATTTTCTTTTTGTTCTATTTCAGGTAAACGTTTATTTAAGTAATAATCCATAATTTTACGCACAACCGGAGCGGCATTACTTGAACCGCCGCCAGCATTTTCTAAAATAATCGCTACCACCATTCTAGGGTTTTCATAAGGAGCATAAGCGGCAAACCAAGCATGATCATGAAGCTCTTTTTTTAAATCCGCCGCATTATATCTTTGGTTTTCTTTTAGACTGAACACTTGTGCCGTACCGGATTTTCCGGCAGCGTGATAATTTGTTCCGACAAAAGCCTTTCGCCCTGTTCCGGTAGCGGAATTCACCACATTAAACATCCCCTGCTTTGCAGCGTCCCAATAGGCTTGTTTCGGCTCGGTAATATCTTCATAAAGCCGTGGATCTTGATAAGGCTTAACCGTTACACCTTCAATAGATTTCATTAAATGGGGAGTATTTACTTTGCCGTTATTCACCAAAATAGCTATCGCTTTTGCCACTTGCAACGGGGTAGATGTCCAATACCCTTGACCAATCCCCACAGAAATCGTATCCCCTTGTACCCATTGACGTTTATAGCGTTTTTGTTTCCATTCCCGAGTCGGCATATTTGCTGAGGCCTCTTCGTTTATCTCGATTCCTGTCGGCATACCGAAACCAAAACGTTTCATCCACGAAGATAAACGATCAATGCCTAAATTATAAGCCACTTGGTAAAAGTAAGTATCGGAAGACTCCGTAATCGCTTTATTTAAGTCGGTGTAGCCGTGTCCTGCTTTTTTCCAATCACGAAAACGTTTTGTCGAATTAGGTAACATCCAATACCCCGGATCAAAAATCGTAGTGTTTTGATTAATAATATTCTCTGTTTGCGCCGCAACGGCAATAAACGGTTTCACGGTTGAAGCGGGTGGGTAAATCCCTTGTGTCGCACGGCTATAAAGCGGTCGGGCCGGATCTTCCAATAATGCTTTATAATTGGCAGTGGAAATGCCGTCCACAAATAAATTATTGTCATAACTTGGAGTAGAAACCATTGCCAACACGCTACTATCCTTCGGATCAAGCACAACTACCGCACCTGTTTGTCCGGCAAGTAAATCCGTAATATAACGTTGAAGGGCAAGATCGATGGTAAGATGAATACTTTGACCGGCCACCGCAGATTGTTCACGTAATTTACGGACCACTTTTCCACGATTATTAATTTCTACTTCTTCAAAGCCTGTTGTGCCGTGTAATTGATCTTCGTAATAACGCTCAATGCCTAATTTTCCCATATCATGAGAGCCGGCATAATTGGCAAATTTCTCGTCTTTTTTTAGTTTTTCAACATCTTTATCGTTAATTTTACCCACATAACCGAGGATATGCGCCATCATATCGCCATATAAATAATTACGTTTAAAATAAGGACGTACCTCAAGGCTTGGAAATTGATATTGGTTTACCGCAAAACGGGCAATTTGCTCCTCTGTTAAATTAGGTTTGAGCATAACAGATGTATAACGTGTGCCACGGCGGCGTTCTTTTTTGAAATTCTCAATATCTTCATCGGTTAAACCGACAACATAACGAAGTGCCTCAAAAGTGCGGTCTAAATTTTCAGTTTTTTCCGGCACAATGTATAAACCGAAAAAAGTCAGATTTTCAGCCAGCAATTCACCGTAGCGATCATAAATTAATCCACGGGTTGGCGGGACAGGCAGGAGTTTAATTCGATTGCCATTAGAGCGCGTTTGATAAGTATCAAAATTGATCACTTGGAGATGATAGATATTGGTAAATAGCACACCGGTGAGCACAAGAATACCAATAAACGCCACCAATGTTCGGCGGGCAAAAAGATTCCGTTCCGCTTTTTTATCACGAATCGGCTCATGTGTCGGGACAGCGAAAAATTTCTTTAAATTCATCTAAAATTGACCGCACTTTTACTCACGATGGTAGGGATGATTGGTTGTCAGTGACCAAGCACGATATAAACTTTCCGCCACCACAATACGTACCAACGGATGGGGCAACGTGAGAGGTGAAAGCGACCAACTCTGCTCTGCTGCGGCTTTGCATTCCTGTGAAAGTCCTTCCGGCCCGCCAATTAATAAACAAACATCCCGCCCGTCATTTTTCCATGCTTCTAATTGTTCGGCGAGTTTCGGGGTCGTCCAAGGTTTACCGGGAATATCAAGGGTAACGATTTTACTTTTTCCACAAGCTGCCAACATTGCCTTTCCTTCTTGCTCTAAAATACGTTTAATATCCGCATTTTTCCCACGTTTTCCGGCAGGAATTTCAATTAATTCAAAGGGCATTTCTTTAGGAAAACGGCGTTGGTATTCCTCAAATCCGTTAATTACCCAAGCCGGCATTTTTGTCCCTACCGCAATTAATGTGATTTTCACGAGTATTCCTCTTTAATCTCACCGGAAAATGACCGCATTTTACGCCCAAAGTTTCTCTAATTGATACATCTCACGTGCATCGCGTTGCATAATATGAACGATGGTTTGCCCCAGATCCAGCACTATCCAATCTGCTGTATTCTTTCCCTCTTCTCCAAAGGTTTCAACCCCGGCTTTCTTACATTCTGCAATTAAATTATCTGCCATAGCAGAAACTTGACGACTTGAAGTACCGGTGCAAATCACCATATTTTCTGTCACGGAAGATTTTTCCCGTACATCAAAATGCACAATATCCGTGCCTTTTAAATCGTCTAATTTATCCATTACAAATTCAACTAATGTCATTATTTTTCCTTACTAATAAAAGCGTGAAATTCTACCATTGAATAAGAGGAAGGACTAGGAAAAGGAAACAAAAAATCGGATAAAGATGAAAACAGTATTATCCAGCAAACACACAAAATAAAAAATTTATACAAAATATAGGGGTGAACCGCACGCGCTCCAGGACTATTAATATTGTGAACTACACAGTGTCTCCCTACGCACACACTGAAATGTCAGTTTTGTGCAACAGCAGCATAACGCCGGATCAAAACACATAAAAAAAACAACCGCACTTTACAAAGTGCGGTCATAAAATTCGTCGTTTTTTAGACGAAAAGTTAAATTGCCCACCCGCTGGCATAGAAAACAACCAACGCAATAGCAATGAGTACCGTGCCGAGATTTAAACGTTTAATATCGCCACTCACGATACGACCAATCACTAATGCGGCAAAACCAAGCATAATGCCGGTAACAATATTGGCTGTGAGTACAATGAATACCGAACAAATTAACCCGCTCATCGCCCCGACAAAATCCTCAAAATCCAATTTGCTTACATTGCTTAGCATTAATAACCCGACATACATTAGTGCTGGAGCCGTGGCATAATTCGGTACCAGGAAGGCAAGAGGTTGAAAGAAAAGCATCAATAAAAATAACACTCCGACCACAATAGCGGTAATCCCTGTTTTACCACCTACTGCGGTACCGGCTGCTGATTCAATATAGACTGCTGCGGGTGCCGTACCAAATAGCCCTGAGAATAAACTGCTGACGGAATCGGAAGTTAAGGCTTTCCCCCCATTGATGATTTGCCCGTCTTTATCTAATAAATTAGCTTGTCCCGCAACAGCACGGATCGTACCGGTCGCATCAAATACAGCGGTCATCACTAAAGCAAAAACAACAGGTAAAATAGCCGGCTGTAATGCCCCTTTTAAATCTAATTGTAAAAATAAAGAATTTTCACCAAAGGTGGGCATTTTGAAGACTTCACCGTTAAATTTTACGTTGGGATCAAAAATTAAACCAATGATAGTAATGGCGATGATCACCCATAAGATCCCGCCTTTCACTTGCATTTTTTCCAAGCCAACGATAAACGCTAAACCAATTAATGACATCATGACAGGAAATGAGGTGAAATTACCTAATTTCACCGGTAAACCGGCTTGATTACTCACCACTAATCCTACGCCGTTTGCGGCAATTAAAAGCAAGAATAAACCGATACCGATACCGGCACCATGAGCTATACTGGAAGGCAAATTGCGTAAAATCCAAGCACGAATACCTGTTGCAGAAATAAGAGTAAAGGCTACCCCCATTAAGAATACTGCACCCAACGCAACAGGAATAGAAACCCCTTGACCAATCACTAAACTAAATGCGGTAAATGCTGTCAGTGAAATAGCACAGCCAATCGCCATAGGTGCATTTGCCCATAAGCCGATTAAAATCGATCCTAAACCCGCCACTAAGCAAGTAGCAATAAATACGGATTCAGCCGGGAAACCCGCAGCACCGAGCATATTGGGTACAACAATCACAGAATACACCATAGCGAGAAATGTAGTTAAACCCGCAATAATTTCTTGACGAATAGTTGAACCACGTTTTTGCAATTCAAAGATTTTTTCTAAATTAGACATGTTGCCTCTAAAAATAAGTCAGAATTAGGGGCAATATTCTACCGAAAGAATATAATATGTAAACGTTTGCGTGAGTAAAGTGCGGTCGTTTTTTGCATGAAAATTTAGAGCGACAAAACCATGTAAAAACTGCTATACTTCCGCCGTTTTTAATTCTATTAAATAAGGAAAGACAATGGCTGATTTTAATCAAATCTTAACTCCTGGTGATGTTGATGCAGGGATTATCAACGTTGTAAATGAAATTCCAGAAGGCAGTTGCCACAAAATCGAGTGGAACCGTAAAGTCGCGGCATTCCAATTAGATCGCGTCGAACCGGCAATTTTTGCAAAACCAACCAACTATGGTTTTATTCCACAAACATTAGATGAAGACGGCGACGAACTGGATGTGTTATTACTGACCCGCCAACCGCTTGCAACTGGTGTATTCCTTGAAGCTAAAGTGATTGGTGTGATGAAATTTGTGGATGATGGAGAAGTGGACGATAAAATTGTCTGTGTACCGGCAGATGATCGCGATACTGGCAACGCTTACAATAGCCTTGCAGATGTGCCGGCTCAATTAATCAAACAAATTGAATTCCATTTCAACAATTATAAAGCGTTGAAAAAACCGGGTAGTACAAAAGTGACACACTGGGGTGATGTTGAAGAGGCGAAAGAAGTAATTCGCGAATCAATCAAACGTTGGAATGAACGCTAATTTCCCATATTTATACTAACAGACTAACGCCAATAGATTATTGGAATCAGTCCTTAATATTACTATCTGTTGAGGCAGCTTATAGGCTGCCTCTTCTTTATGGCGATTAATACATCCCTTCACGCTCTTCACGCGTGCTGATATAAATATTTTTTACTTGAGTATAAGCATCAAGCATCATTTTATGGGTTTCACGACCGATACCGGATTGTTTATATCCCCCGAACGGTGCGCCTGCCGGTAAGCGGTTATAACAGTTTACCCAAACCCGACCCGTTTCAAGTGCACGAGAAACACGTAGACAACGATTGATATTTTGACTCCAGATACCACCGCCTAAACCGTATTCGCTATCATTTGCCATTTTTATAACCTCTTCTTCGGTTTTAAATTTAATGACGGTTGCAACCGGTCCAAAAATTTCCTCCTGTGCAATTTGTGCTTGATTATTCGGTGCTTCAATCAATGTTGGGGCTAAAAATTCGCCTTTATCCAAACCTGCGTCCCGTAAGCGTTTTCCTCCTGTAATAATGCGGCAGCCTTCCTGTTCCCCAATTTTGACATAGTTTAAAATTGTCTCTAATTGACCGCCATTGACTTGCGACCCCATCTGAGTATCGTCTTCCCAAGGCAAACCAACTTTTACTTTTTTAAATTCTTCGGCTAGTGCAGCGACGAATTTATCGTAAATGCCCTCTTGAACAAAAATTCTGGAGCCGGCACAACATACTTGACCTTGATTGAATAAAATACCTTTTTGCGCCCCCTCTAATGCCTTATCAAACGGCATATCATCAAAGAAAATATTAGCTGATTTACCCCCTAACTCAAGGGTTGCCGGAATTAACATTTCTGCTGCGGCAACAGCAACATTACGCCCAATGGCAGTGGAGCCGGTGAAAGCTAATTTATTAAATCCTTTGTGATGCAACATATATTCTCCGGATTTACTGCCTCGTCCGGTAATGATATTTAGCACACCTTTGGGTAACAAATGATTAATTTTTTGAGCGAGAGACAATAGACTCAATGACGTGGCGCTAGACGGATGAATGACGATAGTACAACCCGCTGCCAACGCAGGTGCGATTTTCCACGCTGCCATTAAAAACGGGAAATTCCACGGAATAATTTGTCCGACCACACCAATCGGTTCACGCACTACCAAGGATAAATCTTCGCTATCCAGTTGATTTGCCGAACCTTCTTCTGCACGAATCACACCGGCAAAATAACGGAAATGATCCGAGGCTAACGGAATATCTACGGCTCTCGTTTCTCTAATTGGTTTGCCATTATCCAAGGTTTCTTGTAAAGCGAATAATTCTGCATTTTCATCAATAACATCGGCAATTTTATTTAATATTGCCGCCCGTTCGGTGACTGTCGTGTTTCGCCAAGTTTTAAACGCTTGTTGTGCCGCCGTAACGGCAGCATCAACATCTGCATCCGTCGCATCAACAAATTTCGCAAGTTCTTCCCCGTTTGCAGGATTATAAGAGGCAAGTAGTGTGCCGCCCATTTTCCATTCGCCGTTAATTAATAAACCATATTCTTGATCAAAAACATTTAGATTTTTTGCCATATGCTACTCCTTTAATTGTCATTGCCAACAGGCTGTTTTTCAGCACTTTTTATAATAGAGCCGAGCGTATTACCGATATACACCGATAAAATTGAATAAAATATAACTAACGCCTAAACATTAAATGTTTATCTAAGAGCCTGAAACCAACATCGGCTCAGACCTTTTAATACTATTAAAACGGATAAATTAAGGTTGTTATTCAGCCCAATATTTTTTCTTTGAAGTTTGCCCAATACCGGGATTAAAACTATTGGTAGGATCTAATTTTTTATAGAATTTATGTAACTCCGGTTTCGCTTCATATAAATGTCCTACATTGTGTTCGGCCGGGTACTGAGCCCCCCGCTGATCAAGTAATTTCAACATTTCGTGTTCCAATTTTACGCAATCAAACCCTTTTTTAACGATGTAGTCTTGATGGAAAACATGACACATAAAGTGCCCGTAATAAAGTTTATGGCTGATTTGCCTATCTATCTCTGTAGGAAGCTGTTCAAACCAGGATTTATCATTACGACGCAATGCAACATCAAGAGCGACAATATCTTCAACTTCTTTTTCGTGAATTGCACGATAGCGTACAGCGGCTGAGGCAACAGCAAAACGATGGAGCATAGCAGCCTGTGTTTCTATCGCATTACATTCAAAATATCCGCCTTTTTGACTATCTCTAAAATAATCTTTTAAGAAGACACGGGCTTCATTCACGCCTTGCCCTCCCATTTTAATAATCAAATGATGTTCATAACGATCCCGATACTGCCATAAACTTTTTGGTAAATGTTCCGGTAATACTTTTGAAACCGATTGTAAAAATTTATCGCTTAAGTGGTGTGGTAAAAGTGAAACTTTCTTAGCTAAACGATCAACATTCGCTTTTAAGGCAAATAACTTAGGTAGCCAATGTGTACCAAATTTTTTGATAACCCAAAACGTATCTTTTCCATAACGGGCGGCAACATCAAACGCATCTCTATGAATATATTCACCCGAAATCGGTAACTGTTCAAAATTCGCTAACATTTGACGACGAATATCATTAAGAACATCCGTTTGGTTAGTACCAATGTAAAAAACCGCTGTTTCACTTTCGAGTGGAAAAGTATCTAAACGAACAGCAAAAATCGCCAATTTACCCGCACTACCGGAGGCTTCATAGTGACGGGCAGGATCGGCGTTAAAACGAGCCGGCGAGTTTTCATCAATTTGACGAACATGATTGCAATAGCTGTGATCATGTCCTTTTCCGCAATCTTGAGTAATATCTTTCTGTTGATAATGATGCCCTTGCAAATTGGTTAAAATTTCTTCCGGCGTACTCCCTAAATCTATGCCAAGATGATTTTTTAGTTCCAATTCACCCTGTTCATTTAACTGAGCGTAAAGTGCCATTTCAGTATAAGCCGGTCCACGTTGAACCAATGCACCGCCTGAATTATTACAAATTCCCCCGATAACGGAAGCGCCAATGCAAGAAGAACCAATCACCGAATGAGGCTCACGCCCGTGAGGTTTCAACTTATTTTCCAGTTCATTTAAAGTAGAACCCGGCAGACAAACTACTTGAGAGGCATTATTAATCAATTGAATGCCATCAATTCTCATAGCATTGATGATGACAATCTCACGATCATAATCATTGCCGTTTGGCGTTGAACCTCCGGTTAATCCCGTATTGGCAGCTTGGTTAATAATAATCACATCCTGTTCTACACAGACTTTCAACACCTGCCAAAATTCAAGTAAGGTTGCAGGTTTAACAACTGCAACTGCATTTCCCGAACCGAAACGGTAGCCGCTACGATAAGCCTCCGTTTTTGAAGGCTCTGTAATAATGTACTGCGTACCAACAATTTTTGTGAGTTGAGAAATAAGTTGATTCATAGATATTTGTAACACTCATGTTAAAGAATTATTTCTACTTTATATACTTCGACAAGAAATTATGCTAGTGCCAAAAGGTCGTTTTGTGACAAATATCACATAAAAGTGCGGTCAAAATAGATCCGTATTTTGAGATGAAATAGTGCTATAATCGGCAACAATTCCAAGTCTATGAAAAGGAGTCAAAGATGGCAATTTTAGTCACTGGCGGTGCCGGCTATATCGGTTCGCATACGGTTGTCGAATTATTAAATGCAGGCAAAGAGGTTGTCGTATTAGACAATCTTTGTAATTCATCACCTAAATCCCTTGAGCGTGTAAAACAAATCACAGGTAAAACAGCGAAGTTTTATGAAGGCGATATTTTAGATCGAGCATTGCTGCAAAAAATCTTTGCCGAAAACACCATTCATTCGGTGATTCACTTTGCCGGCTTAAAAGCGGTGGGTGAAAGCGTACAAAAACCGGCGGAATACTATATGAACAATGTTGCCGGTACAGTTGTATTGCTACAAGAAATGAAAAAAGCGGGAGTATGGAATTTTGTGTTTAGCTCTTCCGCTACCGTATATGGCGATCCTCAAATTATTCCCATTACCGAAAATTGCGAAGTGGGCGGCACGACCAATCCTTACGGCACATCAAAATATATGGTTGAACAAATTTTACGTGATGTAGTTAAAGCAGAGCCTCGGTTCAGTATGACGATTTTGCGTTATTTCAATCCAGTAGGAGCACATTCAAGCGGTTTAATCGGCGAAGATCCAAACGGTATTCCAAATAATCTATTACCTTATATCAGCCAAGTGGCGATCGGTAAACTCGCACAGCTTTCCGTTTTCGGTAGCGACTACGATACTCACGACGGCACGGGGGTACGGGATTACATTCATGTGGTTGATTTAGCGATTGGGCATTTGAAAGCTCTTCAACGCCACGAAGATGATGCAGGTTTACATATTTATAATCTCGGAACCGGTCACGGCTATTCCGTATTGGATATGGTGAAAGCCTTTGAAAGCGCCAACAATATTAAAATCCCTTACCAATTAACGGATCGTCGTCCGGGTGACATTGCCACTTGTTATTCGGATCCAAGTTTAGCGGAGAAAGAATTAGGCTGGACTGCCGAGCGCGGACTTGAGCAAATGATGAAAGATACATGGAATTGGCAGAAAAATAATCCGCAAGGGTACAGAGACTAATTTTCCGTTTTTAAATATCATCTTATGGTAGTACGGGTAAGGAAACTCGTGCTGCCAAAATTATTACTAAAATTAACCGCACTTTATGCCGAATTCTCTGCTTTCACAAATTTTTACACGTAAAATGTTAATTTGCGTGTTTACCGGTTTCAGCTCCGGTTTGCCCTTATTTGTTTTATCGCAAATGTTACCCGTGTGGCTGACAGATAAGCAACTTTCTGTCGAATTAATCGGAGCGGTGACCGGTGTAATGCTACCTTATGGGTTAAAATTTTTATGGGCCCCCTTGTTAGATCGCTATTTCCCAAGTTTTTTAGGTCGCCGCCGCAGTTGGCTTCTTATTTCGCAAGTTATCTTACTCATTTTACTTTATGTTATCAGCCTTTTTGATCCTATCTCTCAGTTAAGTATTGTTGCTAACATTGCTTTATTAATTGCATTTTTTTCCGCAACACAGGATATCGTGCTTGATGCCTATCGCCGTGAAATTTTAAGTGATCACGAGCTTGGTTTAGGCAATACTCTTCACATTAATGCCTACCGAATAGCGGGTTTAATTCCTGGCGGGCTTTCCCTTTACCTTGCCACACTCTATCCATGGGAAACCGTCTTTTTATGGACCGCACTTTGTATGTTGGCGGGGATTTTTATGACATTATTTCTCGCCAAAGAACCCAAACCGGACTCCCCTAAAAATAATAGCCAGCCGTTCTATCAAACATTTTGGATTCCTCTACAAGAATTTTTCCAACGTAAAGGAATTGCACAAGCGATCGGTTTTTTACTATTTTTATTTCTATATAAATTTGGCGATTCTTTTGCCACAACACTGCAAACCAAATTTATCTACGATATGGGATTCGGCAAAGAAGATATTGCTCTGGTAGTTAAAACAACCTCACTTTGGGCGGGCATTTTATCGGGGCTTGCCGGTGGGGTAATTATGTTGAAACTAGGAATCAATCGAGCGTTATGGTTATTCGGTTTCGTGCAAATGATCACTATCGGCGGATTTATTTGGTTAGCTAACTTCGGGCATTTTGACTACATCACATCCGCCGAATTATGGAAATTAGGTGTCGTCATTGCCGCAGAATATGTCGGTGTAGGTCTTGGCACTGCTGCCTTTGTTGCTTTTATGGCTTGTGAAACCAATCCGCTTTACACAGCGACCCAACTCGCCCTTTTCACTAGCCTTTCAGCCTTACCAAGTAAAGGATTAGGAATGCTTTCGGGCTATGTTGTCAGTGCGGTGGGATACTATGATTATTTTTGGATCTGCTTATTTTTGGCGATTCCAGGCATGATTTGTTTGTTTTGGGTTGCGCCTTGGAATGCGAAGCAATAAAAAGTTTGTACTGTTTTAAAAAATGTAATTAAATCACTCATCAATACCAGCCATTTTCTTATTAAGGGCAGAGATTGTTTTTGACACGCCCCAAATCCCCAAGAAACCAATAGGAATAAAGGGAATAAAACTAATAATTAGGACAATCAATTGCCATTTTTTCTGTGTCATAGTAAATGCGATTGCGCAGAAAATACCGACTAACCAAGGGATAACGATAAAGGCAATGATTATTTCGATATCAAAATATCGGGAGTATTCATCAATACTAATAAGACTTAAAGTAATATTGATAAAAAAGCTTATCCATACGGCAGCATGTAATTTAATGGGTGAATTCATTTGTTTTTTCCTCTTTAATGTAGTGATTGATTGACATTAATTCTTTTACCAGTTCGTCCCGTTGCTCTTTTTGTACTGTATTTAGAACCAACTTTTCCTTTTTATTGGTTTTAAGATGAAAGATTAAGTTGCCTTTTTTATTTTCAACGGACTGAATATCATCATATTTGATGTATTTGGTTGAGCTTAGCGGGGCGGATTTTATTTGAATATGGTTATTCATTAGTGAAATGATAGGTTTATTTAATATACTTAGCTGGAAAATACCTAAAATAGTATTTATCACGCCAAAGATTAAAAATATCTGTTGATTTATAAATCCGAGGAAAATTAATAATATTCCAGAACCAAATGTTATCCACATATTTAATTTAACTAGCGAAGAACGATGGAAATGTTTTTCCGATAAATTTTGCATAAGACTCCAAAGGTTAAAGTGACTTGAAGGTGATGAATTGTAACACAATAAGATGTAAAAATATTATATCAAATCAACAAATTAATTCTTAATAATAACTTTAATCAAAAATTGTTGATTTTTTCATTAAATGTTATAAAAAATTTGACCTAACTTCGCTTTATCAGTATCTTAATCGGGTTTATTTAGTCACGGAGATTTCTATGAAAATTATTCTTTTAGGCGCGCCGGGTGCAGGCAAAGGCACACAAGCGCAATTTATTATGAAAAAATTTGGCATTCCGCAAATTTCAACGGGCGATATGTTTCGTGCAGCTATTAAAGCAGACACCGAACTTGGCAAACAAGCCAAAGCGTTAATGGACGAGGGAAAATTAGTACCTGATGAATTAACCGTAGCATTAGTAAAAGATCGCATTGCCCAACCGGACTGTGCAAACGGTTTCTTGTTAGACGGTTTCCCCCGCACTATTCCACAAGCAGATGCCTTAAAAGAGTCAGGTGTGAAAATTGATTATGTTTTAGAATTTGACGTACCTGATGAAGTGATTGTTGAACGTATGAGCGGTCGTCGTGTACACCAACCCTCCGGCCGTTCTTACCACGTTGTCTATAATCCGCCGAAAGTGGAAGGAAAAGATGACATTACCGGTGAAGATCTCATTATCCGTGCAGATGATAAACCGGAAACCGTGTTGGATCGTTTAGCGGTTTATCACAAACAAACCCAACCTTTAGTGGATTATTATCAAGCAGAGGCGAAAGCGGGTAACACACAATATTTCCGTCTAGACGGCACACAAAAAGTGGAAGCCGTAAGCCAGGAATTAGATAAAATCTTAGGCTAAAAGCCCCAAATTCAACCGCACTTCAATGAAAAGTGCGGTTGCTTTCTTGTTTATTTTCAATATTAAATTGAGGGCAATATGAGTAAAAGAAAAAAAATCACCTTAACGCTTGCCACAATCCTTGCTATCGTCGGCTCTGCGGCACAAATTTATACTAACCATAAAGTGGATCAAGTATTACAAAAATTCCCTTATTCTTTAGATAACCAAGCAATGCTATCTATCACGGAAACCAATAAAAATTTCTTTAGCAGAGATCTGACTTTTAGTATTCGAGATGATGCAGCTCAAAATACTGACATTATTTCCACTAAATTAACAACATTGCCTTTCTTTATTACGGCGGAATCCAAATTTTCCGATCAACTTATACGAAAATTAAATAAAACGTTAAATATCACCATTGATAAAAGCACTATTAATAGTAAATTTTCACCGGTTGGCGACTATTTACAGTCTAGTATACTGGCAGAATTTCGTGATTTTGCCAATAAACCGCAAAACATGGCTATCGAATTAAATTTCCTAAACAATAAAGAAATTGAATTAAAAGGAGATCTAACCGGTTTTAACTATGACAACGACAGCAAATTAAAAAAACTTGAGGGAAAATTTCATCTTATTCCTGTAACGCCAAGTCAATATGACTTAACACATATCGAATTAACCGCTGAGAATGCCGAGCTTGCACTATTAAATGGTGAAAATACACGCTTACAATTAAAAAATACCACCTATAAATTTCATACTACGCAACAAGAAAATAACACGGCAAAACGTAATTTAATGACCAAATTTAGCAGTGATATTTTGCGTATATCCAATAAAAATCGTACGACAGAAGAAAGCCAAACAACATTTGACGGATTAAATATCAACCTAAATCAACAGGGTGTACCAAGTGCGGTCAATTTTTATAATGAATTTAAAAAACTTGAAAGCAACAATCAAAGTATCAAAGCCGGAGCAAATTTACTTCGTGCAATCCTGACTCAGAATGATGCTTTTGATGGCAAACTTTCCGTCATTTCAGTGAATGCCCCGAAAAATCAAAAAACCTACTTCAATTTACAAAATGGGGAGTTGATACTGCAATTAAACAATCAAGATCTCACAAAAGCTGAGGGAAATTTTAAACTGAATGTAGAAAGCGTGAAACAAACGCCCGAGGAAAAATCCCAAAAATGGGAAGCTAAAGAGGGAAAACTCGCAATTCAATTCACTGATTATAATCTTGCCAATGAACTGGCATTTCTACCGTTTTGGCTAGACAGTCAAGCAGTAAAAGAACCGCCTGTTAAAGATAATAAAGATTTTACTTATTTAAAAGAAAAATGGGTGAAAGAGTTTAGTGAAAATTCGAATATGGATTTTTCATTACGTAGCTTAGATCTATTTGGCAATAAAATAACCGAGCTAACATTTAATAATAAATATGAATCGTTGGAAAATGATCAACATAATGCAAGTTTTACGCTAAATACAAAGAAAATTAGTGTACCAGAACAAGCTATGCAAATTGAGAATTTGTCGATTTCTATTCCACTAAAAGGGCATGAGCATAGATCATATTTGTCTTCGATGTTTTGTTTAGGCGATTATTATACGCTTTGTCAGGCTTATTTAACAAAATCAACACAAGAAAAATATTTGAACAATGCATTGCGAGATCTTAATTTTATTTTAAATAATGCCAATGTAAGCTTTAATCTCAACACATTGCCTGAAACAAAAGCCTATCCGGTAAAATTTGAATCCACTGGTGTGATGAATAAAGCACCGAAAGAAGCAAAATCATCACATGATTGGTCTTTATTAAATAGAGTAAAAGGTTTATTAACGGTTTCCTTTGATAAAGGGTTAGTTGAAATTCCGGATGAAAAAACAAGTAAGATTAAAGAACAAAGTTCATTCTGGCATATGATTCAAAGTGAAATAAAACCGTATGACACTGTTCTTCCTCCTTTTGTAGCGGAAGGTAAAAATTATGTGGCTAAGTTTGAAAAAAATGACAATGGCTATTTCATTAATGGGATACCCTACGAGGAGATCGAGCGAGAACTTTTGATGGAACAAGCCTCCCCGGAAAGTGAACTTTCAAACTAATAGAACGCCCATATTTAGTGGGCGATTTCTTTTTCCACTCATAAAAAACCTTGCGAAAACCAACCGCACTTTTCCTTTACAAATAATGAAATCCGCCTAAAATACGACGCTTAAATACAGTTTGCCTAAAGGCAAGCTACTGACTTGACATCAGAAAAGAGAAAATTATGACAACCTCATTTAAACCAGAATTACTTTCCCCTGCCGGTTCCCTCAAAAATATGCGCTACGCCTTTGCCTATGGTGCGGATGCAGTCTATGCCGGTCAGCCCCGTTATAGCTTGCGTGTGCGTAACAATGAATTTAATCATGCGAATTTAAAAATTGGGATTGATGAAGCCCATGCTCTTGGCAAAAAATTCTATGTGGTGGTGAATATTGCACCGCATAATTCTAAACTTAAAACTTTCATTAAAGATTTACAACCCGTGATCGATATGCAGCCTGATGCCTTAATCATGTCGGATCCCGGTTTAATTATGTTAGTGCGCGAACATTTTCCTGACATTGATATTCATCTTTCCGTGCAAGCCAATGCCGTAAACTGGGCGACAGTGAAATTCTGGAAACAAATGGGATTAACCCGCGTGATTTTGTCCCGTGAACTTTCTTTGGATGAAATTGCCGAAATTCGCCAACAAGTGCCGGATATTGAACTTGAAATTTTCGTACATGGCGCACTATGTATGGCGTATTCCGGTCGTTGCTTGCTTTCAGGTTATATTAATAAACGTGATCCAAACCAGGGAACGTGCACCAATGCCTGCCGCTGGGAATATAAAATGGAAGAAGGTACGGTTGATGAAGTTGGTAATATTGTGCCGAAAATTGATCCGGCACAACAAATCGAGGTCAAAAATGTTGCACCGACACTCGGTGAAGGAACAGTGACGGACAAAGTATTTCTCTATACGGAATCACAAAAGCCGGATGAACAAATGACCGCCTTTGAGGACGAACACGGCACTTATTTTATGAATTCAAAAGATTTGCGTGCCGTACAACATGTAGAAAAACTCACCGCACTTGGCGTACATTCCTTAAAAATTGAAGGTCGAACCAAGTCTTTCTATTATTGCGCCCGCACAGCGCAGGTCTATCGAAAAGCTATTGATGATGCCGTGGCAGGTAAACCTTTCGATGAAAGTTTGATGGATACCTTAGAATCTCTCGCACACCGAGGTTATACCGAAGGATTCTTACGCCGTCATACACATGATGAATATCAAAATTATGAATACGGCTATTCTATTTCCGATCGCCAACAATTTGTCGGAGAATTTACCGGAAAACGTAATGAACAAGGCATGGCGGAAGTCGCAGTAAAAAATAAATTTTTACTTGGTGATGAGGTGGAAATGATGACACCGCAAGGTAATATCAATTTTAAAATTGAAAGAATGCTAAATCGAAAAAATGAACAACTAGAAGCCGCATTAGGTGACGGACATTTCGTGTTCTTAGACATTCCACAAGATATCAATTTAGAATACGCACTCTTAGTGCGTAATTTAGTGAACACCAATACCCGTAATCCACACAATTAATTGTTAATAAAATGTTGCATTTATTTTAAATATTACTATAATGCCTACTCATACCTGATTTGTTTATTCAACAATTCATAGTATGACTCCAAATATTTTGCCCTTTCAAATTTTGAAAGGGCTTTTTTATTCATCTTTATTGAGAATATTCCCTAACAGATTTAATACTAAAGGCTATTCTTTTGAATAGAGTTTATTTACTATTCTGTGTTAATGATTTTCCAATTTTTCTCTGCCTTTACTTGTACAAAAGCAGATATTTTTCAAAAAAACGAGTTCTATCAAAAAAATTAAAAATGCGGCGAAAGATGACCGCACTTTCAATACTTAAATGAAAAAAGCACCTCCAAAGAAAAGGTGCTTCGATTGAAAATAAAAGGAGCTTAGCGGATAGCAAGTTCAGCGACTGTTACACCAACTAAACAAGCGACTAACACACCGATTAAACCCGGCACCATAAAACTGTGGTTAAAATAGTATTTACCGATTTTGGTTGTACCTGTGACGTCAAAATTTACTGTGGCAATATCCGAAGGGTAGTTTGGAATAAAGAAATAAGCATAAGTAGCCGGCATTAACCCCACTAAGATTGGAGCAGAAATACCCAAAGAAATTCCAACAGGAAGTAACATTACCGCTGTTGCTGCTTGACTGTTAATCACCACGGATACAGCGAATAACGCCAGCGCGAATGTCCAAGGATAAGTTTTCACCATATCGGTAATCGCAGCTCTAAATTCAGGCATTGCATATTGGAAGTAAGTATCACTCATCCATGCGATACCGTAAATTGCAATAGCGGCTACCATTCCGGATTTGAACACTACACCGTTTGACACAATTTGTGGATTTGTTTTCGTACTAAGTAAAATAATCCCGCCAAAGCATAGCATCATCATTTGAATAATGAGAGACATTGAAACGGCTTTACCCCCGCCAATGGTGCGAATTTCCGGTACCATCGCAATAACGACAATAGTAACCAAAGCGAGCAAGAACAAATAAACGGATTTTTTCGCACCTTGCGGGAGCGTTTCATTTAACGTCGTACTCGTCGTGTTTAAAATACGCTCACACCATACCGGGTCTTGCAAACGACGTTGATACTCAGGATCTTGCTCCAACTCTTTACCACGGCGCATACTGTATAAAGAAAGGGCGATAGTACCGGCAAAAGTTGCCGGGACGGTTACGCAAATAATATCCAACAAGCTGATATGTTCAAAACCCGGCATTGCCGTGATTTTACCTAAATAAAATACGACCGCAGCAGATAACGGACTGGAGGTGATGGCAAGCTGTGAAGCCACAGAAGATGCAGCCATCGGACGTTCCGGACGAATTTTGTTTTTTAATGCGACATCCCCAATGATGGGCATGATAGTATAAACGGAATGCCCCGTTCCAAGCATAAACGTCAAGAAATAAACCACTATAGGTCCAAGTAATGTGATACGTTTTGGATTTTTACGCAAAATACGTTCGGCAATTTGCAACATAAATTTTAAACCGCCTGCGGCTTCCAATATTGCCGCACAAGTTACCACCGCAAGGATAATAAGCATCACATCAATAGGAGCTTTACCCACCGGCATACGGAAAATAAATACTTCAATAGCAAGCCCGATTCCGGATACTACGCCGAGTCCAATACCGCCGAACCTGCTTCCTACATAAAGCATTAAAAGTAAGAATAAAAATTCTAAATAAAGCATAAAATACCTCAAAAATTAAAAAACTTTGCGAATCATACTCCTTCTGAAGTATAAAACCATATTCTCAATAAGTACTTTTTGAAGAATTTAATGAAAAACTAATTTAGATCAAATTTTATAAAAGGAAAGTGCGGTCTATTTAAAGGGAATTTTAGGTAAGAAAATCAGGCGACCTAAAAAGGTCGCCCGACTTGAAATTATTGATTATTTTGAACGTAATCAATTGCAGATTGAACAGTTGTGATTTTTTCAGCTTCTTCATCCGGAATTTCAATATCAAATTCCTCTTCCAAAGCCATAACTAATTCAACTGTATCTAAAGAGTCCGCACCTAAATCTTCAACGAAAGAAGCTTCAGGTTTCACATCTTCTTCTTTGACACCTAATTGTTCAACGATGATTTTTTTTACGCGTTCTTCAATGCTCATTTGTTTTTCCTATGTTGTTATAACTCATTGCTGAGCGGTTAGTGTATGAATTTTTAACATTCTTGCAATCTTTTCATAAGTGGTCGCACCACAAAATCACAAGTAAAATACATACAGAGAAAATAACGATATACCTTTTATACATTCAAGGCATAACTAAATTATGTTGCGTGGCTGATTTTAACATTATCTAAAATCTTTGGCTATGATTTTATAAGGAGAAATCGCCTAACAAAAAATAACTATTTCCATCAAGGAATTAGCTCATATATAGCCCGCCATTTACATGTAAAGTCGTGCCGGTGATATAGGCCGCATCATCAGATGCCAAAAACGCAACGGCTTTCGCAATATCTTTCGCTTCACCCAAACGCCCTGCCGGTACATTAGCAAGGATGCTTGATTTCTGTTCATCCGTTAATACTTCTGTCATATCAGTTGCAATAAAACCCGGTGCTACAACATTTACGGTAATTCCACGAGATGCGACCTCTTTTGCTAATGCTTTTGAGAAACCAACCACCCCGGCTTTAGCCGCACAATAGTTGCTTTGTCCCGGATTTCCCGTTGAACCAACGACAGAACCAATATTAATAATACGGCCAAAACGCTTTTTCATCATTGAACGCAACATAGCTTTAGAAAGATGATATATCGAAGTTAAATTAGTTTGCATGATGTCAAACCATTCATCATCTTTCATACGCATGAGTAAATTATCACGTGTAATACCTGCATTATTCACCAAAATATCAATGTCGCCAAAGTCATTTTTAATTTGTTCCAACATCGTTTCGATAGAGACTTTATCCGCCACGTTTAATACTAGACCTTTACCTTTTTCACCCAAGTATGCTGAAATAGTTTCTGCGCCTTTTTCAGAAGTCGCCGTACCAATTACAAATGCGCCCTTTAAAACCAATTCTTCGGCAATCGCACGACCAATACCACGCGTTGCCCCCGTTACTAACGCAATTTTACCTTGCATTTTTCTCTCCTCTATACTAATAGTTCTTCAAGCGAATTAAGTGATACAGGATCATTTACCGATGTTGCCTGTAAATCACTCACGATACGTTTTGTTAATCCGTTTAATACCTTACCGGGACCTATTTCCAGCAATACCTGTACACCGTCTTGCGCCATTTTTTCTACCGTTTCCGTCCAACGTACCGGACTGTAAAGCTGGCGAATAAGAGCCGTACGAATAGCGGCACTTTCAGATTCTGTTGCGACATCAACATTATTAATTACTGCGATCTCCGGAATATTCACCACTATTGTTTCTAAGGTAGTTGCTAATTTATCCGCCGCCGGTTTCATCAATGCACAATGTGATGGTACGCTCACTGCTAACGGCAATGCACGTTTAGCACCTGCCTCTTTACACAATGCGGCAGCACGTTCTACCGCCGCCTTCGCTCCTGCAATCACCACTTGTCCCGGTGAATTAAAATTCACAGCAGACACCACTTCGCCTTGTTCAGCCTGTTTACAAGCATTAATAATAGACTCATTATCTAACCCGATGATCGCATACATAGCACCAGTGCCTTCAGGTACTGCTTGTTGCATTAATTTACCACGTAATTCCACCAATTTAATGGCATCTTGAAAATTCAGTACACCCGCGCAAACTAATGCGGAATACTCGCCTAAACTATGACCGGCCATCACTTCCGGCTTAAATTGCGGATATTTTTCTTGCCATACACGATAAATCGCAACGGATGCCGCCAAAAGTGCAGGCTGGGTTTGCCATGTTTTATTTAACTCTTCTACCGGACCTTGTTGAACAAGTTGCCATAAGTCATAGCCAAGCACATCAGAAGCTTGTTTAAAGGTTTCAATAACAATCGGATATTCGGTGGCAAGCTCAGCAAGCATACCGATACTCTGAGATCCCTGCCCTGGGAAGACCATTGCAAATTTTTTCATTCTGTTTTCCTATTTATTCTAAATTGAAATATTTTTTTGATAAAAACCGGCATTCATGATTACATATATTAAAAAGTGCGGTCAAATTTAACCGCACTTTCCAACAATTTCACTGCGATTCTAACAGAATTATCAGAAACGCACCAACGCCGAACCCCAAGTCCAACCACCGCCAAAGGCCTCTAATAGTAGCAACTGACCTCGCTGAATACGACCATCACGAACTGCTTCATCCAATGCCACCGGTACCGTTGCCGCACTATTATTCGCATATTTATCTAACGTAACAACCACTTGCGACATATGCATTTCCAGTTTTTTCGCCGTTGCACTAATAATACGTAAATTTGCTTGATGTGGCACAAGCCAATCTAAATCTTCTTTATTCAAATTATTTGCGGCTAAGGTCTCTTCAACCACATTGGAAAGTTCACGCACCGCAAGTTTAAAGGTTTCATTACCTTGCATTTCAATATAACCGGATTTTTCCACACCACGCTCAGGTTGAGGTAAAACTAACCCATTGTGTTTATCTGCGGAGGCGTGTAGATGGGTAGAGATAATCCCCTCTTGTTCACTTGCCTCTAAAATTACAGCACCTGCGCCATCACCAAATAATACAACCGTGCTACGATCTGTTTCATCTAATTTACGAGAGTTAAGATCAGATCCCACTACTAAAGCTGTTTTTACTTTGCCCGTACGAATAAATTGGTCAGCAACACTTAACGCATAAACAAAACCGGTACAAGCGGCGGCTAAATCGAAAGAAATAGCATCATCAATTTCTAACAACCCTTGAATTTGACAAGCAGCACTCGGATAAGCATGAGAGCTACTGGTGGTAGCAACAATAATTAAATCAATATGTTGAGGGTTAATTCCGGCATGTTCAATCGCTTTTTTGGAAGCCTCAAAACCCATCGTTGCTACAGTTTCATTTTCATCGGCAATACGACGTTCACGAATACCTGAACGAGTAACAATCCATTCGTCCGAAGTATCAACCATTTTCTCAAGATCCGCATTGGTGCGAATACGACTCGGTAAATAGCTACCGGTAGATAAAATTCTGCTATTCATAATCAAATAAATTAAGTCATTAATAACGTGCCAAGCCCGCCAATATTTTTTCCGGAAATTGCAGGCGGGCTTGAAAAACCGCCTCAGTAATGGCGTGAGCAAAGGCGTTCACATTTGCACTCCCGTGACTTTTTACCACTACTGAATTTAAGCCGATAAGTGATGCACCATTATATTCATCGGGGTTAATATGTTTCAACCGCTGATAGCCTGTCTGAAACAAATGACGAACCACCCACGAAAAAACGGATTTTAAATAACGGTGTTTTGGTTGTTCGTTAAATAGGGACAACACATTTTTCGCTGCCCCCTCTAAAGTTTTCAATGCAATATTTCCTGAAAAACCATCACTAACAATCACATCCGCTTTGCCGTTTAGTAATAAATCGCCTTCAATAAACCCGATATAATTAAGTGCGGTCGATTTTTCTAATAGATTTGCCGCATCACGAATAAATTGATGTCCTTTAATTTCTTCAACGCCAATATTTAATAATCCAATTCGGGGATAAACTAAATTCAGTCTATGCTCTGCGAAAATGCTTCCCATTATAGCAAATTGATAAAGATTTTCTGCATTACATTCAACGTTCGCCCCCAAATCCAACATTACAGATTTTTCCCCTCCAATAGTTGGAATCATTGAAACTAAAGCCGGGCGAGTAATACCTTTAAGCGGCTGCAATAAAATCTTTGACAATCCCATTAATGCAGCGGTATTTCCCGCACTAACACAACCCTGTGCCAAACCGTCTTTAACCGCTTCAAGTGCTAAACGCATGGAAGTACCTTTACTATGACGTAAAGCGTAAGAAATACCTTGGTGGTTATCAATAACCCTTGTGCAATGTCGAATTTGTACACGATCTAAAAGTGCTTTAGAGCAATCTTTTAACAAAGGAAAAATCTGTTGGTTATCACCAAATAGAAGTAAAGAAAGCCTTGGATTTTTTTCCAATGCAAGAAGAGATGCGGGGATAGTAATACGGGGACCAACGTCCCCGCCCATCACATCTAACGCTAAGGTTAGACGAGTCAAGTGAATACCTGTAAGTAAAAAGATTACTTATTGATCACTTTACGACCACGGTAGTAACCGTCAGCAGTTACGTGGTGGCGTAAATGAGTTTCACCGCTTGCTTTATCCACTGATACTGCAGCGGTAGTTAACGCATCGTGTGAACGACGCATATCACGACGTGAACGAGATTTTTTATTTTGTTGAACAGCCATTGGCCATACTCCTAAATTAAATTTAATTTACTTTTGCTTTAAATTAGCTAATACAGCGAACGGGTTCGGTTTTTTTGCCAATTCTTCTGGCAATTTGCCAAAAACCTGTTCCTGCGCGGACACTTCACAGTGTTCAGATGAATGCTTCGGTACAAGCGGTAGAGTTAAAATTAACTCATCCTCCACCGTGCCAAGTAAATCTATTTCACCAAACTCATTTAATTCGATCGGTTCATAAATTTCGGGCAATACATCAGCTTGATCCCAATTAACCACCGGACTGTATGTAAATTCACATTCCAATTTCTGTTTGAAAGGTTCCCCACAACGCTGACATTCTAATTCAACCTCAACCTGTGCTTTACCTTTCATCACCGCTAATTTTTGCGGATCAATATAAAACGATAATGTTACCTGTGCATCGCTAAGCACATTTACCGCGGATTCAGCCAAACGCACCAATTGATTAATAGAATAATAGCCTTCATAATCAATCCTTTGTTGTGCGTCTTTAACCGGATCAACGGTCAAGGGTAGTTTTACCTTTTGCATAGGGCGTGAATATTACCTGTTGTAACGAAAATAGTCAAAGGGAAATCACATTTTTATGTTATAAAAACATATGAATTTATCAACAGCAAGTCTCACTTTTAAAAGCGCTTTTTTAAAACTTTACTTGCCGATTAAAAATACGGTTGTAAGAACAACCGCACTTTTATTTTTATTACTCTAGGCGTTTCGCCATTTGTAACCAATCTTGTTTAAATTCACGCCGCATATTATTAATTGCATCAATAATATCGTGGTGAACAAGTTGCTCATTTTGAATACCTACACAGTAACCGCCTTTACCTTGAAGGAGAATATCTACCGCATACCCCCCCATACGTGAAGCCAAAATACGGTCAAAAGCACAAGGAGTCCCCCCACGTTGAATGTGTCCTAATACGGTTGCACGGGTTTCTTGGTTAACTCGCGCTTCAATCTCTTTTGCAAGAGAATGAACATCGGTAATTAACTCCGTGATCGCAACAATCGCATGGCGTTTACCTCGCATAATGCTACTTTCAATTTGCTGAATAAGCTCTTCGCGATTAAATTCCACCTCAGAAGCTACAATATATTCACAGCCCCCTGCAATACCGGCAGAAATAGTTAAATCACTGCAGTGACGTCCCATAATTTCTACGATCGAAATACGTTGGTGAGAACTTGAAGTGTCACGCAAACGGTCAATAGCTTCTACCGCCGTTTGTAGTGCTGTTTGATAGCCAATAGTGTAATCCGTTCCTGCCACGTCATTATCTATCGTACCGGGGATACCCACGCACGGAAAACCATGTTCCTCCGTTAAAAGTTTTGCCCCCATGTAAGAACCGTCCCCACCGATGACCACTAATGCATCAATACCGTGTGAACGTAAAATCTTGGCGCATTTCGTCCGTACCGATTCATCCTTAAACTCAGGGAATCGCGCAGAGCCTAAAAATGTACCGCCACGATTAATAATATCGGACACGCTAAAGCGATTTAATTGCTTAATTCTGTTGTTATATAAGCCTTGATATCCGTCATAAATACCGAATACTTCCAGGCCTTCCGATAATGCTGAACGCACTACGCCACGGATCGCGGCATTCATGCCGGGCGCATCACCACCACTGGTTAATACTGCTATTTTTTTAATCATATACCACCTGCTTAAGTTAATTTAATCAATCGGAAACGTTGTCAAGATTACACCATTCAAACATACTGCTCTATAAAAATTTGAGAAATCTTATCCCTTGTTCTAAATATACTTTTACTCCAGGCTACTTTAGATTTTGGCAATACCATTGCCAATCCATTTTTCCTAAGACTTTCATTTCTTTATCAATCAAATATTTCTTTAAATGCTGTAACGCTTTTTTATTATTTAAGCGTCGGCTATTTTTTACTTTTTGTGAATACTGAAATTGAACAAAACCGCATTGAGGAACATTTTTTCCCATCATGATATTCACTTGCCAAGAAGGCTCCTTATCCGTAGGCGTATAAACGACATAGCCCTTCAACCCTTCATTTTTCTTTGTTTTTTCATTTCTAATCGGAATCAATTTGAATGATACAACATTTGTATTACGATAAATCCGTTCACGTAACGTAATACGTTCTTTAATATCACGATGTTGTTTATTACGATCCAATAACAACTCTATCTGGGATTGCCATTTTTCTAAGGTATCGGGCTTACTCAAATAAATATAACGAGCCACAGAGCCTAAATCTTGCCCGCTAGCCATGCGGTAAATTTTACTGTGATATTTAATTTGATTCGGTACCTCCAATTGAGAAGGCGTGCCTACGCAAGCCGAAAGCAAAAGTGCGGTCAAAATAACAAGAATTTTATTCATCATGGTCTCGCTTAAATACAAATTCATTTTCAGTAGAAGCCGTTGCATCAAACCAATATCCCCCCAAATCAAAGTCTTTTAATTGATCAACCCGGGTTAAACGGTTTTGAATCATATAACGACACATTAATCCTCGAGCTTTCTTCGCATAAAAACTAACAACTTTATAGCGACCATTTTTATTATCCAAAAAAATCGGTTTTACAATGTGCGCTTGAAGCCGGCTTTCTTTTACGGACTTATAATATTCATCGGAAGCAAGGTTTACCAACACATTATCTCCCTGCTCATCAAGCGCTTGTTGCACGGATTGGGTAATCACATCACCCCAAAAGGCGTAAAGATCCTTACCTTTGGCATTCGTTAATTTTGTCCCCATTTCCAAGCGATAAGGTTGCATTAAATCAAGAGGTCGAAGTAAACCATATAACCCCGACAACATACGAAGATGAGATTGAGCAAAACCAATATCTTCATCAGATAGAGTTTCTACCTCCAATCCGGTATAAACATCACCTTTAAAAGCAAAAATAGCCGCGCGAGAATTTTGTTCATTGTGTTCTTTCGTCCACTCGGTAAAACGGGCTGCGTTTAAACCGGCAAGTTTATCGCTAATAGACATTAATGAAGCAATATCTTGCGGCGAAAGCTGTCTGCAAATTTCAATTAATTGCTCGCTATAATCGGTTAAGTGCGGTTGAAAAAAAGAAAATTTTCTGACCGCACTTTCAAAATTTAAGGTTTTTGCAGGGGAAATAATAGCTAACATGGTTTATCCTCAATAAAATCGGTCGCTATCTTAACATATTTTTACACACGTTTATAAAGTCCATTTTCATTGAGGATTAAATCCTGTAATTCCAAATCTAAAAGTTGCACTAACAATACCTCTACGTTCAAACCGAACTCTTGTGCGAGATCATCAATACTCACAGGGGTATAGCCAATTCTGGCATAAAGTTTAGGATGACTTGGCGTTTCGGTTAACTGATGAGAGTTCGTTGACGGAGTATAATTTTGACTTTCAATTCGGCTAAAATCAATCTCCGTTTGACTATGAATAGAATGTTGATACAAGGTTTCTAAAATATCCTTCACATTTTCTACCAGCATTGCACCTTGTTTAATCAAAAGATTACAGCCTTGACTAAACTCACTTTGAATATTGCCCGGTACGGCGAAAATTTCCCGATTTTGCTCTAACGCATAGCGTGCAGTAATAAGAGAACCGCTTTTTTCTGTTGCTTCAACCACCAACGTTCCCACAGAAAGACCGCTAATAATACGATTGCGACGGGGAAAATTTGTTGCAATTGGGGGCTGATTCGGCACAAATTCAGAAACCAACGCACCATTATTTTCCAAAATTTGTTCGGCAAGCCGTCTATTTTTTGCAGGGTAAACTTCCTCCAATCCGCTACCTAAAACGGCAACGGTCTGCCCCTTTACATCCACCACCGCTTGATGACAATATCCGTCAATACCTAATGCTAATCCGCTTGTAATGGTAAAACCAGCAAAAGAGAGCTCTGTAGCAAAATACTTTGCCCAATATTCGCCGTAAGACGTACAATAACGACTGCCTACCATCGCTATTTGACGCTGTGAAATTGCCGTCGCATTCCCCTTAACAAACAAGATAGGAGGAAAACTTCCAATTTGCTTTAACAAAAAAGGATAAAAGGGTGAAAAATAGTTCACCAAATAATTCCCTTCTTTCTCCGCCCAAACGAGAGCTGATTCCATAAATTTTTTTTCTGGTTTAAACCAACGACGAATCTGAATCGCCCCCCATCCCATTTGGCGAAAAACGTTTTCATCTGCGTTCAGCAAATCATCTAATGTCATGGCTGACAAAATTTTATTAATCGCCACACCACCTAATTTGGGTATCTGCATCAAACGAAGTAAAGTTTCATTGATATGTGTCATTATGTTCATCATCCTTTTCTGCAATAAATCGCTAATTATTCAAGTAACTTAAAAATTCGCGAGTTTTTCACCGCATTTTTGCGAGAAAGATCGTAAAAAGAATAAAATCTGATGATTTTTTTACACGCTTAAAAATAAATAAAAGACAGAGAAAAAACAGCTTCCCAACCCCAAACAACAGAATATTATTCTGAGAACAAAAATATAAAAAGATAATTTAACTACCCATATGTTATCAATAACACAACAACAGAGATAAAACGCTAAAAAATCATTTGACAGTTTCTTATTTATTCGTAACATAACAAACGTTTTACAACAAATTTTGATAGGATTTTTATGTTTTCTTCTGTTTCTTTATCTCTCAACCTGCTGCTCACACATTCTTTGTGCGGCTAAGTTGTGGATGAAAAACAATTAAATATAAATCCTCTTTTTGATAAACCCGCACTTCATAGAATTGCGGGTTTTTGTTTAAAAAATTTTGCCAAAACAACCGCACTTTCGGAGTGATTTTAGAAGGATATTATTATGACAGATCGCGTAATTATTTTTGATACAACCTTGCGTGACGGCGAACAAGCATTAAAAGCGAGCTTGACAGTAAAAGAAAAATTGCAAATTGCCTTGGCGTTGGAACGTTTAGGGGTGGATGTCATGGAAGTAGGTTTTCCGGTATCCTCGCAGGGGGATTTCGAATCAGTACAAACGATCGCCCGCCATATTAAACATTCACGCGTGGCTGCCTTATCCCGTGCGGTTGATAAAGATATTGATGCCGCCTACGAAGCATTAAAAGTCGCGGAGGTCTTTCGTATTCACACCTTCATTGCCAGTTCCGCATTACACGTGGAAGCTAAATTAAAACGCACTTTTGATGATGTCGTGGAAATGGCGGTCGCTGCGGTAAAACGAGCCCGCAATTACACTGACGATGTAGAATTTTCCTGCGAAGATGCCGGCCGCACTGGTATTGATAATATTTGTCGTATTGTGGAAGCAGCCATCAATGCAGGTGCGACAACAGTCAATATCCCCGATACCGTAGGTTACTGCTTACCAACAGAATACGGCAATATTATCGCCCAAGTGCGTAATCGCGTACCGAATATTGATAAAGCCGTTATTTCCGTGCATTGCCACAATGACTTAGGTATGGCAACTGCCAATTCCCTAACTGCCGTACAAAATGGTGCACGCCAAATTGAGTGTACAGTCAATGGTATTGGTGAACGTGCAGGTAATACCGCGCTTGAAGAAGTAGTCATGGCGATTAAAACTCGCCAAGCACTGTTTGGCGTGGATACCCGCATTAATACGCAAGAAATCCATCGTGTCAGCCAAATGGTCAGCCAATTATGCAATATGCCGATCCAACCGAATAAGGCAATTGTAGGCGCCAATGCCTTTGCCCATTCCTCCGGTATTCACCAAGACGGTATGTTGAAAAACAAAAATACTTACGAAATTATGTCGCCGGAAAGTATTGGTTTGAAGAAGGAAAAATTAAACCTTACCGCCCGATCCGGTCGTGCCGCAGTAAAAGGTCATATGAGCGATATGGGCTACACCGAGCAAGATTATGATTTGGATAAATTATATGATTCCTTCTTAAAATTGGCGGATAAAAAGGGACAAGTATTCGACTACGATTTAGAAGCCTTAGCATTTATCGATATGCAACAAGGTGACGAGGATCGCTTAGTGTTGGATAAGCTTTCCGCTCATTCTACCAAGGAATATCCGGCAACGGCATTCGTTCAATTACGATTAGACGGCGAAAAATTAAGTACTTCCTCTATTGGTGGTAACGGACCTGTGGATGCGGTATATAACGCCATCTTAAACTTAACCGGCTTAGACATCAAAATGTCCCACTATAATTTAACCGCTAAGGGAGAAGGTGCGGAAGCCTTAGGGCAAGTGGATATTGTGGTGGAACACGAAGGCAGAAAATTCCACGGCGTCGGTTTGGCAACGGATATTGTGGAATCATCAGCGTTAGCCTTGGTTCATGCGATTAATGCGATTTATCGGGCGCATAAGGTGGCGGATATTAAGAATCATAAACATCATTAACTTTAGTTTCGGATTTTGCCCGAAAGGGCGACCTCCTTTCTTTTGCTTGCCCAAAAGAAAGAAGGCAAAGAAAAAGGCTCCCTGCTTTTCCTTATTTCCTTTGTTCCATTGAATTTGCTTAACG